>DHVB01000080.1:513-28924 GCA_002412425.1 Bacteroidales bacterium UBA5219 | reverse complement strand
TCAACTTTTCTTAGGACGCGACAGGCTGACGCGTCATTTGCTTCTCAGAGTTCGCTAGCTCGCTCTACTCGCAAGAGTTAGTTTTAAACCACAAAAGACACAAAAGGACACAAAAGAGACAAAAATTAAAAGCGGCTTGCGGGTTCGGCATTTCTTTATGAACTTTAAACTTTTAACTAAGTTATTGTGTTGAGTCTATTGCTCGAACGGATTTAACTTTACGAACTTTTTTAACTTTTAACTGAATTGGCTATAGAAGAGGCTACATTATTGTTAACAAAAAATATTATATATTTGTACAATAAAATTACATTGAATTAAAAATGTAGATTATGAATTTTAACATACCCTTACTTCCTATACAACAAGATTTAGAGACTAAACAAGTATTAAAGCAGTTGGCACAATCATATCGCCATTTATCTTTACTAAATGGATTATGCACGACTATAACAAATGAAAACATTCTTATTAATACCTTATCGCTACAAGAAGCTAAAGAAAGCAACGCTATTGAAAATATTATAACCACACAAGATGAATTATACAAAGCTCAACTCAACGAAAAGTTTTTTAATGATGCTGCTGCAAAGGAAGTTAGCAAATATGCCAATGCTTTAAAAGAAGGTTTTTTAAATGTTAAAAAAACTAAATTAATAACAAATAAAGACATAAAACACATTCAACAAAATTTAGTAGGAAACGATGCTGGTTATAGAGTCAACGCAGGTACTGTCCTCAAAAATGAACGTACTGGTGAAGTCGTTTATACGCCACCTCAAGATATAGTTACTATTGAAAAATTAATGGATAATTTGGTTGCTTTTATGAATGATGAAACTTTAAGCGATTTAGACCCACTTGTAAAAATGGCTATAATACATCATCGCTTTGAAACCATTCACCCTTTTTATGACGGTAATGGACGTACTGGACGTATTATCAATATTCTATATTTAGTAAAAGAAGAACAACTAAATCTTCCTATTCTCTATCTAAGTCGCTATATAATACAATACAAAGCCGACTATTACCGCCTTTTACAACAAGTACGCATAGACAATAATTGGGAAACATGGATATTATTTATGCTCAAAGGTATTGAGGAAACAAGCAAACAAACTATATTTTTAATAGAAGGCATCAAAAAATTGATGATTGATTACAAACACCGCATTAGAGAACAATGTAAAAACATTTACTCTCAAGATTTACTTAATAATTTATTCAAACACCCATACACAAAAATCGAATTTTTAGAAAACGACCTTCATGTAAATAGACAAACAGCAGCAAAATATTTGAATATATTAACTGATAAAGGATTTTTAGAAAAAATAAAATTAGGAAAATCAAACTTTTATATAAATCAACCTCTTTATCAATTATTTTTATCAGGAGTTCCGAAAGCAGAACCTATTGATAATATAATTACAGAAAACAATATCTTCGACATGAAAAAATAACGTGTCGAAAAAAACGGAAAACTTCGACATGAAACAACTACTCAGTTAAAAGTTAAAAGTTGAAAGAGTTTTTAGTAGTGAGTTTTTAAAAACTTCACATTGGTAGATAAAATTTCTTTAGTGCAAAGTTTGTATAGACTTGCTTCGCAGAGTTCGCAAGCTCACTCTGCTTGCTTGAAATTAGTTTTAAGAATACTTTTCTCCAAAAAAAAAGCTCCGAAAGGAGCTTTTTAATTTCTTAACTATGCAGGCTTTATTGCTTCTACTGGGCATGCATCAGCACATGCACCACAGTCGATGCAAAGGTCTGGATTAATAACATAAATAGCACCTTCAGTGATTGCCTCTACTGGGCATTCATCTATGCAAGTACCACAAGCGGCACAGTCGTCAGTAATTTTGTAAGCCATTTTTTCTATTCTTTAAAAATTAATAATTCAAAATTTAACACGACAAAATTAATTTCTTTTTAATTAAATAAAAATGATTTTACAAGTTTTTGATTTTAAAACGGACATTTATATACATTCTAAATAAGATAAATGAATTATTAATTTATATTTGCAGTTCAAAATAACGATTTTTATGAGAAAAAAATCACTTATAGCTATAGCTATAATTTTAGGAATTTTAATTTTAGACCAAGTTTTAAAAATTTGGATAAAAACTAACTTTACTCTAGGTCAAGAACTTAATATCATTGGCGACAAAATAAAACTGCATTTTGTTGAAAACGAAGGTATGGCTTTTGGAATGACATTTGGTGGTAGTTGGGGAAAATTATTTTTAAGTTTATTTAGAGTTGTAGCAATTTCATTACTAATATATTATTTATGTAAAATTATAAAAGCTGGCGAAAATTTATTTTATATAATTTGCATTTCCTTAATTATTGCTGGAGCAACAGGAAATTTAATCGATTCTGCATTTTATGGTCTAATTTTTAATGAAAGTACCTATTACCAAGTAGCAACAATGTTTCCTCCTGAAGGTGGCTATGCTCCATTTCTCCATGGTAAAGTTGTGGATATGTTTTATTGCCCAATAATAGAAACCACATATCCAACATGGTTCCCTTTTGTTGGTGGTAAAGAATTTTTGTTTTTTAGACCTGTGTTCAATGTGGCAGACTCTGCTATAACAGTTTCTGTATTTTTATTACTTATTTTTTATAAAAGAATTTTTGGAGAAAGCATACTCGAAAGCTTGAAATTAAAAAAGAAAAGTTCTAATTCAGAAACATCAGAGCAATAAATCTACTGTCAAACATAGAGGTTTTGTTAATCTTTTGCCTATAAAATTATTGCATTTAAAAAATATAATTATTTTTGCGGTTTTGGAATTTTAAATTAATGAATTATGATTTTATTATCAACAACTAAGGCTATGCCACTTTGGGCTATTATCCCCTTTGTATTAATGTTATTATGTATTGCATTAGGTCCTTTGTTCTTTGAACATTGGTGGGAAAAAAACAAAAATAAATTACTTGTATCTTTAATACTTGGTATTCCTGTTGCAGGATATTTAATAGCACAAGGGTTGACAGGTGATTTAAAACATCAAATGCTTTTTGATTATGTTCCTTTTATCATTTTATTAGGAGCTTTATTTGTAATAACTGGCGGTATTCACTTAAAAGGCGATATTCAAGCAAAACCATGGATAAACACTTCTTTTTTGGGAATAGGTGCTATTTTAGCTTCTTTTATGGGAACAACTGGTGCTGCAATGCTTTTAATTCGTCCTGTAATTAGAACAAATAGCGAGAGAAAATTTAAAGTTCATACAATTTTATTTTTCATTGCCATTGTTGCAAATGCTGGTGGACTACTAACTCCACTTGGCGACCCACCACTTTTCTTATTATATTTAAAAGGTGCTGAATTTTCATGGTTTTTCCACATGGTGCCAGAATGGGCTTTAGTAAATGCCTTGCTATTATTAATTTACTTTATTGCTGATACATATTATTATAAAAAAGAACCACTTGAAAATATAAAATTCGACAAAACAAATGTTGAACCTTTGGGTTTAAGTGGAAATATTAACTTTATTTTCCTAGCAGGTGTTGTTGCTTCTGTTGCATTTCTAAACAAACAATATTTACCTATTATGGCAGAAAGTAATTGGGCAGGATTTATTAGAGAAGGAAGTATTGTTTCTATGGCTGTTTTGTCTTTATTATTTACAAAAAAACCTATACGCGAAGCAAACAAATTTTCTTGGGGACCAATTTTAGAAGTAGCATTCTTATTCTTAGGAATTTTCCTTACTATGATACCTGCTTTACGATATTTATCAGAAAATTCTAATAGTTTAGGAATAAGCTCAAATGCTCAATTTTATTATGCAACAGGAAGTTTAAGCGCTTTCTTAGACAATGCTCCTACTGCATTAGCTTTTTATAACTTAGCTCTCGGAATGAATGATGGTAGCGTAGTTGAAGGTGTTCGTTATGTTGCAGGTATTGATGAAATGATTTTAACTGCAATTTGCTTGTCTTCGGTATTTTTTGGTGCTATGACATATATTGGAAACGGTCCAAACTTTATGGTTAAAGCTATTGCTGAAGAAAATAAAATTAAAATGCCAAGTTTCTTTGGTTATATGATTAAATTCTCTTTAATAGTTTTATTGCCTGTATATATTTTGGTACAACTTATTTTCTTGTAAAAATTTGATAAGTATAAGAGACTAAAAGCTTATTTAACATCTCATAACATAATTTCCTGTTTTCCGCATTTTTTGCAACACCAGCTAACCTCTTGACAATCAGGCAATTTGTTTGTTTGGGTATTATAACATTGAAAACAACGCACATATTTTTATTTGTCCGTAGGACAACATGTGATTAACCGTAGGCGCAGCCTGCGGTATATAGACCCTCGAAAGCCTTGCCCGTAGGGCAACACAACAACTTTAACACTTCAACTACGTTTAGCGTATCACTTTTAACAACTTAATTGTGTCGCCCTTGCGGGCGAATGGACTGAGAGGCATCTCTACCGCAAGATAAATCTTACGGTTAATCACATGTTGCCCTTGCGGGCAAGGCGTAGTTGTTCGACATTGGTGCATCAACTCTAAAAACAGAAAACCTTATTTAAAATCTCAAGCCTATAAATTGGCTAAAGAGGTTTTAAATTTAATAAAGTAATGGTTTAATTACCAGCTCAACAGTACGAAAATTCTGTTGTCAAACATAGAGATATAAACCTTAATCTTTTCTTGTAAAATAACGACTTTAAAAAAATATAATTAATTTTGCATTTAATGAATTTTAAATTAATTAATTATGACTTTATTATCAGCAACTAACGTAAACATGCCTCTTTGGGCTATTATTCCCTTTGTGCTAATGTTATTATGTATTGCACTAGGTCCTTTGTTTTTTGAACACTGGTGGGAAAAAAACAGAAACAAATTACTTGTGTCTATAATACTTGGTATTCCTGTTGCAGGATATTTGATAGCATTAGGTTTACCAGAACTTTTAGCACACCAATTGATTTTTGATTATCTTCCTTTTATAATTTTATTAGGAGCTTTATTTGTAATAACTGGTGGTATTCACTTAAAAGGCGATATTCAAGCAAAACCATGGATAAACACTTCTTTTTTAGGAATTGGTGCCATTTTAGCTTCTATAATGGGAACAACTGGTGCAGCAATGCTTTTAATTCGTCCTGTAATTAGAACAAATAATGCAAGAAAATTTAAAGTTCACACAATTTTATTTTTCATTGCCATTGTTGCAAATGCTGGTGGATTATTAACTCCACTTGGCGACCCACCACTTTTCATGTTATATCTAAAAGGTGCTGAATTTACTTGGTTTTTCCATATGCTTCCTGAATGGGCTTTTGTAAATGCCGTACTATTATTGCTTTACTTTATTGCTGATTCTTATTATTACAAAAAAGAACCACTTGAAAATATAAAATTCGACAAAACTAATGTTGAACCTTTAGGTTTAAAAGGAAATATTAACTTTCTTTTCCTAGCTGGTGTTGTGGCTTCCGTTGCTTTCTTAAACGAACATTATTTACCTATTATGAAAGAAAATAGATGGGCAGGATTTATTAGAGAAGGAAGTATTGTTTCTATGGCTGTTTTGTCTTTATTATTTACAAAAAAACCTATACGAGAAGCAAACAAATTCTCTTGGGGACCAATTTTAGAAGTAGCATTCTTATTCTTTGGAATTTTCATTACTATGATACCTGCCTTAGAATATTTAAAAACAAATGCTCATGATTTAGGAATAAACTCAAATGCTCAATATTATTACGCAACTGGAAGTTTAAGTGCTTTCTTAGACAACACTCCTACTGCATTAGCGTTTCATCAATTAGCTCTTGGAATGAATCCTGGAGGCGAATTTATTAGTGGTGCTGGTTATGTGGCAGGTGTTGATGAAATGATTTTAACTGCAATTTGTTTGGGTGCTGTACTTTTTGGAGCTATGACTTATATTGGAAACGGTCCAAACTTTATGGTAAAAGCAATTGCCGAAGAAAGTAAAATTAAAATGCCAAGTTTCTTTGGTTATATGATTAAATTCTCTGTAATAGTTTTATTGCCTGTATATATTTTGGTACAACTAATATTCTTATAGATATATAGATAAGGAAATTTCAAAAAAGAAAAAGGCTACCTTAAAAATAAAGTAGCCTTTTTTATTACACATGAAACAAATTTTAAAGTTTATATTCGCCTTTATCAATTAAGAAATCAGCGATTCTTCTTCTTGCATCTTTTGTATTTACTCCTTCAACGCAAGATAAGTCTTTAAGTGCTTTATACATTTTTTCGCTTTCTTCGCCTTCTGTCATTGAGAAAACTGCATCTTTTGCATTTTTAGAAATCACTGCAGCAGCTTCGTAAACCAAAACATTTACTATATCTTTATATAATTCAAGATTTGGTTTTGCATTTGTTTCTGCAATTTTCTTAACTCTAAGTGTTAAAGATTCTGCGGTATAAATTTGAATCATCATATCGCTGATATTATTGATAATTTCTTGTTCTCTGAGCATATCTTTTTCATACTTATCTGAAACTTTGTGAATAAGAATTAGTGCAGCTCTTTTGAAATTTTCAATATATCTTAATTTTTGTTCAAAGAAATTTTCTCCATCTTTTTTATTGATACGGCAATTTTCCATATTTTCATAAAACTCTTTAGCTGGTCCTGCCATATCGAAATCGCCTTTCATTCCGCGTTTGATAGCTGTTTCAACTAATAACAAACGGTTAATTTCATTTGTTCCTTCAAAAATTCTATTAATTCTTGAGTCGCGATAACCTCTATCTGCATCCATTTCGGCAGAATAACCCATTCCACCATGAATTTGAACAGTTTCGTCAACAACAAAATCTAATACTTCTGAGCCATATACTTTTAATAAAGCAGCTTCAACAGCATAGTGAGCAATAGCTTCAATAGCAGCTAGTCCTTTATCCATTCCTTCGGCTTTATATTTTTTCATCAAGCAATCAATATCATGACTTGCGCGATAAATTGCAGATTCTAAAGCAAAAGTTCTTATTGCTTGCTCGGCTATTTTGTGTTTTATTGTTGGGAAAGTTGAAATTAGAACGTTAAATTGTTTGCGTTCGTTTGCATATTTTACTGCATCGCTTATAGATTTTTTTGCTGCCCCAATAACATTAGCTCCAAGTTTAATACGTCCCATGTGCAAAATGTTCAAAGCGATTCTGAATCCCATTCCGCCTCTTCCAATTAAATTTTCAACAGGAACTTTTACATCGTTATAATAAATTTGGCAAGTTGAAGAACCTTTGATTCCCATTTTTTTCTCATCAGGACCAATTTCAACACCTGGCATAGTTTTTTCTACAATAAATGCAGAAAGAACTCTGTCGTTAGCAATTTTTGCAAAAACAACGTGAGTATCAGCAAAACCGGCGTTTGTAATCCACATTTTTTGTCCATTAAGAATATAATGTTTGCCATCTTCAGAAAGAACTGCTTGAGTTTTTCCTGAATTTGCATCAGAACCAGCGTCAGGTTCGGTTAAACAGTAAGCACCAATAAATTCGCCACTTGCTAGTTTTGTTACATATTTTTGACGTTGTTCTTCGTTACCATAATACATTATTGGTAAAGTCCCAATTCCTGTTGAAGCCATAAAAGCGACAGAGAAAGAATATCCTGCACCAATATTTTCGGCTGCAAGCATTTGAGTAACAAAATCTTGTTCAAATCCACCATATTCTTCAGGAATAGCAATACCCATTAAACCAAGCTCACCAGCTTTTCTAATGGTTGCTGCCATAAGTTCACGATTGCCTTCATCTAGTTTTGCAACTATAGGATTTACTTCTGCATCAAGAAAATCTTGAATCATGTGAGCAATCATTAATTGTTCCTCAGTATATTCTTCTGGAATAAATATATCCGAAGAATTTGTTGATTTTACAAGAAATTCACCACTTTTTAATTTTTCCATATTATTATGTTTTAAATTTTCAATATTTATTTGCAAAAATAACTAATATTTTCATTCTTCAAACTTTAATAGTTTTCTTATTATCGTTTAAGTTATAAAATTTTTTGAAAATTACAAAACTTCACAACATTTTTTATAAAAAAACAAACCAAAATTAAAAAACAACGTTATATTTTATGGAATAAAGCTAAAAACAATGGATTTTATTTGTAAAAACTTAAATTTCACTGTAATTTAGCATCTTTTAATAATTATTAAATTTGATCAATGAAAAGACTTATAACCATTTTTGGTTTAACTATTTTTGGATTATCAAAACTATTTGCTCAAAGTACTACCGGAACTGACTTTTGGTTATCTTTTATGCAAAATTTCGACACTCCTGTAAGTACACAAATATACATTACTTCTGATGTTGGAGCTACAGGAACTGTTAGTATTCCTGGCTCAGGTTGGTCTGTAAATTTTACTATTGGTGCAAATGGTTCTCAATATATAGAAGTTCCTGCTGCACAAAATGCTTGTATATCTCAACCTAATACAGTTTTAAATAGAGCTGTTAGAGTACAATCTGATACTCCTGTAGCTGTTTATGCTGCAAACCAAAGAACCGCCTCATCAGATGCTACTATTGTATTTCCAACTATTGCTTTAGGCGACAATTATTTGGTAACTACCTATTCTCATTTTAGCTCACAACCATCTGAATTTATTGTTGTTGGTATAGAAGATGGAACTTCAATAGAAATTACTCCTAAAGCAAATTTAAGTGGAGGTGGCGGAAATGCAAATATTCCATTTTCCATAACTTTAAATGCTGGTGAAGTGTATTTAGTTCAAAGTTTGGGCGACCTCACTGGTTCAACTGTAAAATCTACAGAATTGGGCAACTGCCATAATTTTGCGGTATTTGCAGGTAATACTTGTGCTAACGTTCCTTTAAGTTGTACTTATTGCGACCATTTATACGAACAAATGATTCCAGTAAAAGCATGGGGAAATAACTATATTACTGTTCCTTTAATGACCAGAGCTAGTGATACATATAGAATTTTAGCTTGCGAAGACGCTACTATAGTAAATATAAATGGTGGAGCAAACATTAATTTGAATGCTGGTCAATTTCATGAAGTAAATTTATCTACCACTTCATTCATTACTAGCGACAAACCTATTTCTGTTGCTCAATATAGCCAAGGAACAAGTTGTGATGGCGTTACTTCCGACCCTTTTATGATTATGCTTTCTCCAATAGAACAAACTTTAGATTATATAGTTTTTCAAGCTTTTAATACTACAGCAATCAACCAATTTTATACAAATATTGTAGCTAAAACATCTACCACTTCTGAGGTTCTTTTAGATGGCTCTCCACTAACTGGCTGGGCTACAGTTCCTGCAAATAACGCATATTCTTATGTTAGAAAAAACTTAACTCAAGGCTCTCACTATATAATATCTCCCGAAGGAGTTTTAGCTACTGTTTATGGATTTGGAGATGTTGAATCTTATGGCTATTTAGCTGGAGCTAATATCGTTCCTTTAAATGTTAGTTTTGATATTGTTGTTGACGGCACATCTACAGCTTTTGATGTTTTTCAAGATACTTTAATGTGTACTCAAACAACTGTAAGTTTCCAAGCAACAAGTACCGATATTACTAATGTAGAATGGGATTTGGGAGACGGTTCTCCTATTGTTGTTGGTAATCAAGTTATTAACCACGAATATCCTGCAGTAACAGATACCTATACCGTTACAATGTACTTCTTACGCGAAGGTGCTTGTGTACAAGAGCATATTTCAATGGAAGTTAATATTAATTCAAACCTTCCGCCAATAACAGAGTTAAACGACACAATAGTATGTAATGGAGATCCTTTTACAATTACTTTAAATGATCCGGGAATTACTTACCAATGGCAAGATAATTCTATCAGTAATTCATATACTTTTGCAAATACCGGAACTTATTCTGTTACAGCAACAGACGCAGTAGGCTGTTCCGCAAGTTCTACATGTTTCGTTGAATTTATAAATTTATCAGTAGGAATTTTAACACAAGATGTTACTTGTAATAATATGAATGATGGTGAAATTTCTGCAAACGTCTTTGGTGGACATCAACCATATCAATATATTTGGAATACAAATCCTCAACAAACAACACAAAGCTTAACAAACTTAGAACCTGGAGAATATTCGGTTACTGTAACAGAAAATAGTGGTTGTTCTGCAACGGCAACAGGCACTATAGCTAATCAACCCAGTTTGGTTGTTAATGTTACTAATATTCAAGGCATTTTATGTTATGGCGACAGCAATGGAACTGCTAGAGTTAATGTTGTTGGTGGAACAGAACCATATACAATTGCATGGAATCCAGATAATATTACAGGATTTGAACAAACAACACTTGTTGCTGGAGACTATCAATTTACTGTAACAGATAACAATGGTTGTACAGGCGAAGCAGAATTTACAATAAACGATGTAACACCATTAAGCTATGTTGCAAACACTCAAGATGTAGATTGTTATGGAAACCAGACTGGAAGAATTGAATTTAATGCTTCTGGTGGAACAGGGTCTTTAACATATAATTGGTCAAATGGACTAATGACTTCATCTCTAAACAATATCGTTGCTGGTGAGTATATTGTAACTGTTACAGATTATAATAACTGTTCTTTATCCGCAGAATTTGAAATAACTCAACCCGATGAATTAGAATTACACATTTATCCGACTAATATTGATTGTTACGGAAATAATAATGGCTCTATTCTTTTAAATGTTGTAGGTGGAACAACCCCATATTCTTTTAATTGGATTTCTGGACAAACTAGCCAAAACTTAGAAAACTTAATTTTCGGAACTTATATTGTAACCGTTGGCGATGCTAATGGTTGCTCTTCGTTTGGATATGCAATTTTAGAACAACCTCAACTACCTTTGCATGGCAATATTACTCCTACTCATGTAAGATGTTTTGGCGAAGGAAATGGAGTTGCAGACCTAACTGTTGTTGGTGGAACTGAACCATATTATTACTCATGGAATACTGGTGCTATTAGTGAAGATATTGACAATTTAATTCCTGGTACATATATGGTTACCATAACAGACCATAATAATTGTACACATGCCGACACTGTTCAAATAATACAACCTTCAGCTCCTTTAAGCGGAACAATAAGTGGAACTCATGTAAGTTGCCAAGGAAACACTAATGATGGAAATGTTTACATAACTGCACAAGGTGGTCGTCCTCCATATCATTTCGAATGGTCAAACGGAAGTTGGGAACAAAATTTAATAGGTGTTGGTGTTGGTATTTATAGCGTAACTATTTCAGACCAAAGTGGTTGCCATCATGTTATGGAATACGAAATAACAGAACCTGAACCTTTTTACCTACAAGCTATGGACGACCAAGTTATTTGTTATGGAATGACTACAGAAATAGGTATTGGAATAATTACTGGTGGCGTAGCACCATACACAATAGTTTGGGACAATGATGACCAAGGAATGACCACACTAGTAAGTCCAACAGAGACAACAACTTATTCCGCTCATGTTGTTGATGCTGGTTTTTGTGTTAGTCAAGATATAGAAATTACTGTTTATGTACACAAACCACTTGAATTAAATGTAAGTGTTTCTAACAATATAGTTTGCCCCGGATCTCAAGTTACCTGTACTGCAACAGTTAGCGGAGGAGGATTAACTAACAACAATGTTTGGGTAAACGATTCTTTAATGTCTAATCCTATTCGTCTAACAATTTATAACGACACTGTTTTTAGATTTAGAGTACAAGATGTTTGTGGTTTTGCAGAAGTAACAAAAGATATACACATTTCTACTTACGAACTTCCATTAATTAACCCAAGAGCAGACAGATACAGTGGTTGTTCTCCTTTAGAAGTTAATTTCGAGGAAACTAGTCCCGACCAAGGTCAAAGATATGTTTGGAATTTTGATGATGGCGATTTTGAAAACTTATCTTTTGCAAAAAACCCAACACATATTTTTGAAAATGCTAGAACTTATAGTGTTAATTTAACTATTTTCTCAAAAAACAATTGTGCTGTTGACTCAACAATTGGAATAACTGTGTTTCCAGTACCAGAAGTTGATTTTAGAGCAGATAGAGAATCTGTTAGCACTGAATTTCCATTAGTTAATTTTTCTAATTATTCTGTAGGTGCTTTTTGGTATCACTGGGATTTTGGCGATGGAAACACTAGCAAAGATAGAAATCCTAGCCACACGTATTCTGCTCCAGGCACCTATACTGTTACTCTCGAAGCAGAATCTCTATACTCTTGTTCAGACACAGCACAAAAGATAATTGTTGTAAATACAGAACATACCATTTACGCTCCTACAGCTTTTACTCCAAACTACGATGGTATGAACGACAAGTTTAGAGTATTTGTTGCAAACGCAAATACAAAAGAATGGCGTTTTATTGTTTATAACAGATGGGGTGAAATAGTTTTTAACACCGAAGACTACGAACAAGAATGGGACGGAAGATACAATGATATGGAATGTCCTGTTGGCGTATATACTTGGTATGTACAATACAAAGATTTATACGGAAATGATTATTCAGAAACTGGTTATTTTACTCTAATTAGATAAAAATTATTAAAAGTTGAATCGAGCTTACAAGTTCGGCTTTTTTCTTTACGAACTTTATGAACTTTTGCTTTCAGCGAGCTCGCAAGCTCGGTTCAAACTTTATGAACTTTACAAACTTTTAACTCTTACACATATCCAAAATCCCTTAAGCTTTTATCATTATCACGCCAATCTTTTTTGACTTTCACAAAAAATTCAATAAAAACTTTTTTCTCAAAAAAACTTTCAATATCTATTCTTGCTTGAGTTCCCACTTTTTTAATTGAAGCTCCTTTATGTCCTATAATTATTCCTTTTTGCGACTGTCTCTCAACAATAATATTAACTTTTATTCTAATAATAGTTTCTTCTTCTTTAAATTCTTCTACAACAACTTCGCAAGAATAAGGAATTTCTTTTTGATAGTTTTTAAAAATTTTTTCTCTAACAATTTCAGAAACAATAAACCTTTCTGTTTTGTCTGTTAGCTGGTCTTTTGGAAACCAAGCTGGTCCTTCGGGCAAAAGTTCAATAATTCTATCGAATAAACCTTCAATATTAAATTTTTCTAAAGCTGAAATTGCATAAATCTCCGCATTTGGCAAGTTTTCTTTCCAAAATTCTTGAAGTTCTTCCACTTTTTGTTGGTCGGCTAAATCAATTTTATTTATTAAACAAACTACAGGCACATTAACCTTACTAAGTTTTTCGATATACTCAATATTCTTTTTAGGATTTTCAACAACATCAGTTACATAAAGGAATATGTCGGCATCTTCAAAAGAAGTAGTAACAAATTCCATCATTTTTTCTTGTAGTTTATATTTTGGCTTAATTATTCCAGGAGTGTCGCTATAAACAATTTGAAAATTATCTCCACTTACAATACCTAAAATTCTATGTCGAGTAGTTTGAGATTTTTCTGTAATAATAGAAATTTTTTCGCCTACCAACTCATTCATAATTGTTGATTTTCCAACATTTGGGTTGCCAATTATATTTACAAAACCAGATTTATGCATTTTTAATATTTTTTACAAAAATGCAAAAATAAATCGCTTAGTGAAAATATTTTTACTTTTATAATTACAGATTTTAAGTATTACATATTTTTATTTACTTTTGCCTCATAAAACAAAAGTTGTATGAAAGCTAAACACAAAGAAATATTTTATCGTTTACGTCTTCACCGCTTAGTGCCTTCAAACATTTTTCTTTTTATCGGTCATCTAGCAAAGCTTTCTCGTTTTGTAAATAAACATAAAAACGATGGGTATAGCGATTATTATTCCCCAAAATATGATTTCAATAAAAAAAAGAAACTGTATTTGCATGTGATTGAAACTCAAAAACTAAATGAAATTCCAATAGATTTTTTTGAGTTTGGTGTCTATAAAGGCGTGTCGTTTAAATGGTGGGTACAACATATTACTCATAAAGATTCTAGATTTTATGGTTTCGACACTTTTACTGGTTTACCCGAAGATTGGGGAACTTTTAAAGCTGGACATTTTGCAATAGAAGACAATGCTATACCAAAAATTGATGACACAAGAGCAAGTTTTTATCAAGGATTATTTCAACAATCTTTATTGCCTTTTTTGAAAAATTATAATCCAGAAAACCGCAAAGTTATTCACCTAGACGCTGATTTATACTCTTCTACTTTGTTTATTTTAACAACTTTGTATCCTTATTTAAAATCTGGAGATATTTTGTTTTTCGACGAGTTTAGCGTTCCTATGCACGAGTTTAAAGCTTTTACAGAATGGACTAATGCTTTTTATGTAGAATATGAAGTTTTAGGTTCGGTAAACAACTTTTTTAGACTCGCAGTTATGATAAAATAAATTCAGTTAAAAGTCGAAAGTTAAAAGCGATGCACTGAACGTAGTTGAAGTGTTAAAAGTGGCTGACGCGTCTATTGCTTCGCAGAGTTCGCTTTGCTCACTCTGCTTGCAATCACAACACTTCTGATGCTCGCTCCAACGCCACAGACGCTAAGTGGTTGCAATTACACTCGGATTGCAACCGAAGTCCGCAGGACGAGATAAGCGAAGCTAAATCAGCGTAAATAGCGAAAACTTAAAAAATAAATAGTAGAGACATCGCGTACAACATCTCTACTATGCCATTTATAAAAATTTTCCCACTTTACAAACTTTACAAACTTTACGAACTTTATAAACTTTTAACTTGTTTACACCGTCTTTTCAATATTCCAAACAAAAGCTCTAATTCCTACTTCTTTGTTTATTTCGTCTATTCTTTGAACTTTTTCTAAAATTATATCTACTTTATCGTCTTCAACCACAGCTATTGTAGCAGTATTTATTTCGGGCCAAGTGTGAGTTCCATAATGTGGATCGCCATCAACACTACCTCTACCTTGCAAGTTTTCCCATTGAGTAAAGCCCCTAACTTCCAACCTATCAAGCATATACTCTACTTTTTCGGTCAAGGCGTGATTAAAAATTATCATTATTGCTTTCATAATTTTCTTTTTTTAATCCATAAAATCATATTCTTCTTGGTATGCTTTCTTTTTCTTTCTTCTTCGACCTGGACGCTCTATAATTGCATATGCAACAGGTACAACTATCAAAGTTAAGAAGGTAGAAAACAATAAACCTCCTATTACAGAAATTCCCATAGGTGTCCAAATTTCAGAACCGTCTCCAGTACTAAGAGCTAAAGGCAACATTCCCAATCCTGTAGTTAGAGCAGTCATAAGCACAGGACGTAATCTCGATTTTCCACTTAAAGCAATTGCTTCTGTCATTGCATAACCTCTATCTCGCATCAAGTTTATAAAGTCAACCAAGACAATAGCATTTTTCACAACAATTCCAATCAGTAAAACCGCTCCAAGTGCTGCAATAATGCTAAGGTTTGTTCCTGTAATCCACAGAGCTAAGACTACACCTGAAAAAGAAAACGGAATTGAAAACATTATTATAAATGGAACAGAAAACGATTCAAACTGAGATGCCATTACAATATAAACCAAAATCAAAGATATCAACATCAAAAAAACTATGTCTTGAAACGATTCTTGTTGGTCTTTATATGCTCCTGCAACATTAACTAAAATTTCGCTTGGTTTATCAATTTCGCTAATAACACCTTGAATATCGTTTGCTAAATCTCCCAAAGAAGTTTTAAAAGGAACAACTGATACAGTAACAATACGTTCTCTTCTTTTATGGTCTATGCTTGGTGGTAGCCATGTTTCTTTAACTTCCCCAATATCTCCTAAACGAACCTTAACACCTTGCTGATTTGTTACTATTATGTTTTCAATATCTGAAATTGAGTTTCTTGCTTCTTCATTATATCTAACAACAATATCAAACTCATCGCCGTCTTCTCTAAATTGTGTTGCAGTAAAACCTAAAACTCTATTTCTCAAAGCCATAGAAACTGAAGCAGTGTTTAAATTATAAATTGCCATTTTTTCTTTGTCGATAACAAACTCTAATTCTGGCTGTAATTTATCTCTACTTATCTGAACATCTGATGCTGTTTCTAAATCTTTTAGTTTTTCAGCAATTTCGTTAGCAACTCGGTCTGTAGCTTCAAAATCATATCCATAAATTTCAACATTAATTGTATTGTCGCCCATCATTCCTCCGCCACCTGAATATGAAACTTTATAGTCGTTAATTTCTGGAATTTTATCTAATTCGCTTCTTAAATCGTCTCCAATATCCCAACATGAGCGTTCTCTTTCACTTGTTGGAACTAATCTGATATTCATATTAATTATGTGAGAACCTGCTGAACCCCAAATAGAAGAAATTCCTCCAGACTCATCTGCTCCAGATGATGTAGAAACTAATCTTACTTCAGGATATTTTGAACTAATTATTCCTTCAATTTGTCTTGCAACTTTTTGAGTTTCTTCAACTCTAAGCCCCATTTGCAAATCAACAACTAAACCTATTCTACTTTGGTCGGCAATAGGAATAAACTCTGTTCCCAATCTTGGAATAAGAAACATTGTTCCAGCAAATATTAAAAATGATATTAATAAAGTCATTTTTTTGCGTTTTAACACAAATCTGATACTTTTTTCATAAAATATATCAACTTTATCAAGAAATACTTTTATTGTTCTATCGTAACTAAAACGATTTTTTCTTGGTGGGTGTAATTTCAACAGTTTTGAACTTAACATAGGTGTTAAACTAATAGCCACAAAGGTTGATGTTGTAACCGTAATAGTAACCAACCAGCCTAATTCTTTAAACAAAACTCCTGTCATTCCTTTTACAAGAGTAAGTGGCATAAATACTGCAACAACCACTAAAGTTGTAACAATAACAGCTAACCACACCTCATTAGTTGCATAAATTGCAGCTTCTCGCGGACTTGATCCTCTGTCGATATGTTTTGCAATATTTTCGAGAACAACAATAGCATCATCTACAACCATACCAATTGCAATAGAAAGAGAAGTTAATGAAATTATGTTTATCGAACTTCCTGTTATTCCTAAAAATATAAATGCAACAATCAATGAAATTGGAATAGTTAGTACAATTATAAAAGTTGCACGCCAGCGACCCAAGAAAAACAAGACAATTAAAACAACAAAGGCAAATGCATACAACAAAGTTTCTGAGAGGTTGTTAATTGAGTTACTAATAAATTCTGAAGAGTCAAAAACAGGTTCAATTACCACATCTGGTGGAAGAGTTTTTTGTATTTCTTCTAATTCTTTTCTAACTTCTTTAGCTACTTTTACAGTATTTGCTCCCGACTGTTTTTGAACCATCATTCTAACAGCATTTTTGCCATTAATTTTTTCGTCAAGAGTAATTTCTTTAATAGTATCTTTAACAACAGCAACATCTTTGATTTTTATTGTTTGCCCCATGAAACTACCAAGTGTAATATTTTCTATCTGTGAGCTTTCAATAAATTCACCTTCAACTTTAAGGTTGTAGTCCATGTCGCCCATTTTAACACTACCTGCTGGCATGTTAATATTTTCAGCCTGTATCATTGCTCCTACCGCTTCGACGCTTAGGTTAAAAGCGTCTAATTTTACAGGGTCAACTTCTACATAAATTTCGCGTTCGACCATACCAGACAAACCAATAGAGCCAACTCCTTCTATCCTATTTAGCTGATTAACAACCCTTTCCTCCAACAACTTTTCTAAGCCAAGATAATTTTCGTCTGCAGTAATTGCAAAAAACAAAATTGGCATCATACTGGAATTAAATTTATAAATTACAGGTGTTTCGGCTCCGTCTGGTAATCTTTTTTTAATAAATTCTAAAGAATTTCTAACATCGTTTGCTGCCTCATCAAGATTTGAACCCCACTCAAACTCAATTGTAACAATGGACATATTATCTCTTGAGCTTGAATGTATTTCTTTTAAATTGTCAATTGCATTTAGAGAGTTTTCAACAATTTTTGAAACGTTAACCTCAATTTCACTTGAGTTTGCCCCTGGATATAGAGTTAAAACAGAAATTGCTGGCAATTCAACCTCTGGATATAAATCAACTGGCAACCTTGTTAACGAATATATACCAAATACAATGATAGCCACAAAAACCATCATTGTTGTAATTGGCTTCTTTACTGCACTTTTGTAAATACTCATAATAAAATTTTAAAAATTAATCTTTTACAATTTCTACTTTATCTCCCTCAATAAGATTATTATGTCCTGCAATTATAAGCTGGTCGTTAATACCGATTTCATCAGAAATAATCTCAACTTTATCATCAAATCGTTTTCCTAATTTTACATCTATTCTATGTGCTTTTCCATCTTTATAAACAAAAACATACCTATTATTTGTTCCTCTTTGCATTAATACAGCCGAAACAGGGACAACCATAGCAGTTTCTTTTGCAAATTCCATATTTACACTTGCAAACATTCCTGGTCTTAGAAGTTCCTCATTATTAGCGACTTCAATCTCTATATTAAAAGTTTTAGTTTGAGCATTTATTGTTGGGTGAATTAAACTAATCTTTCCTTTAAATTCTTTATCAGCATAAATATCCGATTTAACATCTACAATCATTCCTTTTTTAACCACAGGATAATATTTTTCCGACACACTTATAATTGCTTTTATTGGATTTATTTGTTGAACAACAACAATTGCAGGCTTGCCAACTTGAGTATTAGGAGCACCTGTAAACAATTCTCCATTTTCGAAATATTTTGCTGTAATAACTCCATTAAAAGGAGATGCCAAATTAACATTTGTACTTAAAAGCTCAACATTAGCTTTTGTTACATCATATTGAGTATTAATTTGGTCGTATTGTTGCTTAGACACACCGCCATATTGAATTAAAGTGTCGAAACGTTGTTTGTCTTTTTTTAAATTTTCTAATTGTAATAGTGATGTGTTTAATTGAGTTGGATCCATTTGCACCAACATTTGTCCTTTTTTAACTCTATCTCCTATTTCGGGATAAACTTTTATAATTCTACCCGGTGTTGCAGGTGCTAAATAAACTTCCTCAAAAGCAACTAAATTAGCCGAATAATCTATTTCGCGTGCAACTTCTTCTTCTTGCAAAAGAGTAACTTTTACTGGCTGTATTTTTTCAGTTTTATTTTCTTCTGATTTTGCATCAGCTTTTCCGCCACACGAAATAAATAAAATACTAAAAAATGCAACTAAAATCGCTAATAATAATTTTATTGTTCTCATTGTTTATAAAGTTTCTATATTTTTAATAATTAAATTTTATTTCTCAGTTTATCTAATTGTAATTTTGCTTGCAACAACTCCATTGAAGCAGAAATATATGAATTTTGCGCTTGCAGTAAATTAGAGTTTGCCTGAATTAAATCAAAACTTGAAGCAACCCCACTTCTGAATTTTAATTCAGTTTTAGTATATATTTTTTGTGCAAGCTCAATATTGTCTTTTTGACTTTGATACGCTTCCAATGCAGAAGTTAAATTATAACGCATTTGTTTTTCTTGCATTATCAATTGGTCACTTACCATTTCTTTATTATTTTGAATTTTATAAAGCTCTAATTTTTTTTCTTCAACTTTTGCTTTACGTAACCCTGACGAAAATATTGGAACAGACATACTTATAGCAAACATATTTTTTGGATTCATATCAAAATCTGTAGTAAGCAATTTTTCGTTATGGCTATACATTCCAGCAATTGTTGGAGCATAAGACCATTTTTCCATACATAACATTTTTTCATATAATTCCTCTTGCTTACCAACCATTTGGATATTAATATTTTCTTCAACATTAAAGTCAGAAACCAACAAATTGCCTAAGTCAAGGTTTTCAATTATATTATCGAAAGATTCGGTTAAAACTATTTTAACGTCTCCTTCTATTCCCAAAAGAAACCTCAAAATATTATTATTCAACTCTACATTTCGTAACAAAGAACGCTTTGAATTTTCTAACATGATAATAGACATTTGCAATTGTTCTACATCTGTTTCTTCAATAACTCCGGCATTAAACAAGGCTTGAGTTTGTTCTAAAGTTGCGTTCAAGTTTTCCAAATTTGCATCTAAAAGTTCAACAGATTTTTTAGTTAATAAACCTAAATAATAAGTGCTTATTACTGATTCTTTAATATCTTGTTCAGATTTTTCGATATTCATTTCGGCAAGCATTTGTCCAACTTTTGCAATTTGAATGCCTGTAAAATACTGACCCGAGAAAATCAACTGAGTTAACTGAATTTTTGCTGTTGACTGATTTTTCATTTTAATGGTAGTGCTACCATCACCCATAAAACCTTGCAAAAGTTTTAAAATTTCTAAGTCGCCAGCATCAAGTTTTGTAAAATCAGGATCTGGAGTTTCGCCACCACCCATACCAAATTCAATTTCATAATTAAAGAAGTTAGTATAATCAACACTTCCCGAAATTTGTGGTAAGCCTTGAGATATTGTTTGCCATAATTTTTGCTTAGAAATAGCGACATCTGTTTTAATATTCTTCAAACTTTTGTTATGCTCTAATGCGTAATCTTGTGCTTGCTGAAGACTAAAACTCAGTTCAGATGTTTCTTGGCTAAATGCAAAAAACGCATAAAAAAACAAAGACAATAAAATTATAGTTTTTTTCATTCTATTCTAATATTTAAAAATATCTAAATATTTATTAATTAAATTTTTACCTTTTTCTGTTGCAATTCCATTAAAATATGGAAGCAAAATAGAGTTTGTTAAATTTTCTCTACCAAATTCTTTAAACTCATCTTCGTGAATAATGTCAAATATTTTTTGAACAAAGCTACTTACAAGCTCAATATTCAAATTTGCAGAAAACAAACCATCTTTAATACCTGCCTCAAATAAAGATTTTGTAAAAGATAAATCTTTTAGTTTACCTTTTTTCTGAATTTTTCTAAACACACCTGGATGAAATTTGCGTAAATCTGCAAAAAACAAAGGATTAATTTTGCGAAACATTTCAACATTTACCTGCCCCATTTTAAAAATTGCTTCAATCACATTTTCACTTGTTTCAATTTGTTTTGTGCAATATTCTTTATGAACCCTTATTTCTTCTTCTATTACTTGTTTTACAAGATCATCTTTATCAGAAAAAATTTCATACAAAGTACGTTTAGAAACTCCAAGTTCTGCAGCAATATGCTCCATAGTTACGCTACGAATACCATAGTGTTTAAACATTTCGCCTGCATCTTTTAATATTCTCAAACGAGTATCCATGAATTATAATTTTTCAAGCGGCAAAATTAGAAAACTTTTTCAGTCTCCAAAGTTTTATATAGCATATTAATTAAATATTAATGAAAATTTAACAATACTGTAACTGAACTCAGTTAAAAGTTGAAAGTTGAAAGTTGAACCGAGTTTACGAGCTCACCGAAGGTAAAGGGGCTGGCGCGTCTATTGCTTCGCAGAGTTCGCAAGCTCACTCTACTCGCATGGATTAGTTTTAAACCACAAAAGACACAAAAGAACACAAAAGAGACAAAAGTTAAAAGCGGCTTGCGAGTTCGGCATTTCTTTATGAACTTTAAACTTTATAAACTTTTAACTGATTTATTGTGTTTAGCTTTTAGTAGTGAGTTTTTAAAACTTCACAATTATAGAATTTCTTTAGTGCAGAGTTTGTATATACTTGCTTCGCAGAGTTCGCAGGCTCACTCTGCTCGCTTGGATTATATGCTAATTGCTGAAAGTTCGTTACCAATTTTTCGTATTTCTTCAAGAATGGCTTTTTCGCGTTCTTTAGATGCTTGTTTATGTCTGCTAATATATTGTGCAAACAGACTTTGAGAAATTCCCAATCTTCGTGCAATTGCAGAGGCATTGAGTTCTGGGTGTTGCATAAAAAAGCGGTATAGCGATGTATATTTCTTTTTTTCAAAAAATCCTTCAAAACACAAATCTTCGTCCAAATTATTCCAACGTAAGCCAGAAGTAGTAATTTCATAATCATTACGTTCTGCTTGGGTAGCATTCCTCAAGCGTGGATAATCTTCAAAAAGCTCAAATCCTCTTTGTCCATCACTGTCTTCAACCCATATTTCAGTATCTGTAGTCCAAACTTTTACTATTTGTTTCATTTTAATCTTATTAAAAATTCAATAACTAATTTCAAATATAGGTAATAAATTTATTACCTGCAAATGTTTTTTTTAATTTTTTTGTTCACTACAACACCCATGACGCTCGCTCGGATTTTTATATTCAAAAAACTTTACCAAAAAACTTGATGTAGAACTAATAAAACAAAAAACACACAATAATTATTTGGTTTTTTAATTTATAAGGAAAAAGATATACAATATTTTTATATTTTTGCATTTTATAAATATTCTAAGAAATGAAAAGAATTAAGATAGCTGCTTTACTACAAAGCAATGATTTTGGGAAAGAAGTTTTAGTTCAGGCTTGGGTTAGAACAAAAAGAGCAAGTAAAAATGTTTGTTTTTTAGCCTTAAATGATGGTTCAACAATTAATAATTTGCAAGTTGTTGTTGACATTACTCCTGAAATTGAAAAAGTTTTAGACAGAATACATACAGGTGCTTCAGTTTCTGTTGTTGGAAAGACTGTTGAGTCGGCAGGTAGTGGACAAGCTTTAGAGGTAATTTGTAAAGAATTAACTGTTTTGGGCGAAGCAGATCCTGATGAATATCCACTTCAACCAAAACGTCATAGCTTAGAGTTTTTAAGAGAAATTGCTCATTTACGTTTTCGTACAAATACATTTTCAGCAATTTTCCGCATTCGACATGCTATGACTTTTGCTATTCATAAATTTTTTAACGATAAAGGATTTTGCAATATTCACAGCCCAATTATCACAGCCTCTGATGCAGAAGGTGCAGGAGAAATGTTTCAGGTTACAACTTTAGATTTGAACAATCTTCCAAAAACACAAGAAGGCAAAGTTGATTTTACACAAGATTTTTTTGGTAAAGCAACTAACCTAACAGTTTCAGGACAATTAGAAGCAGAGCTTGCAGCTTTGGCATTATCAGAAGTTTATACTTTTGGTCCAACTTTTAGAGCAGAAAACTCAAATACAGCTCGACATTTAGCAGAATTTTGGATGATAGAACCAGAAATGGCTTTTTATGATATAAACGACGATATGGATTTAGCAGAAGAAATGTTGCAATATCTTGTAAAATATGCTTTAGACAATTGTCGTGAAGATTTAGAATTTTTGAAAAAACGCCGCGAAGAAGAACAAAAACAAAAGCCTCAAAACGAACGTGACGAAATGAACTTAATTGAAAAATTAGAATTTGTCATTAACAATAAGTTTGTAAGAATAACTTATACCGAGGCTATTGATATTTTGAAAAATTCAAAAGCAAACCAAAAAGGACAATTCCAATATTCGGTTGATAAATGGGGAATTGATTTACAAAGCGAACACGAAAGATATTTAGTTGAAAAACATTTTAAAAAGCCTGTTATTCTTACAGATTATCCAAAAGAAATTAAAGCTTTTTATATGAAGCTAAACGAGGATAACAAAACAGTAAGAGCTATGGACGTTCTGTTCCCACAAATAGGTGAAATTATTGGTGGTTCGCAAAGAGAAGAAAACTACGACAAACTTATTGGCAGAATGCATGAAATGAATATCCCAGAAAAAGAAATGTGGTGGTATTTAGAAACACGGAAATTTGGAACAGTTCCTCATAGCGGATTTGGCTTAGGTTTTGAACGTTTGATGCTATTTGTTACAGGAATGGGAAATATTAGAGACGTTATTCCTTTCCCACGTACTCCAAAAAATGCTGAATTTTAATTATTATTAAAAAAATAATTGTATATTTGGCAATAAGCTTTTTTAATTATGTTAAAACAAAGTTTACAGCAGAAATTACTTCAAAAGTTATCGCCTCAGCAAATTCAAATGATAAAATTGCTGGAGCTACCTACTTTGCAATTAGAGCAAAGAATAAAAAAGGAACTTGAAGAAAATCCTGCTCTTGACGAAGGACATCAAGAAGAAGAAGACATTTACTCAAACGAAGATAATTTAGACGATAATAAAAATGATGATGAATTTTCTTTCGAAGATTATATAGGAGATGACGACGAAATTCCAAACTATAGATTACATGCAAATAACACTTCTCCTGACGATGACCAAAAAGATATTCCATATTCTGCTGCTAAATCTTTTCAAGAACATCTTACCGAACAGCTTGTTTTAAAAGATGTTAATGAAAGAGAAAAACTTTTAGCAGTTTTTATTATTGGAAATATTGATGACGATGGATATTTGAGACGAGATATTGAAAGTATTGTTGACGATATTGCGTTTTCTCAAAATATTGTAGCTACCGAAGAAGAATTATATAAAGTTTTGTCTGTTGTGCAAGACCTCGACCCTGCTGGAGTTGGAGCACAAAATCTTCAAGAATGTTTGCTATTACAATTAAAAAGAAAAGAAAATCAAAGCCAAGCAAACCTAAATGCAATTAAAATAATTGATGAATGTTTTGATGAATTTACTAAAAAACACTATTCAAAAATTCTTGTTAAATGTAATTGGGACGAAAGCGAACTTAAAGAAGCAATAGATTTAATTTTAAAACTAAATCCTAAGCCAGGTTCTTCGTTTGGCGAACCTCAAACTCGTTCGCTAATGGCGATAATTCCTGATTTTTTACTCGAAGTTAATGGAAGTGAAATTAAAATAAGTTTAAACCAAAGAAATGCCCCTGAACTAAGGATAAATCAAAGTTTTGCCGAAATGTTAGAACAATATGCTAACAAAAATTCTACTGAAGATAAAAACGCTTTCTTATTTATTAAGCAAAAACTTGATTCTGCAAAATGGTTTATAGATGCTGTTACTCAAAGACAAAACACTCTTTTGTTTACAATGAATGCTATTGCTGAGTTTCAAAAAGATTTTTTCCTTAGTGGCGATGATACTGACTTAAAACCCATGATTTTAAAAGATATTGCAGAAATTACAGGTTTAGATATTTCAACTATTTCAAGAGTTGCTAATTCAAAATATGTTTCTACACCTTACGGCAACTATTCATTAAAATATTTTTTCAGCGAAGCAATGCAAACCGATTCAGGCGAAGAAGTATCAACCAGAGAAATAAAACAAATACTTAAAGAGCTTATTGATGCAGAAAACAAATCAAAACCTTTAACCGACGAAAAACTTGCAGACGAATTAAGAGATAGAGGTTACCAAATTGCAAGACGAACAGTTGCCAAGTATCGTGAACAATTAGAAATTCCAGTTGCCAGGTTGAGAAAAGAACTTTAATGAAACTAAATAAATACTTAGAAATATTAGCGAAAATTAGTTGTTACTTATTCCACCCTCTAACAATTATAACTTATACTATTATTATATTTTTAAATTCGGAACACTATCTTGGTTTTATGAATGCCAACTTAAAATTTTCCATTTTCTTAATATTCGCAATTACAACATTAATTTTACCAGCATTATTTATTCCTATTTTATATTTCTTTGGATTAATTTCATCAATACAAGGCGAAAAGAAAAACGACAGACTTTTACCAATTTTTGTAATTATAATCATGTATTTTTTTGCATGGTATTTTATGCAAAGAGTTGCAATGCCAACAATTTTATTAAATATTGTTTTATCAGCATGCATTTGTATTGTTATTGCAGGAATAGTAACAAATTTTTGGAAAATTTCACTTTATACCACTGGCTTTGGTGCTTTAATAGGTTTTTTAACTTATTTTTCACTAATATTAAATTTGAATGTTTTACAATTCTTAGCTTATACAATACTCGCAGCTGGAATAATAGGCTCGTCAAGATTATTTTTAAACAGACATAATCAGCCTCAAATTTATTTTGGATATTTATTAGGATTTGCAACAGTTTTAAGCCCAATGTGTATTCTTTAATATGGAAAAGTTTTTACATTTTATATTTATTGTACTTTTAATATACTTCATTTTTGTTGTTATATTTAGATTTGTTATTCCATTTTTTTTAAAACTTTTTGTAAAAAGAATGCAAAGAAAATTTGACTCCCAATTTCAAGGACAACCTAAACAAGAAAAGAAAAAACATGGAAAAACTTATGTGGATTATATTCCAGAAAACAATAACTACAAAGAAAATAGTGAAAATATTGGTGAATACGTTGATTTTGAAGAAATAGAATGATTAAATTTTTAAAAAAAATATTATTTAAAGTTTTTGGGCTGTCTGCTTATTTAAAAATTGTTTCGGCAAGCTATATAAGATTGATAAAATTAGGATACGGCAAAAAGAAATATCCCGAATTATATAAATTAAAAGATATTATAAAGCCAGGTTTTACTTGCATAGACATTGGTGCGAATATGGGTTATTATTCTGTTTTTTTATCAAAATATGCGGGCGAAAATGGAAAAGTTTATGCAGTAGAGCCAGTGCCTTTGTTTTGCGAAATTTGGAAAAAAAACACAAAAAAATATAAAAATCTAAAACTTTTAAATTTTGCTTTAGGAAATAATAAAACTGTTGTTGAAATGGGAATGCCTTTATTCGATGGCGAGCTACATCACGGAATGACAAGAGTTATTTCAGATAAAAATCTCGACTACTACAAAAAATTTGAAGTTGAAATGAAAATCCCTGATAAAGTATTTGCTGACATTGCTAAAATTGACTTTATAAAGATAGATGTAGAAGGCTACGAACATTTGGTTTTTGAAAATATGATACAAACTATCGAAAAACACAAACCTTTGATACAAAGCGAATTGAGTGGCAAAGAAAACAGACAATCAGTAATTTCAATTTTAAAAAGCTTGGGATATAAAACTTGTATTTTAAAAAATAATAATATTGTTGAAGCAAGCTCTAAGGACATAGAAAATCACGAACAAGATTTTTATTTTAAACCTATTAAAAATGAAGAAAGTTAAAATCATATTTTTAATAATAGTTTTTGCATTAAGTTATCTCAATTCAAACGCACACAAACGAGCAAAATACAATATTGTAATTGATACTGACGGAAAACTTGAAGATTTTAGAACTATTTCTTTGTTTACAGCCTCTTTAGATTTTAATATAAATTGCATAACAAGTGTTGACGGAGCATTTTCACCAAAGGCAACTGCAAATAACTTGAAAAATCTTTTAAAAATTTATCATCACGAAGGTATTTTGGTTGGCGAAGGTTTTGAAAAAAAATCTAAAAAAAAGCAAGATATTAATTCCTTAAATTTTTTGTACGAAGTATTAGGAAAAACTGAAGAAAACTTGCCCAATGCAGTTGATATTTTAGGTAAATCAATAGAAAATGAAAGAAAAAGAACCATTGTTATTGCTTTAGGTCCTTTAACTAATATTTCGGAAATGCTTCAAAAATATCCTAACAATATCATTAAGACAGAAATGATTTTATGGTATTGTGATTATGAAAACTTGTCGAAAGATTTTAATTATACAGAAAATAAAATAGCTTACGAAGAAATTCTAAAAATGCAGGTTCCTATAAAATTTATTTCTGCAAGCGACAAAGTTTACACACAAGATTTTTTAAGTTTTCTCGAAGAAATTTCTTCAAAACATTCTAAAATATTTAAACAACTAACAGAGTGTCAATCAGTTAACAAAGTTGAAATAGGCAAAGAGTTTACAGCTCTTTATCTTTTATATCCTAATATTTTTGAAGAAACAAAAGTTGGTGAATTTGCCATAAATTTAAAACTGCAAAAAGATGCTGAGCCTCAAATTTTGATTAGTTCGATTTTAAACAGCGACAAACCACAATCCAGCGTAGTTTTTAACGAAATTCCTACCGAAGGTTATATGGTAATGAAAGACATTGCAAAACACAGCAAAGAACTAATTTCACGACATGGATATAATGAATTTAAAATTACTGCACTTTGCTCAGAAATTCATTCTCATATTGGTATTTACAATATTTTGGGGGCAAAAGTTGGACTAAGAATTTTGGAATATCTACATGCAGGTTTAGATGAAATTAAATTAGTTTCTTATGCAGGTCATCAACCGCCTGTAAGTTGTTTTAACGATGGTTTACAAGTAGGAACAGGCTCAACAATAGGTTATGGGACAATAAGTGTAGATACTACAAAGCAAATTTATCCGGCAGTTTTAGTATCTTATAATAATCGCAAAATTCTTTTCAAAATAAAACCTGAATTTATTGAAATGGCAGCCAACGACATTAGCGAATTAGTTCAAAAACATGGCTTAGAATCCGAAATGTATTGGAATGTGTTGAGACAAATTTCAATTGAAAAATATTGGCTAAATGTTAGCAGATATGAGTTGGTCGAGATAGAGGAGATAGAATGATTATTCAGTTAAAAGTTAAAAG
>DHVB01000080.1:0-320 GCA_002412425.1 Bacteroidales bacterium UBA5219 | reverse complement strand
CCGAGTTTACGAGCTCACCGAATGTAAAGTTAAAAGACTGATTTTGTGTATTTTATGAACTTTAACTGTATTTAAAACTTTTCGGCATCGCCCCGTTTTTGCAAATGGTTTCTGGACTCCATTTATATTTTATTTTTTTTATGCCAAAAAATATTTTCTATATTATTGTTCATAATAAATTTAATTTATCATTTTCCCAGTTAACAGGATTGTTAATAATATAATTGGAAATACGTTGATATTCTTCATCGTTGCGAATAATGCGGTCGTGAAATAGGTTTTGCCATCCATTTTTTAACCCTAACTCCGCCAAAATTTCA
>DHVB01000011.1 GCA_002412425.1 Bacteroidales bacterium UBA5219 | reverse complement strand
CGGACTCAGTCACGTACACTTCGGCTTTGCTCAGTGCAACGCTTCATGTACGCTCCTTCGTCCTCAATTTCATCGCCTTGCATTTTAACACTTCTGAAACACCTTAAAAATTCATTGTTTCAAAATTTGTTTTGAGACAGCCTCTTTTTTCTTCTGCTCGCTCAGATTTTTGTGGAAATTTCCGAAAGAGCGTAAACGAGCTTGCCAAACAATTTCAATCACCCCATTTTTAAATTGCTCAAAAATATTTTTTATTTATAAAACTTATTTATACTATTTTATTTATCTTTACGCATTATTTTTAAGTAACGTAAACAATATTATAATGAGATATTTATTTTTAATATTAGCTTTTCTTCCGCTTATTGCTTTTGCACAATTTGAAGATGATTTTTCTGATGGAGATTTTACCAATTCCCCAGCTTGGCTTGGCGATACAGAAAACTTTATTGTAAATTCCTCACAGCAGTTACAATTGTATATAAATCCACAAGCTGCAGGTACATCTTATCTTGTAACAGCATCGTCTGCAATTAATGATGCAACATGGGAATTTTACTTAAAAATGAATTTTAATCCTACATCTTCAAATTATTGTGATGTTTATTTAGTTTCCAACTCGCCTAACTTGAATTCCACAACTAATGGATATTTTGTAAAAATTGGAAATACAAAAAAAGAAGTTTCCTTATATCGCAAAGATGCCACAAGCACAGCATTAATCATTGACGGCGAAGATAGCAGAGTTGACCTAACTAATGTTGAAGTGAAAATAAAAGTTACTCGTGATAGCGAAGGAAACTGGACTTTAGAATCTGATATTTTAGACGGAAACGGATATAAATCTGAAGGTTCTGCTTTTGACAACACATATTATAGTTCTGCATATTTTGGTATAAAATGTACTTATACAACAACTAGGTCTCAACATTTCTTTTTTGATGATTTTGTTGTAACAGGAACAGGCTTTGTTGACGAAGAAGCTCCTGAACTTTTAACTGCATCGGTTTTAAACGAGCATGCTTTATTACTAACTTGGAACGAAGCTTTAGATGCAGGCAACTCTTTGCAAACCAGCAATTTTCAAGTTAGCAATGGCATGGGCGAACCTGAATCTGCTACATTTTATCAAAGCAACCCAAGCCAAATTGTATTAAATTTTCAAAACGCTTTTACTTCGCCAAATAACTATATTTTGCAATATCAAGGAGTAAGTGATTTAAGCAACAATTTTAGTTCAGGCTCTATAAGTTTTAGTTATATAACATTTTCGCCTGGCATGATTGTTTTTAATGAAATTATGGCTGACCCCGACCCTGTTGTAGGTCTTCCAAATGCTGAATATGTTGAAATTTACAATACTACAAATTTCGTGGTTGATATTGGCGGTTGGTCATATACTCACGGAAGCACAACAAAACAAATTCCTGCTTACCAAATGCAAGCAAACGAATATTTAATTTTATGTAAAACCGATTTTGTTAATCTTTTTACTGAATATGGTAACGTACTTGGTATAGAAGCTTTTCCACAAATTACAAATACTGGACAGACTCTTATTTTAAAAGATAATGAAGGACAAGAAATTGATAGAGTTTCTTACACTATAGGCTGGTATGGAACAAGTTATAAAGAAGATGGTGGCTGGTCTTTAGAAAAAATTGACCCAACAAATACTTGCTCGCCAAATATGAACTGGACTGCTTCTGTTGACCCAAGCGGAGGTACACCAGGAAGACAAAATTCAGTTTTTGCAAATGTCGTTGACACTGTTCCACCATATATTATAAATGTTTCGATAAGCTCTGGAAATGAACTACTTGTAAAATTTTCAGAACCTGTTGACACTAGCACAAGTCTTGTTCTTTCAAACTATGACCTACAACCAGGTTTTGGAACTCCAATTTATGCTTTTTCTGAAATTAATAAAACCGATGAAGTTACATTACAATTTCCATCATCTTTCATTGAAGATGTAGAATATTCTTTACATGTAAGAAATATTAAAGATGTTTGCGATAATATCATGCAGCAACAAACAATAAATTTTATGCTTTACGATGCAAAAGAATATGAAGTTATTTTTTCAGAAATTATGGCTGTCCCCGACCCTGTAGTTTTATTACCAAATGCAGAATATATAGAGCTTTATAATCGCACTGATAAAAATATTGACCTAACTGACTGGGTTTTAAGTGTTGGTTCTACTAAGAAAACTTTAAGTGGCTGTACAATTAATGCAAATTCCTATCTTGTTTTGTGTAATCAAAATAATGTAAATTTATTTACAGGAGTTGAAAATATTGTAGGGATAACAAGTTTTCCAAGCATACCAAACACTAGCGGAACTTTAACTCTTAGTTCAAAATCTGATAAAGTTATAAATACTGTTTCTTATTCTGACAAGTGGTATAAAGATAAATTTAAAGCAAACGGTGGTTATTCTTTAGAAATTATTGATTTAAACAATCCTTGCGAAGGCGAAAACAATTGGCGAGCTAGCAACGATGTTTCTGGTGGTACTCCAGGAAGGCAAAATTCTATAAACGGTACAAATCCCGACCTTTATTCCCCCTATCCTATTGCTGCTGAGCTAATTGCCCCAGATACTCTAATTGTTTATTTTAATGAAATATTAAAAAAAGAATTTTGCGAAAATCCTGAAAATTATTCTGTAGAAAATTATGGAAATCCTACATGGGTTTCGGCTAGCAAACCTGATTTTGCAAAAATAAGCATGAAGTTTTCACAAAATTTTGAACAAAGAAAAGTTTATTATCTAAATATAAAAGACCAAGTTCAAGACTGCGCAGGCAATACTGTTGATAAAAATACTAGCATACGCTTTGGAATTGGCGACTCCATTACAAAAGATGATATTGTGATAAACGAAATTTTATTCAATCCACTTAGCGGAGGAAGCGATTTTGTTGAACTTTATAATAATTCTAATAAACTTTGCGATTTAAAATCTCTTTGGTTCATAAATAAAGACGATTCTGCCGCAATAGATAACAGCTATCAAATTACAACAATCAGTCGTTTGCTACTTCCTGAAGAATATTGTGCAATTTCTAAAGATATAGCATTTATCGAAAATAATTATCATGTTCCTTTCCCTGAAAATCTTTTCCAAACTGCTAATCTTCCTTCTATGGCTGATAAATCTGGAAATATTTTCTTGATTGATAGATTTACAAATATTATTGATTCGGTTTATTACAACGAAAAACAACACTATAAATTATTAGCTTCAAAAGATGGAGTTTCTTTAGAAAGAATTAATTTTAATAGAAGTTCTGCTGATGAAACAAATTGGCATTCTGCGTCAGAAACTGTTGGTTTTGCAACTCCTGGTTATAAAAACTCGCAATATTCTGATGAAATTATATCTGAATCAAAAATTACTATTAGTCCTGAAGTTTTTTCGCCTGATAATGACGGAAGAGACGACATTTTAAATATTAGCTATAATTTAAACAGTCCTGGTTATACTGCTACAATTGCTGTTTATAACGCTGATGGTCAGTTTGTTAAATTTATTGCAAATAATAAAATGCTAGCCACTGAAGGCAACTTTACTTGGGACGGTTTTGATGCTGTTAATGTTCCCTGTCCTATTGGCATTTATATTATTTACATAGAAATGTTTAGTCTTAATGGCGAAAAAATTGTAGAAAAACATGCAGCAGTTCTAAGCCGAAAATCTTACTAATTTTAAAATGGATAAAAAATATTGCAACAAATATTGTATTGACACACATAATTACGAACGCATTCCCACACGTGCAGTTAAAGTAGGCGACATAACTATTGGAGCTTTAAATCCTATTCGTTTACAAAGTATGACAAATGTTCCTGCAAGCGACATTCAAAGAAGTGTAGCTCAAGCCAAAGCAATTTTTGATGCAGGTGCAGACTTTGTAAGAATTGCCACACCAAGAGTTATGGAAGTTGAATGTTTAAAAGAAATAAAAAGACTTTTACATGCTGATGGCTACAAAAAACCTTTAATTGCCGATATACATTTTAATCCTGTAATTGCAGAAGAAGCCGCACGTATTGTTGAAAAAGTTAGAATAAATCCCGGAAATTATATTGATAAAAGAGCAAATTTTGAAAAAATAGAATTTACAGATTCTGAATATAAATTGGAATTAGAAAAAATTCACGAAAGAATATTACCTTTAATAAAAATTTGCAAGGAATACGGAACTGCAATTAGAATAGGTTCGAATCATGGCTCGCTTTCTGACAGAATAATGTCGCGTTATGGCAATACTGTTGAAGGAATGGTAGAAGCAGCTATGGAATTTATTGATATTTTTGTTGCCGAAAATTTTTACAATCTTGTTATTTCAATGAAAGCCAGCGATGTTAGAATTATGACACAAGCTACAAGATTGCTAAATGCTAAAATGTTTGATAGAGCCTTACTCCTCCCTCAACATTTGGGCGTTACCGAAGCAGGTGCCGATATAGATGGAAGGTTAAAATCTGCACTTGGAATTGGAGCTTTACTCTCTGACGGAATTGGCGACACTTTTAGAGTTTCACTAACAGAAAGCCCTGAAAATGAAATACATTTTTCTAAAATTATTTTAGACAAATTTAAAGACAAAAAGTTTGTATATCAACTTCCCACACAAACTCACAATACTTACAATCCATATACTTGCAACGACATATATCCTTCTTTAGATTTTGTGTCAAATAAATTTTCGCTAATTTCCGAAATCGACTCCGACAATACAGATATAATTTACGCTGAAAACATTGATAATCTTTCAACTACAAAACCAATTTTAACAACTTACTCATCGTGGAAATCTGTAAAAAGAAATAAAAATATTTTTCCATATATTGAATTTACCAAAAACAAACTACCTTACGCAATAGATGATAGATATTATTATTTTGTAGGGCTTAATTGTTACGATGTAAATAAAAGCGAAATAAAACCTATTTTAGAAAAAAACAATATTTGCTTAGTTTTAAATTACTGCTCCGACAATCCTTTGGGCGAAACACGATATTTTTATAATTCCTTAAAAAAGATAAATCCTGATATTCCTGTTATAGTTAAATATTCGGCTCAATCTTTAAATTTTGATGAGCTTTCTGTTGAGTTAGGACTTTTTCCTGGAGTAGCGTTGCTTGATAATCTTGCTAGTGGATTATGGTTAGATATTCCAAGCAAAGAAATAAATAAAATTGAAATACAAACAGATTTGTTACAAGCAATAGGTTTGCGATACTCAAAAGCAGAATTTATTTCTTGTCCGGGTTGTGGTCGCACAAATTATGATTTAGAAAATTTAATGAAAGAAGCTAAAAGTGCATTTTCTCATTTAAAAGGATTAAAAATTGCCGTTATGGGTTGCATTGTGAATGGTCCTGGCGAAATGGCTGATGCAGATTATGGTTTTGTTGGCTCAGGAAAAGGAAAAGTACATATTTTTAAAGGCAAAAATGCTATAATAAAAAATGTTGCCCAAGAAAATGCTGTGGAGGAATTGAAAAAAGTGATTTCTTGTCAAAAATAATTATTACAATAAACTTAATTTTTAATTCAATGTTTAAAATTTTTTTGTAACTTTGGAAAAAAACACAAATGCAAAATTTGCACTGTGATTTAATAAATTTTGAAGTAGAAGTAGGGATTAGGCGGTTGGTTTTACAATCACAACATTTTATAA
>DHVB01000050.1:30740-30932 GCA_002412425.1 Bacteroidales bacterium UBA5219 | reverse complement strand
AGTTCCATTTTCGTAAAACTTTTCAGAATCTATCTGTACCTCACTAATCCATTTTAATTGTGAAAAATCATTTTTTTCTTGTCCTGATAAATTAAATGCAAGTGTTAGCAATAAACTTAGTAACAACAATGCTATAATGTTTTTTTTCATGACTTAAACCCGTTAATATAATTAAATAAAATTATCCTACTA
>DHVB01000050.1:30265-30562 GCA_002412425.1 Bacteroidales bacterium UBA5219 | reverse complement strand
TTTATTTACTTTAAAAAGAGTAAATTCTTCTTCATTGATTTACAAATATACAATATCTTTTTGGTAAAACAAAGAATTTTGTTAAAAAATTTTAATAAAAATTATTTATGTGGAAAGTTTATAAGGGTTATGAAATATTTAAAGTTAGATTTTGGTGAAGAAAGTCGAAAAAAAACAATAAAAATATAGAAAAATATAACATTTTTTGCAATTTTACTTTTTTTATGCTAAATTTTAAATTCGCATAGATAAGACTGAAAATCAGTTAAAAGGTAAAAGCGATGCACTGAACGTAGT
>DHVB01000050.1:0-30010 GCA_002412425.1 Bacteroidales bacterium UBA5219 | reverse complement strand
TCTGCGAAGCAAACCCAAGCGAGCAAAGCGAGCAAATAATTCTTAATTATCGGGTGTTGAGCGAAGCCGAGACACAATTCTTAATTCTTAATTAGAAAAAAGCCCTCACTTGCACATTAGCGTTATGAATAATTTTTGAGTCGGGAGATTTTCTGGCGTTGTAGTTAATATTTATTTGTAATCCATTTGCTAATTGCCTTTGAAAAGCTAAGCCCCAAGTTAAGTTTGAACCAGGCATAAATCCTTCTAACATTTCATAGGCTAAAGCTCCGTTGGTGGAAGCATTGTATTTGTAGTGTATATAATTAAAATTGGCTGTTAAACTTCCTTTTTTCACAGAACTTAGTCTATATTCTAAACCAAAATCGTTTGATAAAAGTTTTTCGCCTTCAATATTATCTTTTTGTTTGAAAATATGTTTAATACTTACTCTATTACTTAAATTTGGCTGAAAACTAAACTGAAATTCATTGTTTAAAATATTAATTTCATAGTTTTTTGAAGAAAAATATTCTGAATTATAAGCCTTATCGGTTTGAGAAACTTTATTTTGAAATCCAAGTTTTGAATTAATATTATAACGCATTTGTAAAGTATGAGAAAATGCCTTTCTAGTATCAAAGCCCGAAACTAACAAAAGTTTATTATTGTTTGAATTTATAATATAATCAGCACCTATTTTTGGGTTACCTCTGTTAAAAGACAAAGAATTTCTAAACGATGAGGTTTGATTAACAAGGTTTATATCATCAATATTTTGAGCAAAAGGATTAGCATATTCTAAAAATTCGGAAGAAGTATTTTTTTGTGAAATCATATAAGCAGTTTGGTTAGAAAATTTAGACAAAAACTTTAAAAAACCTTTTTTGTTCCTTAACAAAACCGAAGGATTAAAATTTACATTTTGACTGATCTGATTAGAGTAGGTTTTAATATATTCTGCCGTTGGATTAATAATTCTAATAAAATTTGCTTGGTCAATAAAGTTTGCTATTTCAAACTCATCAAGTTCTTGAATGCCGTTGTTGTTATAATCTGTCCAAGTATAAACTCCTTGTCCTGGAGCTACTTCCACATAGGCAAATTCGGTTTTTCTTTCTAAACCCGAACCAATTTCATAAAAATTTCCTGAAGATATTGCACCTTTCCACAATCTGAAATTATATTCTGCTCTTCCTGTTGTATTATTTTCAGGATTTCCTCTGTAAAGCGAAGTATCGTTAACGTCTAAAATTCTGTAATTCAACTCTAATTTGAATTTATGATTTGGATTTTGCTCTAAAGAAGTACCAAGGTTAAAATCGTGAGAATTGCTCGACAAATTTAATTCATTATTTTTCGGCAAAAAATCTTCTCTATATTTATAATTGAGATTGAACTGAATTTTTGCACTATCTAAACTATTTAAAAATGCTTCGTAAGAGTTGAATTTAAAACTATTCAAAGCTAAGCTATTGTCTGTGAGTATGTTGCGAGTGTTGTTTTCAGCAAGTTCACCTAAACCAAGACTTAAAAATTTAAAATCTTTTTTAATTCTTAAATTATGTCTTAAAAACTCAGCGTTTGTAAGCGAATCTTTATTTTGTAGCAAAGAAGCATTTCCAATTATTGACCAAGATTTTAATTTTAAATTTGCATTGAGCAAGTTTTGTAAACCTCTGTAAATCACGCCTCTATCTAAATAAATTGATGTAAAATTAGCAGTTCCTAATTTTTTGTCTGAATATAAAATTCCTCCTGAAATATTATTTTCATTATTATATGAATACATATTATTCAAATTCCAATCGCGAGTAAATTCTGTGCTTCTAAAATTTTCTATTCCTCTAAAATGCTTTTGTAAAAACATATAATCAGCAAAAGCTCCAAACCAAGTTTTTTCAGTTTTGTAAAAAGCTTGTTTTAGTCCAGTTTTTAGAGCAAGTCCATTATCATCATGTGAGTCTAATTTTGAAAAAGTGTTCACATCGTTTTTGCTGAAAGCTGCTTCAAAATTTATTTGCGTTTTTTCGCCTAAATTAAGCTCTCCACCAGCATTGATTAGTTGAGATTTTTTTGGTGTAACAATCAAACGATAAGGCATGTAGTCTCCTTGTGGCTTGCCATTTTCTGGAGCAACCCATTCATAAACTCTACCGTTAGCAGCCGAAACGCCTTTTTTATAAAAACCATTATTTTCGCCAACAAAAGCAAAACTTACTCTATAGTGAGCCAGTTCAGGGTCTGAGCTATATACAAAAATGGAATCATAAACAAATCCTTCAACAATGGTGTCGCAGAGTTTGTAGCGAATTTCAGAAGGAACAAATTCCAAAGAATCAAATCCTGGAATTAAAGCCATATCAAGATTATCGCCAATTTGTGAAAGCATAAATCTATCTTGCTGTGTAATATTTTGGTCGAAAGGTTGGTTTTTATTATCGCTTTCGTCGTAAAAATTTAACCAAAATTTTGATTTTTCGTAAGTGATTTCTGTTGAACCTGTTATCAAAAATCTTGAATAATTTCTATCTGAATATTCAAACTCTGCAATAATTCTTTTGTCTTTGTTGATAGGCTGTTTTGTTGTAAAAGTAATTTCGCCAAGATTATAATCTATAGTATAATCATTTTCAAATCCACGATTTAAAAGCTTGCCATCAATGTAAATTCGCTCTGTGCCAGCCAATACAACAATATATTGTTCGTTGTTTGCACCAACAAGTTTATAAGGTCCTTGATTGCCTTCTACTCCAATAATTTCTTGACGATTAAATTTTCCTTTGCTTGCAGCACCACTAATTTGATTATTAAAACTTATTTTTTTTCCAGATTTTGTTTCTATATCGGTATTGAAATTAATTTTTGCTCCTTGTGCTTTTTTATTATAATTTAAAAAATAACCTTTTGGTCTGCTCAACTCAAAATCACCAGCAGTAAGTGAAAATTTATCATTGAAAATTTTTATAAAAATTTTATCAAACTCTTGAAGTTGCTGAGTGTTACCATCAGGTTGAATAGGAATGTTATTATCGCTAATTGCAGCTTGAATAAATAAATTATCGCTAATTTGTCCGTCTAATTGCAAGTTCATGGCAGAATTTACAATAACATCTTGATTGTTTCCAAACCCAACACCACGACTAATACTGCCTTTGCGTGACAAATTATACTTTTGATTTGCTGATTTAAAATCTTCAAAACTAAAAACATAATCATAGTTATTAAAGCCGTCATCTTTTGCACTAATCAGAAAATCTTCTTTTTTAAAAATTGTTTTTGGCTCAAAATAGTTAACAGGAAAAGTTTTGTATGAAATATTAATTTTATCGCAGTTAGGTTTCTGTTTGAAAATTATGGAAGAATTTTTAAAATCAAAATCAAAAGAATTTGAAGGAATTTTATTGCCATCGCAATCTGTCAAATTTAAACTTTGTGAAACTATACTAAGGCTGTCTAACTTAATAGTGTCTTGGTCTAACGAAATTTCTTTATTTCGTAAATTGATTAATGATTGTGAAAACATAAATAAATTTATGCACAAAAATAATATTATGAGGGCATACTTTTTCACAATTTTTTTTTACAAAAATAAGTATAGATGTTTATAACGACAAAAAAACTAAAAAATTGGAAATTTTGTGAAAAAATAAATATACAGTTAAAAGTTAAAAGTTAAAAGTCGAAAGTAGTCTGCGGGTTTGGCATTTCTTAGCAAACTTTAAACTTGATAAACTTTTAACTGAATTAGGGTGGTAGAATAAATTAAAATTTGTATAGATAAGAAACGGCGCATGCACCGTCTCTACACTATACTGCATAATTTATTCAAAATTCGACTTTTAACGGATAAAATTTATTTTTCAGATTTTTGCTCAGGTCTTTCTTCCTTTGGAGGACGAGGCAACAAAGCCTTACGACTTAATTTGAATTTTCCAGTTTTTTGGTCAATATCAATTAATTTTACCTCAATTTCTTGTCCTTCTTTTAGAACTTCTTCAACAGATTTAATTCGTTTCCAATCAATTTCGGAAATATGTAATAAACCCTGGTGATTTGGTAAAATTTCAATAAAAGCACCAAAAGTGGTAATTCCTTTAACTTTACCAATATAAACTTCGTTTAATTCTGGAACAGCAATTATTGCTTTTATTTTACTCAATGCGATATTCATTTCAGTTTGGTTATTAGCAGAAATTTCAACATAACCTTTATCGTCTTTTTCTTCAATACCAATTACAGTATTTGATAAAGCTTGAATTTCTTGAATAATTTTTCCGCCAGGTCCTATAACTGCACCAATCATATTTTTAGGTATTGCTAAAGTTTCAATTCTTGGAGCATGTTCCTTATATTCAGGACGAGGTTTTGCCAAAGTCTTAGACATTTCGTTTAAAATGTGTGATCTACCTTGTTTTGCTTGTTCTAAAGCTTGTTCTAAAACTTCATAAGATAGTCCGTCGACCTTAATATCCATTTGAGTGGCAGTAATTCCGTCTGAAGTTCCACAAACTTTAAAGTCCATATCACCAAGGTGGTCTTCATCACCAAGAATATCACTTAAAATAGCAAATTTGCCAGTTTTTGGATCAGCAATTAATCCCATTGCAATTCCGCTTACAGGTTTAGAAATTGGAACACCAGCATCCATAAGAGCAAGACAACCAGCACAAACTGTAGCCATTGATGAAGAACCATTTGATTCTAAAATATCAGAAACTATTCGTATTGTGTAAGGAAAATTTTCGCCTTTTTCAGGAACAACTTTTGCCAAAGCTCTGTGAGCAAGGTTGCCATGACCAACTTCTCTACGACCAACCCCTCTGTACGGTCTAGCGTCGCCTGTAGAAAATGGAGGGAAATTATAATGTAATATTAAAGCTTCGTATCCTGCTATCATTGCACCATCAATTTGTTGCTCGTCCATTTTATTTCCTAAAGTTACTGTAGTTAGAGATTGAGTTTCGCCACGAGTAAAAATAGCAGAACCATGAGCTGCAGGTAAATAATCAACTTCGCTCCAAATAGGACGAATTTCGTTAGTTTTACGACCATCAAGTCTTACTTTTTCGTTGAGTACCATTTGGCGAACAGCTTCTTTCTCAACATCATGGTAATAGCGGTCGATAAGTGTTTGAATTTCTTCTAAACTTTCTTCATCATATTGAGCACAGAAATTTTCTTTTACTTCAGAAAATAATCTTAAACGCTCGTGTTTGTCAGCAGTTTGAGTCATCGCAGCAGCATAAGCTTTGTCATAAGTTTCGTCCCAAACTTTTTTTCTTAAATCTTCATCATTGTTTTCATGACAATATTCAGCAAAACCTTCTATTCCACAAGCTTTGCGAAGCTCAATTTGTGCTTGACACTGAACTTTAATAGCTTCGTGAGCAAATTTTATAGCTTCCAACATTTCTTTTTCAGAAACTTCGTTCATTTCGCCTTCAACCATCATAATATTGTCGATAGTTGCAGCAACAATCAAGTCAATATCAGCTCGTTTGTTATCTTCCGCAGTTGGGTTGATTACAAAATTGCCATCAATTCTTGCAACTCTTACTTCAGAAATAGGACCATTAAAAGGTATGTCTGTTACCGACATAGCAGCCGATGCAGCCAAGCCAGCTAATGCATCAGGTAGGTCGTTTTTATCAGCCGAAATAAGCATTACATTTACAAAAACTTCGGCATGAAAATCATCAGGGAAAAGTGGACGCAAAGCTCTGTCAACTAATCTTGATACAAGAATTTCGTAGTCAGAAGCTCGCCCTTCTCTTTTGTTGAAGCCTCCAGGAAAACGACCAACAGCGGCATATTTTTCCTTGTACTCAACAGAAAGAGGCATAAAATCAACATCTTCTTTCGCATCATCAGCAACAACAACAGTTGCCAAGAGCATGGTTTTACCCATCTTCACCACTACCGAACCACTTGCTTGCTTCGCTAGTTTACCGGTGGAAATTTCGATTTCTCGACCGTCGTCTAATTTAACGACTTGTTTAATTTCATTATACATATATTTCAATTCAAATTTATTTTAAAAACAAAAAAAGCAAAACTTAGTGTTTTGCTTTCTTAGCGGTTTAACGACGTAAACCTAATTCTTTTACTATTGCTCTATATCTTTCGATATCCTTGTCTTTTAAATAATCAAGCAAGGCTCTACGTTTTCCAACCAATGATATCAAGGCACGTTGAGTACTAAAATCTTTTTTGTGAATTTTTAAGTGCTCGGTTAAGTGACTGATACGGTAGGAAAATAAAGCAATCTGAACTTCTGGAGAACCAGTGTCTTTATTAGACTTTCCGTGTTTTTCGACAAATTCTTTCTTTTTGTCTGAATCTAAATAATTCTTCATCACTTTTTATTTTTGTTTATAAATTAAGGGTGCAAAAATACTACTTCTTTTGATATGTGCAAAATTATTTTATAGAAAATTCTATTCCTGAAAACAAAAAATCTGCTAAAAAACACTTAACTATTATTTGGAATTATTTTAAATAAGATTACTTTTGCCACAAAATTTTAAAAGTGAAATATTTAAGACATAAAATTATAAGAATATTTTTACTAAGTTTTTTTGGGTTATATATTGTAGGAAACTCCTTATTTACTCATAGTCACGAAATTAATGGAGTTAAATTTACTCACTCTCACTTTTTTAATTTATTAGGTACAGAAGGTCAAACAACTAAAACTCACGAACATAGCGAGAAAGAAATTTTAACTATTCAAATTTTAAATCATGCTTTTCTTGCTTGTGCTTTCGTATTTGCAATAGGTTTTGTAAATAAATTATTTTATCAAAAAATAAAACTTGGGTTTTTCACACCAACTTATTATCATTTATTTTTACTTGATACAAAAAACTTAAGAGCCCCACCTATTTTATAATTAATAGAGGATTTTGTGGTGTTAAACTGAAATTCAGTAAGGGTTTAATATAAAATTTATTTTTATGAGAAGTTTTTTGTTAATTACAATAATATTTTTGATGAGTTTTTTATCTGCTTTTTCTCAAAATAAAACAGATATAAATATTTTTGGTCATGTTACAGATAGTTTTACTGGCGAACATGTTCCTTATATAAATATTCAACTTAAAGGTACAACAATCGGTACAGCAACAGATGCAACAGGTCATTTTTATTTAAAAAATTTGCCTAAAGGAGAATTTTCAATAGTTGCTTCAGGACTTGGTTATAAAAATTCGGAACAAACAGTTAAGTTAGAATTAGGAAAATCAATAGAAATAAACTTTGTTATAGAAGAAGATAAGGTTTTATTAGAAACTGTTGTTGTTTCAGCAAATCGTAATGAAGTAAATCGAAAAGAAGCACCTAATATAGTAAATGTTATTAGTCCTGTTTCATTGGAAAATACAAGTTCTAATAATTTGGCTCAAGCTTTGGTTTTTCAGCCAGGATTAAGAGTTGAAAATAATTGTCAGAATTGTGGTTTTCAGCAAGTTAGAATAAATGGACTTGATGGACCTTATTCTCAAATTTTAGTTGATAGTAGACCGATTTTTAGTTCTTTAGCAGGAGTTTACGGCTTAGAGCAAATTCCTGCAAATATGATAGACAGAGTCGAAATTGTAAGGGGTGGGGGTTCTGCAATTTTTGGCTCAAATGCTATTGCTGGTACTATTAATATAATTACTAAAGAAGCTATAAACAATTCTGTTACAGTTGCAAATACAGCCAATTTAATTGGTGGACGTTCACTTGATAATTTTACAAGTTTAAATGCTTCTTTGGTTTCGGATTCTTACAAAACAGGAATAGTGATTTTTGGTTCAAATCGTCAGCAAAGTCCATATGACCACGATGGAGATGGCTTTACAGAAATAAGTAAAAACAACGCGAAAAGTATAGGATTTAGAGCTTACCATAGAACTAATTATGGAAAACTTAGTTTGGAATATCATAATATCAACGAATTTAGAAGAGGTGGAAATAATTTGCACCTGCCAGCACATGAGGCTGATATTACTGAACAATTAAATCATAATATCAATACTGGAAGTATAAAATATGATTTGTTATCAAAAGATGGAAAACATAATCTTAATATATTCTCATCAACTCAAAAAATTGATAGAGAAAGTTATTACGGAGCACAAAAAGATCCAAATGCATATGGCACTACAGACGATTTTACAATAGTTTCAGGACTGCATTATGGATATTCAATAAAAAAGTTTTTGTTTATGCCAGCTCAATTAACTTTAGGTGGAGAGCATGTATATAATAATCTTAAAGACAGAATGTTAGGCTATAATAGAAAAATAGACCAAAAAATAAATATCGAAAGTTTATTTGTTCAAAATGAATGGAAAAATGAAAAGCTAAGCATTTTGTTAGGCTCGCGTTTAGACAGACATAATTTAATAAAAAATAAACCTATTTTTAGTCCAAGAGTAAATTTGAGATATAGCCCAAGTGGTTTAATTAGTGTTAGAGCAAGTTATTCGGCAGGCTTTAGAGCTCCTCAAACTTATGACGAAGACTTGCATGTTGCAGCGGTAGGCGGAGAAGTGTTTTTAATTAGTGTTGATCCAAATTTAAAAACTGAAAAATCGCAAACATATACTGCTTCTTTCGACCTATACAGAGCTTTTGGTAAGTTAGAAACAAATGTTTTGATAGAAGGATTTTATACAAACTTAGACAATGTATTTGTTTTAGAAGAAATAGGAAATGATGCTCAAGGAAATTTATTATTAGAACGCAGAAATGGTGCTGGTGCTGTTGTGAAAGGAATAAATTTAGAAGGAAAACTCGCACCATCAAATAAATTTCAGGCTCAATTAGGTTTTACTGTTCAAAAAAGTGAATATGTAGAGCCATTGGTTTGGAGTACTAATGAAAATCTAAGTCCGCAAAAAAGAATGTTTCGTTCACCAAGTACATATGGATATTTAACAGCTTTTTACAAACCAATAAAAGAGCTTAATGTTTCACTTTCAGGAACTTATACTGGTTCTATGCTTGTTCAGCATCTCGAAGGATATATTTCTGAAGATATGGAATTTGAAACTCCAGAATTTTTTGATTTGAATATTAAAATTGCATATGATTTTAAAATAAACTTAAGTGGAAGTTTGCAACTTAATGCAGGTGTTAAAAATATTTTTAACGCTTATCAAAAAGATTTTGATCAAGGTGAATTTCGCGATGCGGGTTATATTTATGGTCCAGGTTTGCCAAGAACTTACTTTGCAGGTTTAAAGATTATGATATAAAAAATCAGTTAAAAGTTAAAAAAGTTTTTAAAATTAAATTCGCTTGAGCGATTGACTAAACACTAAAAACTTAACACTCAACACTAAAAACTCTTTTAACTTTTAACTTTTAACTGAATCATTAGCCGTTAATTTCGTCAAGTATAGCTTGAATATCATCTTGGCAACCACCGCAACCTGTTCCAGCATTAGTTTCTTCGCCAACTTCTTCAACAGTTTTTAAACCTTTTTCTTTTATTGCTTTAACGATTTCGCTTTTGTAAACTTCCATGCAATGACAAATAATCATATCTTCCATAATAATTAGTTTTAATTGTTAGTATTTAATTTAAAATTTATTTCTTGTCTGATAAACAGAAAAATTGAAAAAAAGTTTATTAAAGTTTATTTTATTACTAGTTTTTGCAAATTAATTTCATTTAAAGTGCTGATTTTCACAAGATAAACTCCAGAGCTGAAATTTTCTGAAACTTCAAAAAACTTAGAATTTACATTTTGTTGTAAGCAAACTTTTCCTGAAACATCAGTTATTTCTATAGAAATAATATTTTCTTCAGCTTCAATTTTAAAGTTGCCGTTTGAAGGATTTGGATAAATACTAATATTATTTTTGATATTGTTAGCAATTCCAGTAACAACACCAACAGTAACAGTTGCAGTGTTCATGCAGTTGTTAGCATCAATAACAGCAACAGAGTACAGACCAGCACTTAAATTTTCAAGATATAAACCATGAGAGTTGTTTGACCAATTAATTTGGTAAGGTTCTGTACCACCAGTAATTGTTAAAGTAATTGTACCATCGGCATTTCCAGTGCTAGATTCATCAGTAACTTCAAAAGAAAGACTTGGTTTTTCAAAAAGTAAGATATAATTTTCTTTTACAATTACATCGTTTCCTTGTTCGTTTGAGCAAGTCAAACTTACAGTATATTCGCCAGCTTCTGAATAGAAATGTTGAGGATTTTGTTCTGTAGAGCTTGTGCCATCGCCAAAATTCCAAAGCCATTCTTGAGGATTATTTGTACTTAAATCTGTAAAGTTAACAGTTAAACTTCCACAGTTTTGAGTATTGTCTGCTGTAAAGTTTGCAATAGGAGAATTGCCGTTTTGAACTTCTATATCACCACATGCAGTTGCTATACAATTGTCATTAGTTGTTACAGTAACGCAATAAGCTCCTGGTGCAAGATTTGAAATTGTTGAACTTGTTTCATCATTTGACCATAGATAACTATATGGTGTTGTTCCGCCAGTAACTATAACGTGAGCAGAACCGTCATTTTCAGTTTCGCCAGATGCATTAGTAATTTCTATTTCTAAGTTAGGTATAGAATAAACATGAATATAGTTGTCCTTTGTCAAAGTATTATTACCAGAAGAATTGCTTACAGTTAAACTCACAGTATAGCTTCCAGCTTCTGAGTAAGTATGTGTTGGGTTTGGCTCTGAACTTGTATTTCCATCTCCAAAATTCCACAACCAAGATGTTGGAGCATATAGAGAATTGTCTGTAAAGTTAACAGTTATATTACCACATGCTGAAGTTTGATTTGCTTCAAAATTTGCAATTGGAGTAGGAGAAAGTGTTACTATAGTCGCACAGTCATCAACTGAACAGCCATTATTATCTGTTACTGTTACACAATATTCACCTGCACTTAAACCAGTAATTTGACTTCCTGTACCAGTAGCACAAAACCAGTTATAATTATAAGGTGTTGCTCCATTAGTTACATTAGCAGTAACACTTCCATCGTTTGCATTTGGAGCAGACTCATTTACAGGAGTTAAAGATAGTTGTGGTACTTGATTGATTGTAACATTTACATTATCGCTTGCAGTACAGCCAAATTCATTTCCAACAACAACATTATAAATGCCTGTAGTATTTACCACATAAGTTTGTGTTCCTGGATTTCCATTCCATGAATAACTATTAAAGCCACTACCAGCATTTAAAGTAACAGAACCTCCACACTGAGATTGGTCTGCACCTAAGTTAACTGAAGGCACAGGATTTATTGTTGCAGTAACAGGAACTCGTGGGCTTATGCAATCTTCGCCTTTTACTTTCCAATTAAACCACGAATAATAGTAGGAAGATCCTTGATTACAGCCAGTTATGCTAACTAAACCATCTATTGTATAAGGATAGTTTGCGGTGCTTATTCTATATAAATTTGAGTTTGTTTGTGTTGTTAATTGGTAGCCATTGCCAGGTTGAATTTCCCAATTTAATGTTAAAGTAGTTGTAGAAGTTCCAACATATACAGACTCTGAGTATAATTCATTGTTTTCTGCATCTAAAAGTTTAATAGTTTTTGTTCCTCCAGTAAAACCACCTGCTCTTGCATCAACAGAAATTAAAGTCATAGGTTGATATACATCAAAATACAATATAGCTGCAACATTTTTTGCAGAACCGTCAACATTTGGTCCAACATTTTGTTCAATTCCTATATTATCTTGAACATAATAAGTTGTAGTGCTTGATAAAGCAGGGGTTGTGTAAGTATTTCCTGTATGAATTAAATTTCCTGAAATTTCGCTATCATACCAATTTAAAACTCCTGAACCACTTGCAGATAAGTTTACAGAACCTGTTCCGCATCTGTTTGCGTTGGTTATTTGAGGTGCTTCAGGACGATTTATTGTAATTGTTTCAGGTAATGTATAGCTGTCGTCGCTAACAGAGTTTGTAACTAATAAACTAACAGTAAAATTGCCATTTTGGGTATAAACATGTAATGGATTTTCTTCTGTAGAACTTGTGCCATCACCAAAATTCCACAAGTAAGAGTTACCAACTCCTTCACTTTGATTTGTAAATTGTATTTCGCCAGTGCAAGAAGAAGTTTCTTGTGCAGTAAATAAAGCTGTTGGTGCACCAGGAATAATTACTTTTATATAATCTGATTTGAGTTCTTCAATAGTACAGCCATTGCTTACAATTTCTAATTTTACATCAAAATTTCCAGTAGAATTATAAGTAATATTTGTAGGATTGAGTGCAGAACTTGTGCTTGGTGTAGCACCTTCAAAATACCAATTTCTGGAAGTAACTGTACCACCAGATGTTAAATCTTGAAAACTAATTGCTGAACCAATTCCAATAGTTGTATTAGCAGTTGAAAAATCAGGAACTGCTACATTGACTGGAACTAATTGCACATCTAATCTTGTTGATTGATTGTTTAGAACACTTACCGGCAAAGTTTTACTTACATATCCTGTTTTAGAAAAAGTTACTTCATAATCTCCTTCGTAAATTGGACGATGATAATTTCCAATAGGAGCAAAAGAATAAACAAATGAATTATAAGTGTCATGCCCAGCAATTTCAACTTTAACACCATCTAATGCATTTCCAGTACAAGCATCGGTAACAATTCCTCTAAAACCATAAAGTACTTGTTCTGTAAATGAAAGAAAAGCATTTTTATTGTAATTCCAATAGGCATTTAAATATTCAACATCAAGTTGTTTGTTATCAGAAATTTCTACAGTAAGTTCTTTAATATGTTTAAAATAATTAAAATAATCTTGACGAGAACCAGTAATAACATACCAATCTCCACCATGAGTAATTCCAGTAGTATTATATGATTCGGGTCCATCAAAATAACTTGAAGGCGAAACAGCTCTAACCTCGTTAACATAAACAGTACTTATATAATAATACCAGTTTTGGTCTGCATGTGGATTTTGGGAGCTTGTCCAAGAGTCCCAAGGGTAATTCATGCATTCAGTACCACCGTGAATATTTGCTGCCATAACAATATTGTGATTATTGGCATAATCCATTGTTAATTGTGTTTCGTTTTGAATAGGATTACTAGTTCCTCCATCTACACGAGGAAAATTTCTATTTAAGTCAACAGTATTAGCGTTAGCTCTTCTCGAATAAGACACCGAAGTTCCATTGCTTGAATTATAAAAAGTTCCATCAGGATTTGCTAAAGGAGTTATGTGAATTTTTATATTGTTTAACATATTGGTAACTCTCTCGTCTGTACCGTAATTTGATAAAAGATAATCTGCAAAACGAAGCAATAAAACATAGCCAGTTAATTCATCACCGTGCATGGTACTCGACCACCAAAACTCAGGTTTGTCACTTGGTGTGTTTACATTATTTGAAATTATTAAAGTTACTAAAGGATAACCATTAATTGATGTTCCAAAATTTTCTAAAACACATAAATTAGGATAGTTAGTTACGAAATTTTGCATCATTTGCGAAAAAACCGCATGAGTTGGATACCTGTCCCAATTTGCCATTTGTGCAACTGTGGTAGCCATTGTTAAGGCTTTGGGTGTTTCGTAATAATCATAAACAGGCTCAAAACTTAAATTGTAAGTTAAAAAAGTTTCAAATTCTGTTTGATTTGCATAAGCATAAACAAAACCGTTTTTAAAATTATCTATTGATAATTTCGAAGATAATTCATTAACAAGTTCTATGTCATTGCACTTAAATTTAAAATAAAATTCTCCGCGTTCATTTAGTTTGTTATGAGCATAGTCAAGCTCTGGGCTTGAAACTTGTGCGAAAATCCATAAGCAGGATAAAAAAGCGAATAATGTAAAAATAAATTTTTTCATGATAAGTAGATTTTAAAGTTTTATAAAAGGTTTTCTGATAATTTTATTTTCAATGTAAATATTAATGAAATAATATGAATTATTCAAATTTTCAATGTCTATAAAAGTTTTAGTTGAATTAATATTTTCAAAAGTTTTAATAATTTTACCATCAACACTTAAAATTTGGATTTTAGAAATCGTTTGATTTGATTTAATGTTTAATAAATCTGAACTTGGGTTAGGATAAATTTCTATATTATCTGTAAAATGATTTTCTATTCCAGCAACAATAACAACTTGATAAGAAATAGTGTCTTCACCACATCCGCTTGAAGCTGTTAATGTAACTGTATATTCTCCATTGCTTTGATAAGTGTGAGTTGGATTTATTTCTGTGCTTGTTGTGTTGTCACCAAAATCCCAAATATAAGAATCTGCAGCAATTGAAGCGTTTGTAAAAGAAACGATATTATTATTAATAGTAAAATTAAAATCAGCAACAATTTCTTCGTTTACATAAATATTTAATGGAGTTTTTGCAGAATAACAATCAGGCAAGCTTATATTCCAATCATAAAAATATGGATAATATTTTTTCTCATCATACCACCAAACAGTATTGCTTTGTTTAATAGAAATTGCATTGCTAATATTGAATGGATAATTAAAATTTGAAAACATTCCACTAAAATCTCTGTATAAATTAGCAGTCGCTTCGCATCCTAATCTAAAATCTTCGCCTTGTATTAAATTAAAATCTAAAACAACAGTTTGTTCTCCGTTTTCAATAAATATTTCTTTTGATTCAAGAATTTCGCCCATTGAATTTTTCAAATAAATTGTTCTATTCCCATTTCCATCGGCATAAACTTTTACAGAGTGCAAATTGCAATTTTGATAACAATCGAAAATTAAATAATTATTAGATGCGTCAGACACATAACTTCCTCCGCTTTCGCGATTTAATTTTCCACCATTAAAGTTGCCACCGACAAATATTGTTTCAATAAAATATGTTGTGTTTTCGTGTAGTTCAGGTGTTGTGTAAGAATTTCCTTCATTAAATGGAATTGTATCGTTTATATTTTCAAACCATAAAATATTTCCATCTAAATCAAGATTAATTTCAAGATTGCCAGAATTTTCGCAAATCACAAAACTTGGAAGCTCAGGAATTTCATTTAAATTAATTTCAATAAAATTTTCTTTTATAATAAAATTTTCTCCAAAAGAGTTCTGAGCAATAAGTTTTACTGTATAAGTTCCGTTTTGAGAATAAAAATGTTCTGGCTCAAATTCTGTACTAGTTTTTCCATCGCCAAAATCCCACAAAAATTCGGAATCTGATGAGGCTTCGGATAAATTTATAAACTGTACATTTGGCGAACATTCAAAAATTTGCTGATTTGAAGTAAAATTTGCCAAAGGAGATGTGTTTTCCAAATTAACAAGCTGAACATCAAGCAGAGTTTGTTGGTAATCATTAATTTCGACTTCAAAAGTTTTTGTTTTATAGCCTTCTGCAGAAAAACTAACAAGATAATTTCCTTGTTTTAACAAACGGTAATAATCGCCGTGTTGAGGGAAAGAAAACACATGAGAATTTAATTTGTCAAAATTTTCTATCCACACTTTTGCTTGCAATGGTTCGTGAGTTATAGAGTCTGTAACTATGCCTCGCAAACCATAAGTAACTTGTTTTAAATAATCTAACAAAGCTTTTTTATTGTATTCCCAATGAGCAGGTAAGTCTTCTGCATCTAAAAGTTTTTTAGTACTTAATTCCAAAGTTACTTCTCGACAATTATGATAGTAATTCATATAATCTTGACGACTTCCAGTAATAGTGTACCAAGCGTAACCATTTGTAACTCCGTTGTTTTGGTCTGTAAAATAACCCGAAGCCGAGTTTTCTTGAGCATTAGTTGCATATTCTGTAGAAACAAATTCCCACCATAAATTATCTGCAGGCAATTCTGAATGCGTATCGAAAGGATAATTTACAAGTTCTGCTCCGCTATGAGTATTTGCTGACATTACAAACTTGTGATTTTCAGCATATTCCATAAAAGCTACAGTTTCTATACCATACTCATTGCCATCAGGATGGTTGCCAGCGTCAAAGTCTTTGTAATTTCTGTTTAAATCAATGCTTTGAGCATTATATCTAATCGAATTGCTCACTGTGCTATTGTCTGACCTATAAGTGCCATCAGGATTTGCAAGCGGATTTATATAAATTTGAACAGAATTAATTAAATCGGTAATTCCTGAAATAGAACCATAATTTTCTAATAAATAGTTTATCAATCTCAATAAAACAGCTCCACCAATAAGTTCATCTCCATGCATTTGACCTGTATATAAAAATTCTGGTTCAGCTTCGTCAATATTTACGTTGTCAGAAATTTTAACCGCTAAAAGCGAACGTCCTTCAGTAGAAAAACCAATGGTATCTAACTTGCAAATATTAGGATAATCTTGTGCGAATTTTTGCATCATTTCAACATAAACCTCATAAGTTGGATATTTATCCCAATTTTGCATTTCTTCAATGCTTGTTGCCATAGTCAAAGCTCTTGAGCGATTATAATAATCTTTAACAAGTTCAAAATTTTTATTAGTTTTTAAGAAATTTTCAAACTCTTTGGCATTGGCGTAAGCAAAAATATTTTCTCCATCATAATTATCAATAGATAAAATTCTTGAAAAATGTTGTAATTCCTGTGGAGTAGCAGAAAATTTAATAAAAACTTCAGCTCTGTCGTTTAAAATAGTCCTTGCTTTCTGAAGTTCAGTTTGTTGCTGTCCAAATAAGGTAATACAACTAAAAAATATAGAAAATATGCACAAAGTAAAAACTCTCATCAGAAAAAGAATTATTTAGATTTCAAAGTTACGAAGAAAAAGTTTATGTTAGACGAAAAATTGATAAAAAAATATAATCGCCATTTATTTTAATAGAACCGTTTAAATATACGGCAAATTATGTAAAAAATGAAAGTTTTTATTTTTGTGTATAATAAGAAAAATAATATTTATTTTTATCAGGATTGGCATATCAGTTTGGCATTTTGAGCAACAGTGTCAAAAAATCTAAATATTTTACAATATTCACAATGTTTTTTTGTTTTAAGATATGTTAAGTTTTTATAACTTTGCAAAATGAAAACAAAGATTTTTTTGGTTTTTATTACGGTTTTTTCTGTTTTTACTATAAACGCTCAAATTAGCGACTCTAGTATAAATATGTTAAAATTTTCCATTAATTATTCTGCTCATCTTCCTGGTGGCGATATGGCTCAACGTTTTGGAATGTCTTCTATGATTGGTGGAAGTTTAGAATATAAAATAGCTTCTAATTGGGGATTTGGGTTAGAATTTGCTTATATCTTCGGCGGAAAAGTAAAAGACACTACTATTTTTAATAATATTGCAACAGAAACAGGATACATTATTAATCAATATGGTGAATATGCAACCTTCACTTTGTCAGAAAGAGGTATGTACGCAGGAGCTAATCTAAGTAAACTTATTCCTGTTTTTGGACCAAATAAAAATTCTGGGATTTTTGTAAGCCTTGGAGCAGGACTTTTGCAGCATCATATTCATATCGAAAATAAAGACAATAACGCACCGCCAATTTTAGGTGATTATAAAAAGGGATACGACAGACTAAGCAATGGACTTGCAGTAAAAGAATTTATAGGTTATCAACATTTGGATAATAAACGACTAATTAATTTTTATATAGGATTTGTGTTTTATCAAGCTTTTACAATGAGCCGAAGAGATTATGACTTTAATCTTATGAGATATGATGATACAAAACGAAAAGATTTTTTAAGTGGTATTAGATTTGGATGGATAATTCCAATTTATACAAAATCACCAGAAAAATATTACTTTTATTAAATATGCTTTTTGCTTATAAAATAATTACTCAATCATATTTTTTTGCAATAAAAATTGCTTCAATCTTTAATAAAAAAGCAAAATTAATGATTGAAGGCAGAAAAAATCAAATTCAAGAAATTAAATCTAAAATTGATAAAAACTCAAAATATATATGGTTTCACTGTGCGTCTTTAGGTGAATTTGAACAAGGCAGACCACTAATTGAAAAAATAAAAACTGAAAAACCAGAATATAAAATTATTTTAAGTTTTTTTAGTCCAAGTGGTTACGAACCTCGAAAAAATTACCAATTTGCAGATATAGTTTGCTATTTGCCTTTCGATTCACGAAAAAATGCAAAAGAATTTATTGAAACAGTAAACCCAGTTACTGCAATTTTTGTAAAATATGAAATATGGTATTATTTCTTAGAAAAATTAAATAAAAACAAAATCCCAACTTATTTAATTGCTGCTATTTTTCGTCCAAATCAAGTGTTTTTTAAGTCTTATGGAAAAACTTATCGCAAAGCCTTAGGTTTTTTTAGCAAAATATTTGTGCAAACAGAAGAAACAGAAAAATTATTACATAAATACAATTTCAAAAACACTTTAGTTTGCGGAGATACAAGAATTGATAGAGTTGTTGCTATAGCTAATGAAAAATATGAAAATCCAATTCTTGAAAAATTTTGCGAAGGCAAAAAATGTTTTGTTTATGGAAGCACTTGGGCAGCAGACGAAAAAATTATAACAAACTTCATAAACTCTTCGCCTGAAGATTATGTTTTTATTATTGCTCCTCACGAAATTTCTGAACAGAATATAAAAAACTTAGAAAAAAGACTTAAAATTACAAGTCAAAGATTATCTAAGATAGAAACCCTAAATCCCGACACACGATTAATTATAATTGATTCTATTGGAATTTTGTCAAAATTATATCGTTATGCAAATATTGCATATATTGGAGGAGGTTTTGGAAAAGGAATTCATAATATTTTAGAAGCTGTTGTTTATGAAATTCCAGTAGTTTTTGGACCAAATCACAAAAAGTTTAACGAAGCTGTACAATTAATAAAAAACGAAGTTGCTTTTAGCATAAACAACTCTGAAGAATATGAAAATATAATGAATGTGTTGATTAGTGATGTAAATGTGATAGAAAAGTGTAAAATTAATGCAAATTCGTACGTAAACAATTCTTTTGGTTCTACGCATAAAATATTTGATAATTTACATTATCTATGAAAAAAAATGATGTTTTAAAGAGCATTTTTTTACTTTTAAAATGTGAATATCTTTTTTTTTAAATATTTCTTTGAAAAATGTAATAGTTTGATTTATAAACAAATGCCACAAAAAGAATAAAGGGATTGGATAATTGAACAATGAGTTGTTAAAAAATAAATTTAAAATTGTTGAATTGCTTATTTGTTAAGGTTTTTGAACGGTTAATTTCTTTTTTCTCAAAATTTCTTGCAAATATTTAAGTGCTTGATTTATGACTTTTTAAGAAGTTTTTAAATTATTCCCCAACAATTGTTGATAAACTGTTTTTTGTTTTTTTGTCTAAACTCTATATTTTAGTACTTGCAAATTTTCCCAATATTTTGGGATTTGTTTTTTTAAAAATCAGATATTAAAAAGTATAATAAAAAATGAACTTGGAAAATAAACAAATGACACAGAATTTTAAGGAAGAAGTAAAGAGAAAGATTTTTAGCGATTCTGAAGCTTTTTTAGCTAGTCAAGAGTATTTTAAGGGCGATGACCTTGCTGCAAGAGTGTGGATTAATAAATACGCACTAAAAGATTCAGATGGCAATTTGTACGAACTTACTCCAGACGATATGCACAGACGTTTGGCTAAAGAGATATATCGAATAGAAACGAAATACGATAATCCTCTTTCGGAAGAAACTATTTATGAATTATTGAAAGATTTTAAATATATAGTTCCTCAAGGTGGTCCAATGTCGGGTATTGGTAACAATCTGCAAATTGTTTCTTTATCAAATTGTTTTGTAATTGGACACGACAAACCAACAGATTCTTACGGTGGAATTTTAAAAATCGACCAAGAACAAGTTCAGCTGATGAAAAGACGTGGAGGCGTTGGACACGACCTTTCACATTTAAGACCAAAAGGCTCGCCAGTAAAAAATTCAGCCCTAACTTCTACTGGAATTGTGCCTTTTATGGAAAGATATTCTAACACTACTCGCGAAGTTGCTCAAGACGGAAGAAGAGGAGCGTTGATGCTTTCGGTTTCGGTAAAACACCCTGATAGCGAAGATTTTATTGACGTAAAATTAACTCAAGGTAAAGTTACAGGAGCAAATGTTTCTGTAAAACTTACTGATGAGTTTATGAATGCACTTATTAATAAAGATAAGTTTATTCAACAATTCCCAATAGATGATAGAGCACCTAAGTATATTAAGGAAGTTGACCCACAAAAAATTTGGAAAAAAATTATTCATAATGCATGGAAATCTGCTGAACCAGGAATTTTGTTCTGGGACACTATAATACGCGAGTCGGTAGCAGATTGTTATGCAGATTTGGGATATAAAACTGTTTCTACAAATCCTTGTGGAGAAATTCCGCTTTGCCCATACGACTCTTGTAGATTGCTAGCAATAAATTTATATTCTTATGTGGATAACCCATTTACAAAAGAAGCTAAGTTTAATTTCGACAAGTTTAAAAAACACGTTGGCTATGCTCAAAAAATGATGGACGATATTATTGATTTAGAATTAGAAAAAATAGACCAAATTCTAGCAAAAATCAATTCCGACCCCGAAGATATAGAAGTAAAAAGAGTTGAAAGAAAACTTTGGGAAAATATTAGACGCAAAGCCGAAGAAGGAAGAAGAACTGGAGTAGGCATTACTGCCGAAGGCGATATGTTGGCAGCATTAGGACTAACTTATGGAACTGATACAGCAAACGAATTTGCAACAGAAGTTCACAAAACTCTTGCAATAGAAGCATATAGATCTTCCGTAAATATGGCTAAAGAAAGAATGCCATTTATGATTTACGATAGCCAAAGAGAAAAAAATAATCCATTTATCGAAAGGCTAAGACAAGCAGACCCAGAAATGGTAAGAGAAATGGAAAATTATGGAAGAAGAAATATTTCTCTTTTAACAATTGCTCCTACAGGAACTACAAGCCTAATGACACAAACAACATCGGGAATAGAACCTGTGTTTAGACCATTTTACACTAGACGAAGAAAAGTTAATCCAAACGACCCAGAAGTAAGAGTCGATTTCGTTGACGAACAAGGCGACAAATGGGAAGAATACAAAGTTTTCCACCATAAATTTTTAACATGGCTTCAAATTAATAAATATGATGTTGAAGAAGTTAAAAATATGTCTAATGACCAAGTCGAAGAACTTGTAAAAAAATCACCATATTACAAAGCAACTGCAGCAGATATTGATTATTTAAGCAAAGTTAGAATGCAAGGAGCAATTCAAAAATGGGTTGACCATAGCATTAGCGTAACTATAAATATGCCAGAAAATGTTTCGGAAGAAATAGTTGAAGAATGTTATTTCGAAGCTTGGAAATGTGGATGTAAAGGAATTACAGTTTATAGAGAAGGTTCTAGAACAGGCGTGTTAATTTCTGACGATAAAAATAATCAACAAGCAAAACAAATGCTTGAACTTAAACGTCCAAAAGTTCTAGATGCAGATATAGTTAGATTTAGAAACGACGACGAAGAATGGATAGCTTTTGTTGGATTATTAAACGGAATGCCATACGAAATCTTTACAGGTAGAGTCGAAGAAGATACTTTAAATATTCCTAAAGCAATAGAAAATGGTAGAATAATTAAAGAAAGAGATGCAGAAGGAAATAATAGATACGACTTCCAATACACAAACAGATATGGCTATGCTACAACTTTCCAAGGATTGTCGCATCAATTTGATAAAACTTTCTGGAACTATGCAAAACTAATCTCAGGAGTATTACGACACGGAATGGCTATAGATAAAGCTGTGGAATTAGTATCTTCATTAGAATTTGATAACGACAGCATTAACACTTGGAAACGCGGTGTTGAAAGAGCTTTACGAAAATATATCCCTAATGGAACCAAAGCTTCTAAAAAAGGAGATATTTGCGAAGGCTGTCAACAAGAAGATACTCAAGTTTACCAAGACGGCTGCGTAATTTGCACAGAATGTGGACACTCTAAATGTAGTTAAAAGTTGAACCGAGTTTACGAGCTCACCGAAGGTAAAGTTAAAAGTCAAAAGATGAAAGAAGTTTAAGTTTTTAAGTAAGTATAAAGCAAAAACAGAGAATTTTTAAATAGGTTCTCTGTTTTTTTATAAATTTTTTTAAAAATCCCACTTTTAACTTTTAACTGATTCGTCCTCAATTTCAGAGCCTTGCATTTTAACACTTCTGAAACACCTTGAATGTTGTTTTAAAACTTATTATAAACAGCCTAATCCGCTCGCCCCCAACACCTATGAAGCTCGCTTTCAACACCCATGAAGCTCGCTCGGATTTATAATCCGAGTGCTTGGTAATGTTACACTTGGATTAAAAATCCGAGCGAGCGGGTAAGCGTGTGTGGTTTGTCCGTAGGACAACATGTGATTAACCGTAGGTGAAGCCTACGGTATGATGCCCTCTCAAAGGCTTTGCCCGCAAGGGCAACACAATAAACATAATTAAAAGTTTCTCAAGTTTCAACCGAGTTTACGAGCTCGCTGAAAGCAAAAGTTTATGAAGAAAGAAAAGTTGAACTCGCAGTCATTATTAAAGGTTTTTAAATTAATTTTTTAAAAATCCAACTTTTAACTTTTAACTTTTAACTTTTAACTGATATTTTTTCTAACTTCGCAGAAAATTTATATCTATGTTGACATTAAGATTAATTAGAGAAGAAAAAGACAGAGTTATCAAACAACTTAGAGTGAAAAACTTTGAGGCGGAAGAATTAATTGAAAAAATAATTGAACTCGACAATAAAAGAAAAGATTATCAATTTAATAAAGATAATCTTCAATCTCAATTAAATGATATTTCTAAAGAAATTGGAATTTTATACGCTCAAAAGAAAAAAGACGAAGCAGAACAAGCAAAGGGAAAGACTGTAGGCATTAAAGAAGAATTGCAAAAATTCGAAGACTTGCTCAGCTCTGTCGAAAAAGAAATGGATTCTATTATCGTTTTGTTGCCAAATATCCCTCACGAGTCTGTTCCTGCAGGAAAAACAGCAGAAGATAATGAAATAGTTAAAGAAGGCGGAAAAATGCCAGACTTAACTGTTAAAAAACCTCATTGGGATTTAATAAAAGAATATGATATTATTGATTTTGAGCTTGGTACAAAAATAACTGGAGCTGGATTTCCTGTTTATAAAGGCAAAGGAGCAAAACTTCAAAGAGCTTTGATAAATTTCTTCTTAGACCAAGCCGAAAAAGCAGGATATACCGAAATTCAACCACCGCTATTAGTGAACGAAGATTCTGGTTTTGGCACAGGTCAACTTCCCGACAAAGAAGGACAAATGTATCATATTACTTTGGATAATTTTTACTTAATTCCAACAGCTGAAGTGCCTGTTACCAACATTTATAGAAATGTGATATTAGAAGAAAAAGATTTTCCTATAAAAAATGTTGCTTATTCAGCTTGTTTCAGACGCGAGGCAGGTTCTTGGGGAGCTCATGTAAGAGGATTAAATCGCTTACATCAATTCGATAAAGTAGAAATTGTGCAAATAGCTAAGCCAGAAAATTCTTATGCTGTTTTAGAAGAAATGAAAAATCATATAGAATCTTTATTGATAAAACTAAATTTACCATATCGTATTTTAAAACTTTGTGGTGGAGATATTAGTTTTACTTCGGCTTTGACTTTTGATTTTGAAGTGTTTTCTGCTGCTCAAGAAAGATGGTTAGAAGTAAGTTCGGTTTCTAATTTCGAAGATTTTCAAGCCAATAGACTTAAACTAAGATATAGACCAGAAAACGAGAAAAAAACACGCTTGGCACATAGTTTAAATGGTTCGGCATTGGCATTGCCACGAATTATGGCTGCATTATTAGAAAATAATCAAACAGAAAAAGGAATAGTTGTGCCAGAAGTGTTAAGACATTTTACAGGTTTTGATATTATTACAAAATAAAATTTAAAAGTGAATTTTAAACTATATAAATATTTTATTTTTCTAATTGTTTTTACAGTTTTTAGCCAGTTTTCTGCCTTTTCGCAAAATGCTGATGCTCAGTTAGCTTTTAGATATTATCAAAACAAAGAATTTGAAAAAGCAGCTACTTTATATGAAAAATTATATAGGCAAAACGGCTACAAAAACAATAGAGACTATTACCTAAGATGTCTTTCAGAACTTAAAGAATTTGATACAGCAGAAAAATTTCTTAAAAAAGAAATTAAAAAAAATGCAAATGATTTTTATTTAATGATAGATTTAGGAATGGTTTATCAGCAAACCAACCGTTTTAAAGATGCAATTGCCGAATTTGATAAAGTTGTTGAAATTGTAAAGTTAAATAGAAATAATATAAATGCAGCCGCCGCTGTTTTCACGGGTTATCGTCAATATGAATATGCAGAAAAAGTGTATTTAGAAGGAGTGAAAAACACAAATTACGATTACACTATGGAGTTGGGAAATTTATTTTATGTGCAGAGAGATTATCCTAAAATGATGAGTTATTATCTTGATTATTTGGAAGAATATCCTCAAAATTTGAATGTAATTCAATCGCGCTTACAATATGTTATGACAAACGATATTGACCAAAGCATTGACGATATTGTTGAGACAAGCGTAATGGACAGAATACAGAAAAAACCGCAAGTTGAGGTATATTCACAATTAATAATTTGGCAATACACTCAAACAGGGCGATTTAGACTTGCTCTCAATCAACTTTTTGCAATAGACAAAAGAAATAAAAAATCTGAAAGCGATATTTTAAATTATGGAATAATTTTATTTGAAAATTTAGAATACGATTTAGCTCTCGAGGCTTTTAATTATATTATGAATAAAGGCACAGACAACGCATATTATAGTTCTGCTTATGTCGAAAGTTTGAATGTGCTTTATGTTAAAACTTTAAATCAAGAAAAGCCAAGCAAAGACGAGCTAACTCAATTAAGAAACAAGCTCGAAGAATCCTTGAAAGTCCTCCCACGTAAAGAAACTTATAAAATAATTTATGCAATAATAAATTTAGATGCTTTTTATTTGAATAATTATGATAGTGCAATCAATTTGGCTGTAAAAAGCATAGAAGATAATAGATTTATTACAGAGCAAACATTAACATTAAAACTTTTGCTTGCAGATATTTATTTTTTAAGTGAAAATACTTGGGAAGCTATATTAACTTATGCAGAAGTTGAAAAAGCTGCCACTGAGCGTCCAATAGGGCATGAAGCAAGATTTAGAAAGGCAAAACTTGCATATTATACAGGACAGTTTAAATGGGCACAAGCACAGTTAGATGTGTTGAAAGCCAGCACTTCTAAACTTATTGCTAATGATGCTATGGAATTGAGCATGTTCATTTCCGACAATTATAATTTGGACACAACAGAAACCACAATGCAAATTTTTGCCAGAGCCGATTTTTACATTTTCTCAAAGCAATACGAAAGAGCTTTTGCAGGCTTGGACTCTATTGTTGAGCTTTATCCAAATCATGGACTTATTGATGATGTATTGTATAGAAAAGGAGAAATTTATCAAGCTATTGGCAATTACGAAAAAGCATCATCTTATTACAATCAAGTTGCTACAACATATTACTATGATATTTTGGGCGATAATGCACTTTTTAAATATGCAGTTTGTCAAGAAAAACTTAGACATTTCGATACAGCTCAAGAGGCTTATTTAAAATTAATAAAAGACTATCCTGGCAGTATTTTTACTGTAGAGGCAAGAAAAAATTTACGGCGTTTGAGCGAGAGCAAATAAATGGAAAAGGTAGAAAAAGATAGAGTAATTTTAGGAATTGACCCAGGAACCAACATTATGGGTTACGGAGTTATTCATGAAAAAGGAAAAACTATTGAATGTGTTGGTTTTGGAGTTGTTGACATGCGAAAACTCGATGGGCATTTCAATAAATTAAAGCATATTTACGAAAGGACAATTCAACTTATAGATGGTTTTAAGCCCGATGAGCTTGCAATAGAATCGCCTTTTCAGGGAAAGAATGTGCAGTCTATGCTAAAACTTGGCAGAGCACAAGGAGCGGCAATTTCAGCGGCACTTACTCGAACAATACCAATTTATGAATATGCACCGCGAAAAATTAAGTTAGCAATTACAGGTAGTGGAGCAGCTTCAAAAGAGCAAGTTGCAGGAATGTTGCAAAAACTTTTAAAACTTGAAGAACTCCCAAAAGAACTTGACGCTACAGACGGTTTAGCAGCTGCAATGTGCCATTACTACCAAAAAGAAAAAATCACTTCTGACTCAAAAATCAAAAATTGGAAAGACTATGTTGACAGGAAGAATATTGAGTATTAGGGGGCATTTTGTGAATTAAAATACTTATATTTGTATTGATTTTTTGAAAATTATTTTTAAATTGCGGGAATAGAAAATAAGAATGTCAGTTTTACAAACATACAAATTAAGACAAATAAAATCCCCATTAAATTATATTGGCGGAAAATCAAAACTGTTGCCTCAACTTCTGCCTTTGTTTCCAAAGCATATCGATAATTTTATTGATTTATTTGCAGGAGGTTGTAATGTTGGAATTAATGTAACTGCTAATAAAATTTATTGCAACGATATTTTGAGCTATTTAATTGAAATGTACAAAGTGTTTCAACAAAATAGTATGGATAATACTTTGAAATATATCGAAAAGCGAATTAATGATTTTAATTTGTCTTTGACAAATGAAACAGGTTATAAAAATTTACGAAAAGAGTATAATGAACATAAAAACCCTTTAGATTTGTTTGTTTTAGTTGCATTTTCTTTCAATCATCAAATTCGCTTTAATAATAGCCACGAGTTTAACAATCCTTTTGGTCGTGAACGAAGTAGTTTTAATGCTACAATGAGGCAAAATTTAGTGCGTTTTATCCTTAGAATAAAAGAGATAAATATTGAATTTTCTGATTTTTGTTTTAATGATTTTGATTTTTCCAATTTTGGAATAAACGATTTTGTTTATTGCGATCCACCTTATTTAATTACAACAGGAACTTATAATGACGGAAAACGTGGTTTTAAAGGATGGACAGAAAAAGAAGAAGAAGAATTATTGAATTTGTTAGATGATTTGAATGGGAAAAATATAAAATTTGCTCTTTCTAATGTGTTAGAACACAAGGGGAAATCAAATAAGATTTTGAAAACTTGGATTAATAACAATCCAAATTATAAAATTAATTTTATTGATTACAACTATTCAAATTCTAATTATCAAACTATTGTGCGTGATAAAAATGCGAGCATAGAAGTTTTAATAACAAATTACGAACCTGAAAAACCAATTAAAGAACCAACACTTTTTGATAATTTATTTTGATTTATGAGGTATATTGGAAACAAAGAGAATTTGCTTGATAAGATATACCAAGCAATGCAATCAAAAAACATTAAAGGAAATTCTTTTTTCGATTTTTTTTCAGGGACAGCAAATGTTGGTAAGTTTTTTAAAAAATTAAACTATCAGGTTTATTCCTCAGATTTACTTTATTTCTCTTATGTTTTACAGCAAGCATACATAAAAAATAACGAGGAATTATATTTTGAAAAACTGTTAAATAAGCTCAGTTTTCAAAGTCGGAGTTTGTTTGCTTCGCCTTTATATAAAGTTGTAGAGTATCTTAATCAAATAGAGCCGATAAATGGATTTATTGCTCAAAATTATACTCCAAGTGGAACACAACACCTCGAAATTCCGAGAATGTATTTTTCAGATGAGAATGGGAAAATTATTGATGCAATTCGTCAGCAAATTGAAAATTGGAGAATAGAAAAAATAATTTCGGAAAATGAATATTTTGTGTTATTAGCTTGTTTAGTTGAAACAGTTCCATTTTACGCAAATATAGCAGGTGTATATGCAGCATTTCATAAAAAATGGGACCCTAGAGCAGTTAAAAAAATGGAATTACGACCAACTGAGTTTATAATAAATGATTTTGATAATCAGTGTTTTAACGAAAATTCAGTCAATCTCCTTGGTGAAGTTGAAGCGGATATTTTTTATTTAGACCCACCATACAATCAACGACAATATGCACCAAATTATCATTTATTAGAAACAATTGCAAAATATGACAATCCAGTTATTAAGGGAGTTACAGGATTAAGAGCCAACTATGAAAATCAAAAATCTAAATTTTGCAATACAATAACTGCATTGCAGGAATTAGAAACAATTGCAAAATTTGGAAAATACAACACTTTAATTTTAAGTTATAATAATGAAGGAATTATGCCACAAGAGCAAATAATTTCCATATTACAAGCTTTTGGAAAAGTTGATTTAATAGAGTTTGATTACACTCGTTTTAAAAGTAATAATAGAGGAGAAAGTAAACACAAAAAAATGATTAAAGAACAACTTTATATTTTACAACGATGAAAAACAATCTATGGTTTTTAACAGAAGAACGTCCTAAGAAAGAAGTATTGGCGACAATATTTAGAAAATTTGCTAAAGATTATGGGTCTGCAGTATTTATTGATACTCTTCGCATTTTCCCTATTTTAGAAAATGATAAATTTACGTTTACTTATGAAGTAACAGGTTTTCGTTGCAATAAGGTAAATCGTGTTTATGTTAAAACAGTTTCAGGAAATTCAAGTTTTGTAGATTTTTTGATCTTTTACCAAGAACATGAACCAACACAAAAAGACCAACCAATCTATGCTATTGAAGAAACAAAAACAGACGATAAGGAAAGTCGAAATACAGGAGTTTATCAACGTTGTAGTAAATTTGTTTTTATAGACAATTATTTTCCGAACACAAAGAAAATAATGCTTTACAATTTACAAATAGAACAAAAAGAAAAACCAACAGATACATATGTTTTTGGAACCAAACTATTGCTAACATTGGGAGTGGAAATTTTGGGTAAAAAATTAGACAAGAAAATCTTTACACCTTTTAAAAATATAAATGAAATAATTTCTTTCAAGGCTGATATGCGAAAAGCACCAAAAGGTAATGTGCCTATTTTACTTACAAAATCAAAAGATAAAATCGAAATTTCAGGAAGATTATTTAAAAACAACGGACTTTCTCATGACCCAAATATAGGAGCATTGTCAATTATTTCGGCTGTTTTGCGTAAATTGCGGTGGAAGAAAAAAATTGAAATTACTCAACATGGATTAGAACAAAAACATGTTGGGAAAACTAATAAATTTATTCAAATTGCAAATAAATTAAACATTTCTTTATATGGATTAAAAGTTCCTAAAGCTGAAATGAATGAAGTATATTGGAAATACGACCTTGATGGTGAAAAACTGGGAACAATTTTTATACATTTGGTTGTAGAAAACTTTGCTAATGGACAATTAATTTTTGAAAATCATGCAGGTTGCGAAAAAGGTTATTTTATCCCATTAGAAGGCGAGCCTATTCCACTTGCAAAATACACAAATCGTGAAAAATATAAAGCAGGTAATAAATCTGAAATTATTCATATTCCTGATTTGGTTTTGCTTGATTTATCAAATAAAATTGTAATTGACATTGAAGGCAAAAATATAAATTTAGGAAAAAGGGAATAGAGGAGCTTGCATTTTATGATGCTTTCGATAAAATTTATATTAAAAAGCATTATCCAAAATTTAAAATAGTAAGAACTGTTGTTCTGTATGGAGGGAATGAGAGTGAAGTTGTAGAAATAGAAGTTGGTTTTTTACTAAACCAAAATGGGCAACTTATTTTAGGAGTTAAAGCACCAAAATTATTTAAAGAAGCAATTAAAAATCTATTAGATTTTTGGAAATAATACTGAAAAACTCTATAAATTATTGGACGAATCGAAATAATTAGGGTTTATTAGTTATAGCTATTAAATAAAATGCAATGAATAAAATTATCGAATTCTTACAAAATCAATCAGAAAGTGAAAATGAAATGTTTAGTCTTGAAATTGATAAACAAAAACTTTCAAAGACTTTTATAGATTTAAGTAATAGAATTTCCACAACTGAATCTGAATATAAAAGAACTATAAAACTAAAACCTAAGCTTAGTATAATGGTCCCCTTTTTTAGGA
>DHVB01000036.1:31259-62885 GCA_002412425.1 Bacteroidales bacterium UBA5219 | reverse complement strand
CAACCTTGTGAAACTTGACAGTTAAACATTCCGACAAAACACTAAAGTCGATGTTTAAAAGTTGATAAAATCCGAAATCAAAGAACTTTGCCTAACAAATGAAACACTTACTTCTCTATAATTTATTACGTATTATTTTTAAAAAGGTTGTGTTAAATAGTAGAAATATTTTTATTTTTTTTAACAATTGTTTTGCATTCTTTAACAATTATTTTTTGAAAGTTTCAATAAAAATTTATCAAAAACTTAATTAAAGTGATTTTAGCAATAGTTTTTGAATACTTACAGAGAATTTCCTCTTTTAATTATTTGCTCGCCATATTTATTTTTAATTTTATCTAAAGCCTTGTAAAGATTAGTCATTTCTGTAGCATCTTCAAAAAGATTAAGCTGTGTTGCTCCTCGAACTAATTGAGAAAATTTCACACCTATTAATCTTACTTTTGCTCTTCGCTTATAAAGTTTTAAGAAAAGTTCTTTAGCATGTGATATTAAGTGATGGTCGAAAGCTGAATAAGGAATTTGTTTTTGAAGTGTTTGAGTGTCAAAATCTGAATATCGTATTTTTACAGTAACTGTTGAGGTTAATAATTCTTCTTTGCGTAGTTTATAAGCTAAATTCACAGCCATTTCAGAAATAATATCAAGCATTTTGTTAATATCATTGATGTCGTTAGCAAAAGTGGTTTCACTACTCATCGATTTTTGTTCTTGATATGGAATTACTTCGCTATTATCTATTCCATTTGCTTTTTCCCAAATTGATTGACCATTCTTTCCCAACAATTTAACAATCTTTTCAACAGGTGTTTCTCTAATATCTTTTATAGTTTTTAAGCCTATTCCACTTAAAATTTCGAATGTCTTTTTTCCTAACATTGGAATTTTAGTTATTGCTAACGGATCCAAAAAATTATTTACCTCTGCTTGTTCAATACATATTTCTCCAAGTGGTTTAACTTCACCTGTACCAATTTTTGCAACGGTTTTATTAACAGATACTGCGAAACTTATTGGTAAGCCAGTATTTTTATCAATTTTGCTTTTTAAATCTTGTGCCCATTTAAGTGATGAATAAAATTTATCCATACCACTTATATCTATGTAGTGTTCATCAATACTAGCTTTTTCGTAAACAGGCGAATTTTCTGCAATAATATCTGTTACTAAATTAGAATACTTGGAGTATTTTTCCATATTTCCAGTGATAAAAACTGCATCTGGACATAATTGTTTTGCTTTTCTTATTGGCATAGCTGCATGAACACCAAAAGCCCTTGCTTCGTACGAACAAGATGAAACAACACCCCTATCTGAATTTCCGCCTACAATTATTGGAAGTCCATTCAAGCGAGAATTAAGTAGCCTCTCTACTGAAACATAAAAGCTATCTAAATCAACATGAACTATTCTGCGAGAACTCATTTTAATAAAAAATTACAAACTAATATTTTTATAATTTTTGATATAAATATTTGGTCTTTCCGAAAGACTACTTAAAACATCTTTAAGCTTTTTTACATCAAAACCATTTGCTACAAAATTTTTTAAAGCAGGGACACCTTTTGTTTCTAAAAAATTTGTCAAATTACCATAAAAAAACTTCTTGTCATCTTCTGACAATTCCGTTTCAACTTCTTGTATAACTTTATAAATTTCTGTTTTATCAGATTCGAAAATTATATTTTCTCTTAAAACAAAATCTAAAGTCTGACTTATAATTTGATAGCACTCGTCTTTTGTTTTCAAAGTAAGTTCATATTCTTTTTCGATTTTTGCATTAACTTTTTGATATTGAGAAATTTGATTCACAAATTGAGAAAACGCTTTAAAATTATAGTCTGCATTTACAGATTTAATAGGTTTAAATTTATAAAATTTATAAAACTCTATCAACTCTTCCAATTGTTTTGAAGGCATTGTCCATAACGCCATTTCTGCAGGATTTTCAACATATGACATATTTACTGTGGCATTCAAATCATTACAAAAATCAATAATTTCAGGGACTTCCTTACAATTTATCTTCATTGGTGTAATGCTCAATGACAAACCTTTTCCGCCTAAAATTTTATTATATTCTAAAATATTAGACTTTACTTTTTCAAAATTTGCTCCAACACGTATAGATTCGAACAAATCTTTTTTCATTGCATCGAAAGATACTGTGATTGTAAAATTTAAATGTTTTAAATAAGTTTTTACTTTGTCATTTAAAGTTGTTCCATTAGTAACTACGTGTAGTTTTGCCTTAGATTTTATTTCTAACAGAAAATCCCAAATTTTATAATAATTGTCAATTAAAAATGGTTCTCCACCATAAAATTTAATTTCTTTAGCATAAGGCAAAAACTCTTTCAACTGTTCAATAAACTTATCGTCATAAACAATTTTTAAAGGTTCTTGTTTTTCGCGATATTTTCTAATCGAAGAGGAAACTATCCCCGAACACATAACGCATTGTAAATTACAAATATTTGACAATTCTAGTTCTATGATTTTTGGATATGTAAGTTTTGTGCTTGAATAATAATCTGCATGCATAGAAGGCAACCCATAAAAACGAGAAGTCTTAAACTGATGTTCGCAATATCCACAACCCATTGACAAATCGTTATTTAACATATGCTCTCTAAGTTTATTTGCAACATTTCCAAACCACATTTCACTAATTGTGTTTTCGGGGTATGTACCCAATACTATATCTTGATTTCTGCAACAGACAACAGCTTGTCCACGGCTATTAAAAAACAAATTTACAAAAGGATTGTAACAAGCAAGCTTTTTTGGTCCATGAAAACGAACTTTATTAAACTCTTTCATTTTGCTTCTAGGAATCGACTTAAAATTTTTAGTTTTACTATCAGGATATCGCATAAATGGTAATTTTAAGCGACTAAGTTTCTGATAGTAATATTTTGCAAAGTCGTATATTTGTCTCATGAGTTTAAAATTCAAACTACAAATATAATGAAATCAAAGTAAAAATTATATTTAATTGCATTTTTCTGATAAAAAATAAAGCTTTTAAAAAAAATTTATTAATTTTGTTATTCAAAAGATTTTGAACAATGGATGATGGCAACAAAATTGTTAACGCCTTATGGATTGGCGAGCATTTATCTTCAGTCGAATTATTAACTATTAAGTCATTTTTAAACAATGGGCATAGTTTTGTATTATGGGCTTATGATGAAATAAAAACTGAATTACCCAAAGGCGTTATTTTAAAAGATGCCAATGAAATTTTTCCAAAATCTAAAGTTTTTTCTTATAAATATTCTAATCAATTTGGACATGGCAAAGGTTCATTTGCTGGATTTAGTGATATTTTTAGATATAAACTTTTATATTTACATGGCGGTTGGTGGACAGATATGGATGTAACTTGTTTGAAACCCTTAGATTTTGAAACTGACTATGTTTTCAGAACTCACCATGATTTAGAACTTGTTGGAAACATTATGAAATGTCCAAAAAACAGTCTATTGATGAAAAAGTGCTTTGAAGAAGCTGTAGAAAAAGTAGATGAAAACAATAGAGATTGGCACCTTCCAATTCAAATATTAGTTGATAATGTTAAAGAACTTGGTTTAACAAGCTATATCAGAAATTTTTCAAATCAGGATTCTTGGAATTTAATTCGCAAATTTCTAAGCAAAAATATTGAAATTCCTCAAGAATGGTATGTCATTCATTGGGTAAACGAAGAGTGGAGACGAAACAGAATTGATAAACATACTTTTTTAAAAAAATCTTTATTTGTCAAACTTGCTGACATTAATAATGTAAGTATTAAAAAAGCAGGATTTTTTAAATCTCTTACAATTAGATTTAAACTTAGCAAACTTGGGTTTGGTTTGAAATTATTTTTAAAATAAAAAACTGTTATCCCAAAATTTATTTGAGACAACAGTTTTTTGTATTTTATTTATCTAAAATTTATCCTAAATAAGATTTCAGTAATTTGCTTCGTGAAGAATGTCTTAATCTTCTGATAGCTTTTTCTTTAATTTGACGAACTCTTTCTCTAGTCAAGCCGAATTGGTCGCCAATTTCTTCTAATGTCATTTCTTGACAAGAAATACCAAAAAATAATTTCACAATATCTCTTTCTCTTTCAGTTAAAGTTGCTAAAGCTCTTTCTATCTCTTTAGCTAAAGACTCTTTTATCAGCTGTGCATCGGTATTAGGTAAATCTGTATTTTCAAGAACGTCCAACAATGAATTTTCTTCGCCTTGTACAAATGGTGCATCTACAGAAATATGAATACCCGAAACTCTTAATGTATCATTAATTTTATCTTCAGGTAAATCAAGAGCTTTTGCCAATTCTTCAGTAGTCGGTTTTCTTTCATTTTCTTGTTCAAATTTTGAAAATGCTTTATTGATTTTATTCAAAGAACCAACTTGGTTTAATGGTAATCTCACTATTCGTGACTGTTCTGCTAAAGCTTGCAAAATTGATTGACGTATCCACCACACTGCATAAGAAATAAATTTAAAACCTCGTGTTTCGTCAAATTTTTCTGCAGCACGCATCAAACCTAAGTTTCCTTCATTTATTAAGTCAGGTAAACTTAAACCTTGGTTTTGATATTGCTTTGCAACTGAAACAACAAAACGCAGATTTGCACGAGTAAGTTTTTCTAATGCTTCCCTATCACCTTGCTTAATACGTTGAGCAAGTTCCACTTCTTCGTCAACAGAAATAAGTTCTTCTCTTCCTATTTCTTGTAAATATTTGTCTAAAGAAGCACTTTCTCTATTGGTAATTGATTTTGTAATTTTTAATTGTCTCATTTTTATTTTGAAATATATCTAATAATTAGTATAAAATTTATTATTTTGTCGTAGTCAATACGGATTTTAACAAAAAAGGTTTTAAGTTTAAGTATATTAAAACCTAAAAATATACGAACGCACAAAATTACGATACATTCATATAATTTTTGCGAGACAAAACTAGTCTCTTAATTTCTTATATTGTTAAATTATTTAGAATTTGAAACCTAAACTTAAAACAATTCTATGTCTTTGCAGTTTAAGTAATGTTCTAGAACTATCAACTCCAAGTCCTTGATACATGTAATAATTTATCTCATTATTTATGTAAGAATAAGCAATATCAAAATACATTGAGTTTGTTCTAAGACCAATACCTCCATTATAAGTCATATAATAAGCATTTTGATTAACCTGACCTGTTTTAAAAGGTGAATCAAAATAAGCTACACCTGTTCTCAAAGCCACACCTCCAATTTTATATTCTAATCCAAGTCTTAGGTTGTGTGCTTGATCAAATGCTTTTTCTATATTTTTATTTTCGGTATAAAATCCATAATCAAAACTTCTCAATTTAGCTTTAGAGTAATCTAAATAATCATAATCCACATTGATTAAAAACTTACTTGCTAAAATAAATCCTAAGCTAGCATTAGCTCGGAAAGGTGTTGATAGTTCATAATCAAAACGTCCCAAAGGTGAGCTTTCGGTTAAAGACATGCTTGCATCTAAAAAGTCTGATTCTGCTTGAGTTGAATATTTATCATGGAGTTTATAGAAAGTAGGAGTATGAATTGCTGCTCCGACTCTCATCCATGTTACAGGCGAATATAAAACACCAAATTTAAAATTTATTCCACTACCGCTTGTTTCAAGTTGTTCTTTAAATGCGAAACCGTTAAATTCTGGTATAGAGTCATGAGTATCTACTTCTTCTAAACGTTTTAGTTCTTTAAATTTAACAGAAGTAATTCCCAAACTACCTCCTACAAAAAGTTTATCTTCAATATTAGCTGATAGAGAAAAGTCGTAAGAACCTTGATTTCCTGAACGATAGATAGACTGTTTTTGTTCAATTCCATATTTTCCATTAAATGCAGAAATATAGCTCAAAGTATCTGGTAGATTTTGGTCAATAAGGTAAGTTTCCCAAGCTAATTTGCTATAAAATTGGTCTTTTGCACCTAAGTCGGACCATAAAGTTCTGTTTCCTCTTGCAGCAAACCAATCTGTCATAGAATTTACACTTTTAGGGTTTTCTATTATAATATTTTCATTAAAATTATTCAAGCGATTGTAAGCAAAACCAAAGTTTAATGCTTTTAGGCTATTATTTTGTTTTAGTTTAATAGAACTTAAATATGATATATTATTAATATTAAAGTTAAAATCAAAATCAGAAGCTTTATTATCATTTATTGTTGCATAATTCTGTGTTAAAACAAATCCTGTTGAAAAAGTAAGTTCAGAACTTCGATACACTCCAATCCCAGCTGGATTAAAGCTCATAACAGAAAGGTCTGCTCCCAAAGCACCAAAAGAACCACCCATAGCATTATATCGAGCTGTTCCACCAGGGATTAAATATGAATATCTCAAAGCATCTATTTCGTTTTGGGCGAATAATGTTGTCCAAGATATTAGGACACTAATTGTTATGATTAAAAACTTTTTCATAAAATAATAATTTAATTTGTTTATCTTCTTCCTCCAGAGCTAGAACCACCAAATCCTGAGCTAGAAGAGCTTCCACTTCTTGAACTACTTGAAGAGCTACTTGATGAACTTCTCGAGCTTGATGAACTTCCTGAATATGAAGAACCTGAACTACGTGAAGATGAGCTTCCTGAATTATATGAGCTAGAACTTCTTTGACTTGAAGAAGGTCTTGAATTATATGTACTTGAACTACGACTAGAACTTGGAGTAGTAGAATAAGAAGATCTATTTGAGTTAGTATTTGAGCGTACTGCACTAGAACTGCTAGAACTTGAGCGTCCACTACTACTTCCTGAATTAAAACTTCCTGTATTTGTATTAGATGGGCGTGAATAACTTTGACTTGGTGTAGCTCCTCCTCTACTTGCAGGTTGACGTGAAGGCTGTTGTCCTACGTTAGAAGGATTGCGAGAAGGTTGTTGTCTCACATCAGTATTATTACGAGAACCGCTAGTGTTTTGATTATAATTATTTCTTGAATTTAAGTCTGGTTTATTATAAGTAGCTGGTTCTTTAGGTTTATTATCAGTAGAAACGCGTCCTGTATTATCAGGTGTTGAAGAGCTTCCTTGAGTTTTTCCTGCATTAGGGTCAACTTGTCTATTTAAGTTTGGATTATCAGCACGACTACTTACTCCTATTGGTTGTCTTGCTGGGATTTCGCTTCTGCTTGAATTATCAACACGTCTGCCCGCATCAGTTGGTTGTTTTGCTGCTACTTCACCCTTACTTAAACTTGAATTATCAACGCGTCCACTCACGCCTATTGGTTGCTTTCCAGTCTCATTGTCTTTATTTACACCTATGTTATTAATACGACCTTCAACAGCGACTGGTTTTTTTCCAGACATTTCTTCAGTATTTGGTTCCACATCGTTACGTCCTGATTGTGCTGGAGTTTTGCCACTATTACTTAAAGATAGACTATTTTCAGCTTTACTTACTTCTAACTTACTATCAATTGGTGTTTTGTCTATAATTCTTCCTCCTGAACTATTATTATCAGTTGAAGAAGGTGTATTAGTAGGTTTATCCGCAACATCTAACCCATGAACTTGAATTACTTCATTACTTACTTTTTCTTGTTTATCAAGTCTATTGTTCACATCTATATCTTTACCGCTTGGTGTTCCTGAATCTGGTGTTCTTCCTGAACCTGTGCCTGTGCCATATCCACCACTAGAACCTCTATGTCCGATGTAATAAGTGTTATTGTCCACTATGTAATTAGAATTACTTCCCCACCAGTATCCGTCCCAGTAGCCGTCGGTATATCCATGATTATATCCGACCCAATAACTACTACCCCAACCATAATAATAATATGGTCTGTGCCAATAGTAATAATAAGGATAGTAGTAATAAGAGTAATAATAAGGTCTATAGCCCCAGCCCCAGCCCCAATCCCAATAGTAACTATAATAGAATGGGTCGTAATAATATGAAGGATAATAATATCTAAAATTATTAAAGTAGTATGAATAGCTATCATCTAAATCATAACCATAATCATTAAAATTATAAGTATCACCGTAATAATTATAAGTATCATTACCATCATCATTTTGGACTAAGTTTCCATTTTCATCATAATATTCATCGTAGTAATAATCATCAGTATTATTAAACTCTGCATTATAAGTTTCTTCGTAATTAGCTTTATGCTCATCAACGATTTGTTTATCGACAGCTCCTTGTTTTGGTTCGGAACCAGTTAGATAAACATCGTCATAACCGCCTGTTGTGTAAAAATTTAAAGTGCAGGAACTCATTCCTAGCAAGGCGATAATCAATATGTAAAAAATTGCTTTCATAATATCATGAATTTTTATAGTTTTGTAAAATTATTTTTAAAGAACTTTTTTTACTAATTTTAATGCAAATTTCATACCAATTAATATGGCAAAAATACTTACAAATAAAGAAGAAAATTACTCACAGTGGTATAACGATTTAGTGATTAAAGCAGACTTAGCTGAAAATTCGTCAGTTAGAGGTTGTATGGTTATTAAACCTTATGGTTACAGCATTTGGGAAAAAATGCAAGCAACTTTAGACAGAATGTTTAAAGAAACTGGTCATGTGAATGCGTATTTTCCACTTTTTATTCCTAAATCTTTTTTTAGCAAAGAGGCAAATCATGTTGATGGTTTTGCTAAAGAATGTGCTGTTGTTACGCACTATAGGTTAAGAAATGCTGAAGGCGGAGGAGTTGAAGTTGATCCCAATGCAAAATTAGAAGAAGAACTAATTGTTAGACCTACTTCCGAAACAATCATTTGGAATACTTATAAAAATTGGATTAATTCATACAGAGATTTGCCTTTGCTTATAAATCAATGGGCAAATGTTGTTAGGTGGGAAATGCGTACTCGTTTATTTTTGCGTACTGCAGAATTTTTATGGCAAGAAGGTCATACTGCTCATGCAACAAAAGAAGAAGCTATAGAAGAAGCTGAAAAAATGATTCATGTTTATGAAGAATTTGCTCGCGATTATCTTGCTATTCCTGTGCATATAGGAACAAAAACAGAAAGCGAAAGATTTGCTGGTGCTGACGACACATACTGCATCGAAGCTCTAATGCAAGACGGGAAAGCCTTACAAGCTGGCACATCACATTTTTTAGCTCAAAATTTTGCAAAAGCATTTGACGTAAAGTTTTTAAACCAAGAAAACAAAGAAGAATATGTTTGGGCTACTTCGTGGGGTGTTTCTACTCGTTTGATGGGAGCTTTAGTAATGGCACATTCTGACAATAACGGTTTGGTTTTACCTCCAAAACTTGCACCAATTCAAGTTGTAATTGTACCAATTTATAAAAGTAAAGAAGAATTAGAAAAAATTTCGGAACGCGTACACAATTTATGCAAAACTCTAAAAAACAAAGGCATTTCTTATAAATTTGATGATAGAGATTCACAACGTCCTGGTTTCAAATTTGCCGAATGGGAACTAAAAGGTGTACCTATCAGACTTGTAATTGGACCAAAAGATTATGAAAACAACACTTGGGAAGTAGCACGTCGCGACACTTTTAAAAAGGAAATTATTTCTAACGACAAAGTATTAGAACATATAGACTTTTTACTTGAGGATATTCAAAAAAGCATTTATGAAAAAGCTTTAAAATTCCGGGAAGATAATACTTACAGAGTAGATGATTACGAAGAATTTAAAAGAATATTAGAAGAAACTCCAGGTTTTATTGAAGCTCACTGGGACGGCACAAGAGAAACAGAAGAAAAAATCAAAGAAGAAACAAAAGCTACAATAAGATTTATACCATTTAATCCACAATTGGAAGAAGGAAAATGTATTTACTCAGGCAAACCTTCTAAATTCAGAGTTATATTTGCAAGAGCTTACTAAAAACAAAATATTATGGAAGAAAATAAAACATTAAAAGAAAAAAATATTTCAATATTAAAAGAAACATCTAGGCTCAAACAAGAGGTTTACGACAAAACTCTAGAAGCATTTGGTTTGCTTAAAAACATTTTACAAGAAATTGTTGGAGAATACAACACTGATTTAGAAGATGTTGACGACAGGGTTAGATTAGAATTTCGCGATAGAGGAAATTTTGATGCAGAAATTAAGATTGCAGGTGATGTCCTCATCTTCAACATGCACACTAATATTTTTGAGTTTCCTCGTAATCACGAAATTTGGAAAGACCAACATTATATAGATCAACCTCTTATTACCTATTCAGGGATAATTAATATTTACAATTTTCTTTCAGATTCTTTAAAATATAACCGAGTTGACGACTATGGCTATTTAGTTGGAAGGTTATTTATTAATAAAGAAAATACATTTTTTGTTGAAGGCAGACGAGAACTTGGTTTTAATTTGCCTGTTTTTGACAGAAATAATGTAAATCCAGAAAACTTTAGAACTCTTATAGAATCAGCAATTGCTTATGCTTTAAAATTTGATTTATTAGTACCTCCATATAATGATGTTAAAATCATTAACGTAAGTTATATGAATGATAAAATACTAAAACACCAAATGCAAACTGGAAAACGACTTGGTTTTCAGTATAATGCAATAAAAACCAACACAGATGTAAAATAAACACATTATATATTAAACTATCAAATTGCTGATTTTACAAGGCTCACAACACTAAATTTCATTATTTATAAAAAAAGTTTATAAAAAGTTTGCATATAAAAGAAAAAATGCCGACTTTTGCAGTCCTAAAAAATTTAAAGAAACGATTACTATGGCACGAGTTTGTCAAATTACTGGAAAAAGGGCGATGGTTGGGAACAATGTTTCTCACTCAAAACGCAGAACAAAAAGAGTTTTTGATGTAAATCTTACAACAAAACGCTTTTATGATGAAGAAACAAAACAATGGATAACATTGAAAGTGTCCACAAGAGGCATTAAAACCATTTCTAAAAAAGGTTTACAAGCAGCTTTAAGAGACGCTAGAAAAAAAGGATTTATTAATTAAAAATAGTCGGAGGAAATTTAAATGTCAAAAAAAGCTAAAGGAAACCGCATTCAAGTTATTTTGGAATGCACAGAGCATAAAGAAAGCGGTATGCCGGGAACATCAAGATATATAACTGTAAAAAACAGAAAAAATACTCCCGACAGAATGGAGCTTAAAAAGTATAATCCAATTTTAAAGAAAGTTACGATACATAAAGAAATTAAATAAATTAAGTTATGGCAAAGAAAGCAGTTGCTACCCTTAGAACAGGTGGCGGACAAAATTTAGCAAAATGTATTAAAATGGTAAAAAATCCTGAAACAGGTGCTTACCAATTTAAAGAAACAGTTACTTACAAAGAATCTGCTAAAGATTTTTTTAATAAGAAAAAATAAGCAAACCAATTCCAATTTGTTTGACTTAGCATTTTATAAACATAACTTTTTTATTTATTTCTAAGTTTTGTATTTTTGTCAAAACTTTAAAAAATGCAAAGTCAAGAAAAATACCTACTTTACGACGACACTTTAAAGTTGTATCTCGCTATGCTTGAAGACATTAACCAAGCAAAGCGAAGTGTTTATTTACAAACTTACATTTTTGGCAACGATAGCATAGGACAAAGATTTAGACAAGCACTAACTGAAGCTGTTAGAAGAGGTGTGGAAGTCAAGGTTTTAATTGACTCTTGGGGAACTGCTGTTGGTCAATCCTTTTTTAAAGAATTCGTTGAATTAGGTGGTAAATTAAAGTTTTTTGAAAAAATAAAATTCAGCTTTGATGTATTTTCACGTAATCACAGGCGAAATCACCGCAAACTTTTACTAATAGACTCCAACATCACTTACATAGGTTCTGCAAATATTACCGCTTATTGTTTAAGCTGGCGAGAATGTTGCTTGCGAATTGTTAGCGACATGTTGTGTATTGTGTTTGAGAAAATATTTTCTTATGACTATTATTTATCGAGTAGATTTTTTCAAAATAAAAAATACGGAACAAAAATACTAAAAGGTGATGAAATGGCTATAGTACAAGATGTTCCTGGAACAAGGAAGCAGCCAGTAAAATACGTGTTTCGAAAACTAATTGATTCTGCAGAAAAAGAAGTTGTAATTGAAACTCCATATTTTTTACCTGGTTCTTTATTAAAACGAAGCTTAATTAATGCTAGTAAAAGAGGCGTAAAAGTTACAATAATTGTTCCTAAGAACTCTGATGTTACACTTTTTGATATTTTAAGAAACAGATATTTTGGAACTTATCATAAAAATGGAGTTGAAATTTTAGAATACAGACCATCAAACTTGCATGCTAAAGTATTTTTGTCTGATAACAAATACTTTTTTACAGGCTCAAGCAACTTTGACTATCGCAGTTTTTTATATATGCACGAAATAAACATTGCTGGAAGACAACCAGATATTTTGCGACTCTTAACTGAACATATAGAAAACACAAAAAAAGATTGTGATAAATTTAACTATGAGAAATGGAAAAAAAGACATGGCTTCCAAAAATTAGTTGAAACCTTGTTAGTTCCTTTCCGCCATTTATTTTAAGTAACTTGTTTAATAAATAGCTATGAAAAGTAATTTTGCTGATATAAGTTGTCCTAATTGCGGAGTTCCTGCAGAATTTAATATAATAAAGGGAGAGTATCTTTGTAGCCACTGCAATAGCAAGGTAGGTATTAATGAAGCACATGCTCAAAAACAAGGATTTAGAAGTATTCAACAAGCTAAAATCAAGGAAAGTGCTGAGAAACATCATTTACTAAGCGCTAACTGTTCTGGATGTGGTGGTACCATTGTTTTTGAAGAAGGCGATGCTCTATCCCAATGCCCATTCTGTGGACGTTCTCTAGTTAGAAAAGATTTTCTCTTATCTGAAGAAATGCCAGAACTCATAATCCCTTTTAGAATCACTGAAGAAGAAGCCCGCAACTGCTTACTTGACTGGTGCAAAGCGAACTCGCAAAAAAAAAGAAGCAAAAAATCTTGAGAAAAAAATCAATCTTTTAAAAGGATTTTATCTTCCATATGAGTTTGTTAAAGGTCCTGTCAAGTCAAAAGTCAGTCGCATGGATGCGTATAGTTCATATAATTGCGGTGGATATGTTGATAATGTTTTTATCAATTGCTCCAAACAGCTTGACAATATGCTTTTGGACGGCATGGAGCCTTTTGAATTAGATGAACTACAAGCATTTGATTTTTCCTATGTCGCTGGACATAGAGTAAAAGTCGGTGATATTGATAAAAATGTTCTTGTTGAGCGAGTAGAACAAGAAGTAAGTAACGACTACGCATCTGTTGTTCGAAAAACTTTAGAAACAAAAGCAATAGAGGTCAATACTGATACTAGCTCTGTATTTCGCATGCCAGTTTTGCTACCTGTATATTATATATGCTCAGGCAACGAGATGGCTGCCGTAAATGGGCAAACTGGAAAAGTAAGCGTTAGGTCAATAAAAAGACAAACTCATTATTTTATTCCGTGGTGGCTCAAAGCTATTATAGCTACAATATTAACATCTTCAATATTATTTGGTGCTCTCATTTATTTTGATTGGGATGTTGACTCTAGCCTTGAAATTACGGGCATGTTTAGTGTTGTAATGTTAATTGTTATGCTTGTAGCTTATAGTAATACCGTTAAAAATAAGTTCAAGGTAAAAGGTGAACGCAAAATTTTCACCTCATCTGGTGGTCCATTTAGACGAATAAATGGAAAATTAATCAAAGATAAAAAAGAGATTAAGAAAAATGTTGTTCCGCCTGTATTTTTCTTAGAACTCGATGGTAAACCACAAGCTGTGAAACTGAGATTTTCTCCACCATTAAGGATACTACGAATCATTTTGCTAGCTTTAATTATACTCTTCTTACCTGTGATAATAGCTTTGTTTTTAAATGGATTTGATTTTGAAAGATTAGAACTTGGTGGTTCTGCCGTGTGGTTTTGCATAGTGGTTATAATAGTTCCTGTTTTTTTAATAAAACGCTACCGTATCGAGCTTTACGAGAACCCTTGGATTTATATAATTAAAGAAAATGGCAAGGAAAAACGCTATCGCACAAAAAGTAAAATTACAATTACTAAAGAAGATGCTCGTAGCATAGGTAGGTTATTTTATGTGCCATGGGGTTGTTTGGCAACTTGGGCTATCATTATTATATTTTGCATGATGTGTTATTTAACTGCCTTCGGTTTTGATTAAAATTAAGTTAGTTTATTCAATATTTGTACTTTTTTTATAGCTTTGTAGCGTTTACAAAATAAACAAGTATAAATATTAAAAAATTATTATGCTAAAGAAAATTCCACATACTTACGTTATAGTTTTTTTCATTATTGTTTTTTCAGCTATTTTAACTTGGATTATTCCAGCAGGCGAGTTTAAAAGAGAGCAAAAACTCATGGCTGACGGTACTACAAAGACTATGATAGTTGAAAATTCCTTTGAATACGTTGATTCTCAACCTCAAACTTGGCAAATATTTTCATCGATTTTTAACGGTTTTGTAGCACAAGCTCATATTATTGTGTTTATATTATTAATTGGTGGTGCTTTTTGGATTTTAAATGCTAGCAAAGCTCTTGATGCAGGAATCTTATCTTTTATTAAAGCCACAAAAAAACTTGAACGATATAAGTTTCTTAAAAAAATAGGTGTAAATAATATTGTTATGATTTTGATTATGACAATGTTTAGCCTTTTTGGTGCTATTTTTGGAATGAGCGAAGAAACCATAGCTTTTGTTATTGTTATAGTGCCTTTAGCTATTTCTATGGGTTATGATTCTATTGTTGGTTTAGGACTTGTTTATGTTGCTGCTCATATAGGTTTTGCTGGAGCTATTTTAAATCCATTTACAATAGGCATTGCACAAGGTCTTTCGGATTTACCTTTGTTTAGTGGTTGGGAGTACAGAGTTTTTACTTGGCTGATTATAAATGCTGTAGGTTTTACATTTATTTTACTTTATGCTAAAAAAATAAAAAAACACCCTGAAAAAAGCTTGACTTATGATATTGATGATTATTGGCGTAAGCAAAAAGTTAATGAAGATGCAAAACTGACATATTATACTCCTTTAAGTGCTTGGATTAGTTTTGGAATTTTACTGATTGTTTTAATTTTATTTTCTGTTTTCTATCCTATTTCTAAATTAAGTGTTGGAAATGCAGAGTTTACTTTTGCAGCACTACCGGTTGCTACAGCCTTGTTTGCCATAAGTTCTTTCTTTGCATTACGTAAATCGGTTCATTTTTATATTTTAAACCTTTTGGCTTTTACTGTAATTTTCTTGATTATTGGTGTGATGGGCTACGACTGGTATGTTATGGAAATAGGAACTTTATTTTTTGCTATGGGCTTAGCTGCTGGATTGGCAATGAATAAATCAGCAAATGATATTACTAAACTTTTTATAGAAGGAGCTAAAGATATTTTTTCGGCTGCTTTTGTTGTGGGTTTAGCTGGTGGAATTATTGTAATTTTAACTGATGGAAAAATTATTGATACAATCATGTATGGATTATCAAATATGATGGCAAGTTTTGGAAAAGAAACTTCTTTATTTTCTATGTACAGCATTCAGACTTGTTTAAATCTAATTATTCCATCTGGTTCGGCAAAGGCTGCACTCACTATGCCTATTATGGCTCCATTTTCCGACCTTATTGGAATTTCTCGACAAGCAACAGTTTTAGCTTTTCAATTTGGAGATGGCTTTACAAATATGATTACACCAGCATCAGGAGTTTTAATTGGTTGCTTGGGAATTGCAAAAGTACCTTATGGCGTGTGGTTTAAGTTTATTTGGAAGCTTGTTTTAATTATGTTTGTACTTGGATTTTTATTACTGTTACCAACTTTATATTTTAATATAAATGGATTTTAAGATTACAACAAACCAATCAGTTCTTACCAATTCTTTTCTATCACTCGTTTTTGTGTTTTAAATTTTTCTTTATTTACCTTATCTTGCACATCTTTCTCTTGTTGTTGTAGAGCTTCTAAGTAACGTTCCATTTCTTCTCGAGACATTTGATTGTCTTGCTGTTGGTTTTGCTTTTCTTTATCTTTGTTTTGGTCTTGTTTTTCGTCTTGCTTGCTATCATCTTGCTTATCCTGCTTGTCTTGATTGTCTTTGTTATCCTTGTTATCTTTATTTTGGTCGTTTTGCTTATCTTGATTTTGGTCTTGATTTTGACCATCGCCACCAGAATTTTGTTGTTGTTGAATTTTAGTAGCTACTGCCATATTATAACGACTTTGGTCGTGTTCGGGATTTAAGCGTATTGCATTTTTATAAGCCTGAATACTTTTATCGTATTCTCCTGCTTGTAGATATGAATTTCCAATATTGTAAAAAGCATCTGCCTTGTCTTTATCATTTCCCAAAAGTTTTAAAACATTTTGATAAGAACTTACAGCATCATTAAACTTTCCACTTCTATATTGAGATGCTGAAACATTTCCATGTAGTTTTTCTAATTCTGGATTTATTTCTAATGCTTTTTTATAGTTTAATTCAGCATTTTCATAATCTTTGTTTTTATATAATTTATTGCCTTCTCTAATAATTTTTCTTTCTTCCTGAGCTTGCAAATTCACTATACAAAAAGTCAATAATCCCAACAGACTTAAAGTTTTTATATTGATTATATTTTTTAAAAATTTCATTTTATTTAGCTCTTTTTTATGTTAGATTTATCTTTAAATAAATTTATTTTTCTAAAAATATCATTTTTACGTTCAGAAATAACCGCTTCTACAATTAGAAATATAAATGCCAAAGCTGCGAATTTAGTAAACTGGTCATCATATTCTGAATAAACTTGCTTTTTAATTTCGCCTTGTTGTAGTTTTGAAATTTCGTCAACAATTTTATCAGAGGCATTTGCAGTATTATCTAATTTAACATAAATTCCATCTGTAGCGTTTGCCAATTCTACTAATACCTTTTCATCAGGAATAGAAACTACAACATTTCCATTTCTATCTTTCAAAAAACCTTGTCCTCTTTTCAAAGGAATTGGCGCTCCGGCTTTAGAGCCGACACTAACAGTAAAAACTTTAATTCCATTTTCTGTTAAATACTGACTTGCAGCTAAAGCATCGTCTTCATGATTTTCACCATCACTCAACAATAAAATTACTTTAGACACATCTTGATTTTCGGTAAATGATTTTGACGCCAAATCAATAGCTTGACCAATTGCAGTTCCTTGTACAGGAATTAAATCTGTAGAAATTGATGATAAAAACAATCTTGCCGACCTAACATCGTCAGTAATAGGCATTTGCACAAAAGCGTCACCAGCAAAAATTATTAATCCTAGTTTATCGTTTTGTAATTTTGAAATTATTCTTTCTATAAATTTCTTAGCACTTTCTAATCTATTTGGTCTTAAATCTTGAGCCAACATAGAATTTGAAACATCTAATGCAATAATAATTTCTACTCCTTTAGTGCTTTCTTCGGCTAATTTACTACCAAATTGTGGACGTGCTAAAGCCAAAACCATAAAAACCCAAGCTAAAGAAATTAAACAAATTTTCCATATTCTTCTTGATAGACTAAAATCAGGAATTAATAAATTAATAAGTTTTAAATCTCCAGCTGTTTTAAGTTTTTGCTTACGAATAAATAATCCTATTATAAATAAAGCTATAAAAACTACTAATAGTAATAAAAGCCACAAATATTCTGGATTTTGAAATCTAAACATATTAAAAAGTATTTTTAAGAATTGTTAAACCTAATAATTGTTCTACCACAAAAATTAGCATTGCTATCATTAAAATCAAAGTAAACTCTTCTCTTGGTTGCGAATAAGTTTTTACTTCCAATTCAGTTTTTTCGAGGCTATCTATTTCTTTATAAATATCTCTAAGTTTTTGATTATCTGTTGCTCTAAAATACTTACCACCTGTTTGACTAGCAATATTTTGTAAAACTTCCTCATCAATTTTAACTTCTATATTTTGATATTGAATTCCGAAAGGTGTTTGAAAAGGATAAGGAGCCATTCCAGTTTTCCCTATTCCAATTGTGTAAACTTTAATTCCAAATTCTTTAGCAATTTCGGCAGCAGCCATTGGAGAAATGTTTCCCATATTATTTACACCATCTGTAAGTAAAATTATCACTTTACTAATTGCGTCAGATTCTTTTAGTCTATTTACTGCTGTTGCCAATCCCATTCCTATTGCTGTTCCGTCTTCAATAATTCCATCTTTAATTTCGGAAAATAAATTTAACAAAACTGCATGATCTATAGTTAAAGGGCACTGAGTATAACTTTCGCCTGCAAAAATTACCAATCCCATTCTATCGTCGGGTCGGCTTGCTACGAATTCCATTCCAATTTCTTTAGCTGCTTCAATTCTATTTGGTTTAAAATCTTCGGCAAGCATAGAGCCACTCACGTCAAAAGCAATTACAATATCTATTCCTTCTACTTTTCTATTTTCCCACCTATCCATACTTTGAGGACGAGCTAAAACAATTATCAATGCTGATATAGCTAAAAGTCTCAATCCAAACAAAAAATGACGTAAAATATAACGCCAAGGAAGTGGATTTTTTTTCAGATTTGATAGGCTTGAGATTTTCATTGTAGCAACCGACTTTTTCAGACGCCACACATACCAAACTATCATTGGTATGAAAATCAAAAACAACCAAAAATATTCCTTATTTGCAAATTCAATATTATTCATCATCGTTATTGTCTTTTGTCGGTTCGTGATTTTCTTCTTGAGTAATTTCAATTACAGCCTCAGTTTGAATAATTTTAGAGTTTTCGTCAATAATTTCTTTTGTATTTTCAACAAAATCGAAGCTGTTTTTTAAAGACAAATCATTTTCGTTTTGCAATGCTTGATATTTAGCAAACTTCACATTATCAGCTAATTCTAAAATTTGTCTTAATTTCATAAAATCTGCTTCTGAAATTAATTCATTATTTTCAAAACTTTCTAAAATCTCACTTGTTGTCATTTCAACAGCAAATACACCAAACCTTTTTTCTATATATTCTCTAACAACATCTGTAATTTGAACATGGTATTCTTTTATTTGCCCTTTGCTCCATATTTTTTCTTTTCTAATAATTTCCAATTCCCTTAGAGCAATTACATGAGGCGGTTCTTCTGGTTTTATTTTCAAAAATGTTGGTTTAACTCCTTTTTTGTAAAATTTAAAGAAGTAAATTAAACCTGCAACAACTACAAGCAAAGCAAGTAAAGCCCACCAAAAATCTTTTAAGAATTTTTTGAAATAATACCAAAACTCAGCAAAATTAAATGGTGTATTAAGCATATCTTCTTTTATATCCTTAATTTGATAAAGAGTAAAAAGAGCTTGCCCCTTCTGAACTTGTTGAAATTCCTGAACAAAAACAGTATCAACACTTCCTGCAACAATATATTTATTTAGAATACCACTTTTATCAACTAAAAATAAATTTTGAGAAGTTGCATCAACAATTTTTTTAATTTCTTCTTGATTATTAAACCCTGTATTTTTAAGCAATTCAGAAGAATACATGCTTAGTAATTGTTCATACACAAGCGATTTTATCTGATTTAAGCTATCAACAGAAACTGATTGCTTTATAGAATCTGGGATATATTGTTCGATTTCGTTTTTAAAAGCATCTTTACCAAAAACTACTACACCTGAATTATCGGCATAAATAGTATCAACAGGAATTGTATCAAGCAAGACATAAGGCTTTACAAACAATTCTGTTTCAGCAGTAAAAACAAAGCTACTATCTTTTCCTGAAACAAGTTTTATTCTTAGTTCGGGAATAATATTTGTTCCTGTATCAAAACTAGTAATTAAATATTTTTTTTGTATTTCCTTAAAAGCCTCAGAATCAACAATATTAGGTTTAAATTCACCTAAAAGTTCAATATTTTTTGAAATAGTATCTTTAAAGACAGGAAAAAATACTTCTACAGTTTTATCTACACGCAAACTTATATTTAACTCGTTTGGCACACCTATTATAATAGTGTCGCTTTGAAGTTTTATATCTGCTTTGATTTCTTGCGAAAATGCTTGAGTATAAAAAATCAAACTAAGAATTAGAAGTATATTGTATTTTAAAATATTTTTCATTTTATAGAAATTCAAATTTTATCTATTTTTAAACAAAGTAATCAATGGTTTAACATAGTCTTGGTCGGTTCTAATATCGACAAAATCCAATTTTGATTTTTTAAATAAATTTGTATTTTCATCATATTGTTTTTGCCAATTTCTTCTATATTCTCTTCTTACGTTTTTTAAAGAAGTATCAACCCATTTTTGTTGTCCTGTTTCCAAATCTTTAAAATAAGCTAAACCTAAATCTGGCAATTCTTTTTCGAAATTGTCATACACTCTAAGAGCCGCCAAGTCGTGTTTGTTACCAGCAATTTTAAGCGCATCGGTAAAATCTGTTGACATAAAGTCAGAAATTATAAAAGCTGTACTTCTTTTTTTGATTGCATTTGTAAAGAATTTTAAAGCTTGCGAAACATCTGTTCCTTTACTTTCTGGTTCAAAATCTAATAATTCAAGAATTATTCTTAGTATATGTTTTTTTCCTTTTTTAGGTGGAATAAATTTTTCTACTTTATCCGAAAAAAGTATTACCCCCACTTTGTCGTTATTTTGAATAGCCGAAAAAGCAATTACCGCAGCTAATTCTGTACTAAGTTCTTGTTTAAATTTTTGTGAAGTTCCGAAAGCTTTTGAGCCACTAACATCTATCAGCAACATAACAGTAAGTTCGCGTTCTTCTTCGAAAACTTTCACATAAGGATGGCTAAATCTTGCCGTTACATTCCAATCTATATCTTTGATTGGGTCGCCATACTGATATTCTCTTACTTCGGAGAAAGCCATTCCCTTTCCTTTAAAGGCAGAATGATATTCTCCTGCAAACACTTGAGAAGACAGCCCTCGCGAGCGAATTTCAATTTTTCTAACTTTTTTTAATAAATCTTTTGCTTCCACTAAATATTCATTTTAACATTAAAACAATTTTTATTTTATTGTTTTCTATTATGGAACTTCGACAGAGTTTAATATTTCGCTAATAATTTCTTCTGAACTAATATTTTCTGCTTCGGCTTCGTAAGTTAAACCAATTCTATGTCTAAGCACATCGTGGCAAACAGCACGAACATCTTCTGGCAACACATAGCCTCTTCTTTTTATAAAAGCATAAGCTTTTGCTGCTAAAGCTAAATTAATAGATGCACGTGGCGAACCACCAAATTCTATCATATTTGTTAAGTTAGGAAGTCCGTACTTTCCTGGTTCTCTACTTGCAAATACAATATCAAGAATATAAGTTTCGATTTTTTCATCAAGATACACTTCTCTAACAACAGAACGAGCTTTTAGAATATCTTCAGGTTTTAAAACTTTAGAAGCTTTTGGCATTTCTCCTTGCAAATTTTCGCGAATGATAGCTCTTTCGTCTTCGAACTCTGGATAAGTAATTTTTAGTTTTAGCATAAATCTATCAACTTGAGCTTCGGGAAGAGGATAAGTTCCTTCTTGCTCAATAGGATTTTGAGTTGCCATAACTAAAAAAGGTTTTTCCATTGGATAGCTAATTTCTCCTATGGTTACTTGTCTCTCTTGCATAGCTTCTAACAAAGCTGACTGGACTTTAGCTGGGGCACGATTAATTTCGTCTGCTAAAACAAAATTTGCAAAAATAGGACCTTTTTTAACAAAGAATTCTTCTTTTTTCTGACTATAAATCATTGTCCCAATCAAGTCGGCAGGTAATAAATCTGGAGTAAATTGCACTCTTGCGAACTTTGCATCAATAACATCGGCTAATGTGTTGATTGCTAAGGTTTTTGCCAAACCTGGTACACCTTCCAACAAAATATGTCCATCAGATAATAAACCTATTAATAAACCTTCAATTAAACTTTTTTGACCAACGATTACTTTTTTCATTTCAAAGTTGATTACATCAACAAAACTACTTTCTCGTTGTATCTTTTCATTTAATTCTTTAATATCAATTTGAGTATCCATAATTAAATTTTTTAACTTTATAAAAACAATGTTACGAAAATAAAATTTTAATTGATTTTTATCAAGCCTTCTTAGATGTTTTTATCTTAGTTTTTTGTTAAAACTGTTAATACGCTGTTAATTAAATTTTGTTACAAAGCTTTGTGCTGTTGATGTTTCGAGCTTTGCTATTAAATTTAATTTTTTAAACACATTAATTTTTTAATTATTTAGTTTTAAAATTTAATAAAAAGTTTTACCTTTGGCTAATGAGTATTCGCTATTTAGTTATAGAAGGTAATATAGGTGCGGGCAAGACTTCTTTATGTAAGAAAATTGCTGAAGACCGCAATGCAAAGCTTATTTTAGAGCAATTTGCCGAGAATCCGTTTTTGCCAAAATTCTATGAAAATCCTGAGCGATTTGCTTTTCCATTAGAATTATCTTTTTTAGCCGACAGGTATAATCAATTAAAAACTAATGTTGAAAATTTTGATTTGTTTTCCGACTTAATCATTGCAGATTATTTTTTTATGAAATCTTTGATTTTTTCGGCTTCAACTTTACAAGAAGATGAATACAAACTATATCGTCAACTTTTCGACATAATTTACAGTTCGCTTCCCAAACCAGATTTATATATTTATTTACATAAATCTGTAGAAAATTTGCAAAAAAACATCAAACATAGAGCAAGAGATTACGAGCAAAATATCAGTTCTGACTATTTAAAAAGCATAGAAAACGGATATTTTAATTTTTTTAAGCAACAAACTGACATGAAAATAGTTTTAATAGACACAAACAATATTGATTTTGTAAACAACGAAAAGCATTACAAACAGATAGTTGAAGCGATTTTTGAACAAAATTATTTAATAGGTGTTAATAGAATTGTATTTTAAAATGAAAAAAAAACGAATTTTATGCGATTTTTTGTGAAAAACTTATTATTTTTGCATAAATAATGTTTAAAAAATTTAATTGTTAAATAAATAAAAGAGTTTAAATTATGAAAAAGACCTTATTCTTTATTTTAGCCACAGTTACTATTTTTTCACTTAGTAGCTGTAATGGTTTGAAAAAAATGATTCAAAATGCTGATGATATTAATTACTCAGTAAATCCAGAAATTTTAGAAATGCACGGAGGCAAAGTTGCTGTTAATATTACAGGCAATTTCCCTGAAAAATATTTCGCAAAAAAAGTAACTGCGACTATTACACCAACTTTAGTTTGGGAAGGTGGCGAAAAAGCTTTAACTCCAGTTTATGTGCAAGGTGAAAAAATCCAAGGAAATGCTAAAGTAATTCAATATAAAGCTGGTGGAAGTTTTTCTTACAATGATAGTTTTGATTATGAACCTGCTATGAGAAGATCACACTTAGAACTTCGCATTGTAGGTAGTCAAGGTAAAAAAACTGCTGAATTTGATCCTGAATTTATAGCAGACGGTATTGTTGCAACTCCAGATCTTGTAAAAATGCAAGGTGCTAGTTCAGTTGCTAAAGATAAATTTATAAAAGACAATCCTGATGTGAAAGTTGCTGCTATCAACTATGATAAAAATAGAGCAGAATTGAAAAATGCAGAAACAAAAAAAGATGAAATTGTAGAATTAAAAGATTTTGTAAACAATGTTGCAAATGACGATCGCAAAGAATTTGTAAACGTTGAGCTTTTATCTTATGCTTCACCTGAAGGAACATTAGAAATTAATACAAAAGTTTCTAATGACAGATCTAAAACTGTTGACAAATATGTTAAAAATGAGTTCGAAAAAATTGATGAATTTAAAAACAATGATTTCTTTGAACATTTAGTTACAGAAGAAGACTGGGAAGGCTTTAAAACAGTAGTTCAAGAATCTAATTTAGCTGACAAAGACATGATTTTACGTGTTGTAAACATGAACTCTGACCCAGACAAACGCGAAGAAGAAATTCGTAAAATGACAGCTACTTTCGAAGAACTTGAAAAACTTGTTCACCCTCTATTACGTCGTTCTGAAATTAAAGTTAACATCATGCTTATCGGTCATACTGATGACGAAATTAAAGACGTATTCAAAAATTCTCCAGAAGAACTTACTGTTGAAGAATTCTTATACTTAGGTAACATATACGACAATGATGAAGACAAATTAGCTGTTTATACAAAAGCTAGCGAAGTTTACAATAAAGAATGGAGATGTTTTAATAACTTAGCTGCTGTTCAATACAGAATGAAAGATTACGCTGCAGCAAAAATCAGTATAGAAAAAGCTAAAGCTTTAGATGCTAACGCAACTGTATTCAACAACTTAGGAAACGTTTATCTAGCAGAAGGTAATACTAGTGAAGCAGAAAAAAATTATCAATCAGCTACAGGTGTTCCAGAAGCAAGTGCAGGACAAGGTGTATTAGCAATTAAAAATGCTCAATACAAAAATGCTGTTGATTTTTATGCAAACATGAATTGCTTTAACGCTGGTTTAGCAAGACTTCTTAACGGTGATTCAAACGGTGCTATTGAAGCAGCAAGTAATGGTAAAGATAAAGAAGATGCTTTAAACTATTACTTAAAAGCTATCGCTGGCGCACGCAAAGGTGACACTGAAGTTTTATTCAACAACTTAAGAACAGCTTGTACTAAAGATTCTAAACTAAAAGATTTTGCAAGCAAAGACGTTGAATTTATTAAATATTTTGAAAACGATACTTTCAAATCAATAGTAAAATAAATTTGTTTTCATAAAACTCGAAAAAAGCTGTCCTAATAAGACAGCTTTTTTTATTTACCACTGTTTAAACCATTGCAGTTTATTCACAAAACAAAAATATTTTATATCTTTACTTTTAAATTTTTTAACACAAATTAAACTTTATGAAGTCTAATTTATTTTTTATTTTTATTATTAGTTTTTCACTTACAATATATTCGTGCAAACCAACTGGACCTAGACAAGAAGTTGAGAGACTCTCAAAAAAAATAGTTGAACATACAAAAATCTTAAACAAAGCTATTGAAGATAAAAAAATAACAGAACAAGAAGCTGTAGAAATAAAAACAGCTATTATTGATTTACAAAAAGCTTTCATACAGTTTGATAAAAAATACAAAAATGATCCAGATGCTCAAGAAATAATTCAAATTTACTTCAAAGATAAAGAAGCTGAATTAGAAAAAATATATGAAAATTACTTTACAACATTAATGGAAGTGTATAATTGTGAAGGAAGTGAAAAAGTAATTTTTTAAGAATTTTAAATTATTTCATAAAAAATAAAATATTTTAAAAAAATTTGCTTTTTACAAATAATTGTAGTTCCTTTACAGATAAAATTAGTATTAACAAAATTAAATTAAAAATTATGAGAAAAATTGGATTATTAGTAGCAATTGTTGCATTTGCTCTATGTTTAGTATCTTGTGGTAGTAGTCCTGTTGGAGAGGCTGAAAAATTGGTAAAACTAACTAAAGAACTTAATGCAGACATGACTAAAGCAACTGAAGACGGAGTAATTAGTGATGACGAAGCAAAAAAAATCAATGATTCATTGAAAGATTTTCAAAATCTTATGAGTAAATTAGAAAAATACGAAAACGATAAAGAAGTCAATGAATATCTTGAAAAAGAAGGATTTGAAGCAGAAGTTGAAAAATTTGCTGGAGCAATTGTAGGTCTAATTATGTGCGAAGGTGCTGATAAAATTGATTTAGAAGGTCTTATGTAAAAAAATTAATTTATAAGTTATAAAAAGAGGCTGCCAAAAAATAAATTTTTAAGACAGCCTTTTTTATATATATGCTTCAAATAAAGTTTTTAAATTCCTACTCTTTCCCAAGCAATTTAAACATATTCTTTTTATAATCTTCAACTCCTGGTTGGTCGAATGGATTTACTCCAAGCATATACGCGCTAATTCCACAAGCAACTTCGAAGAAGTAAATTAAAAAGCCAAGATTATATTCATCTAATTTATTAATAGCAATAATCATATTTGGAACTTTTCCCTCAACATGAGCCATAATAGTTGCTTGAGTAGCTTTTTGATTTACGTATTCCATATTTTTCCCTGCCAAATAATTTAATTTATCAAGATTTTCATCATCTTTTGGAATTGCAGGAAAGTCAGAGTCTTCTTCAATAAAAATTGTAGTTTCAAATAGATGCCTTTCTCCTTGTTGAATATATTGTCCAAGTGAGTGTAAATCGGTTGTAAAAGACACAGATGCTGGAAAAATACCTTTATTTTCTTTTCCTTCACTTTCTCCAAAAAGTTGCTTCCACCATTCTGCTAAATACATTAATTTATGATTATAATTTACAAAAATTTCGATTTTATGTCCCATTGCATAAAGTAAATTTCTAATAGCAGCATATTTTATAGCTGGGTTTTCCAAACTTGGCTCTAAGCAAATATTTTGGGCATCAGAAGCTCCTTTTAAAAACTCATTGATATCAAATCCTGCTACTGCAATAGGTAAAAGTCCAACTGCTGACAAAACAGAAAATCTACCTCCAATATCATCAGCTATAATATAACTTTTAATCTTCTCTTTATCTGCAAGTTGGCGTAAAGCTCCTTTTTTTGCATCTGTAATTACAACAAGACGCTCCCTAATTGTTTTTTTGTCCCAGCGTTTTTTCATATCGCTATACAAAAGTCTGAAAGCAATTGCTGGTTCTGTTGTAGTTCCTGATTTTGATATTACAATAACTCCATATTCTTTGTTTTGCAAATATTCTAACAATTCTTTATGATAATTACCATTTAAAGTATGCCCGGCAAATAAAATTTCTGGTTTTGTTTGTTCAAAATGAGGTTTTAGAGCTTCAATTACTGCTTTTGCTCCTAGATATGAACCACCAATACCAACAATCACAACACTTTCTAAATTTTGAAGACTTTTTGCCTGTTCAACAATATCATTTAATTCTGTTTTATTAATAGATTGCGGTAAATTTACCCAACCTAAAAATTCGGAGCCTTTACCCTCCCCTGTTTTTAATACTTCTAATTGTTTAAGAGCATATTCTTTTGAGCGTAGAAAAGCATTTTCTCCAAAGAATTTTATTGAATTTGATACATCTAATTTCATATATTTTAGTTTTATTATTTGCAATCAGCTTTTATTTCCGTAAACGAATCATACAAACCGTAATCTCTAGCATTTTGTGCAGCTTTACAATAATCTGGGTCTCCTTTTAGTTGAAGTATTTTTGCTAAATACAACCAAGGAACGGGATTTTTCGGACTCATTTCTGTAGCAAATGTGCACATTTCTAAAGCCGGGTCTAATAATTCTAAATCAAAATTTTTGGGTAATTTTACATCAGGTACAATTAATCTTGAACAAGATATTACTCCCTCATATTCAAATTTTAATTTTTTTAATTTAGAATTTGTTATTTTTAACACATCTAACATAGCTAAATTTACTCTAGATATTGGGTTGTAAAGATTTTTCTCTCTTGCTATTTTAAAAGCAGCTTCAGCATTAGCTATATCTTTTTGTCCTAAATAAATTAACCCTTTTGTAATATATAGCAACTCTAGATTAGCAAAATTTTCTAACTTTTCGGCTTTATTAATTACGTTCATAATATGTAAAAAAGCCGATTTATAATCGTTTTTAGTTAAAAATATTATTGCCAATCCAAACTCTGCTCTAATATGATAAGTCTGTGCTATAATTTCTGCATTTTGAGGAGATATGTTTAAGCCGTAACATTCTGATATTTCTTTTACTGTAAGTTCGTTAATATTCATACAAGAGTCAAAACAGTTTTTAGCAAGATCATATTCTTTACGAGCTAAATAAGATGAGCCCATAACATCGTACAAAAGTGATGAAGCACCAAGTTTTTGAACACCTTGTTTTGATATGTTGATAGCATTTCCATAATCACTTTTTAAATGATATGCAAAAGCACGTGATGTATAATAAGAAAGTTTATCATCAAAGCAATACATATTTTTCCACATTTTTAATTCTTCTACCTTTTGAAGTTCTGAAGTTGGGCATAAATCAATTGCATTATCGACAACTTCACAATAACGTTCTAAACTACTTAATGCTAGATAAACTTCTGACAAAGCCAAATATGCATTATAATCATCTGGCACTAATTCTAAAGATTTGTAAATTACTATTTCTGCTTCTTCATATTTCCCCCAATTCATAAGAATAGTACTCTTAAGATTGTAATAATTCACATTGTTGTTATTTAGTTCTATAGCTTTATCAATATCAATAAGTGCTTCGTCATGAACTTTTAAATTTGTAAGTATGAATGCTCTATAATAATAATATTGTGGGTTTTGCGGTTTTAGTTTTATTGCCTTAGTTACATCACTATAAGCATTATATAATTCATTAATCTGAATGTAATAATTTGTTCTAGTAATATAATAATCATCTTCGTTTGGATCTAATTCGATAGATTTATTAAAATCTGATAAAGCAAGTTCTTTTCTGTTAGTTGCTAAATAAATCAAACCTCGTGTCATATAGAGTAGCGAATAGTTAGCATCAAGCTCCAAGCCCTCATTAGCAATAGATTCAGCCTTCTCAAAATTTCCTTTTTCAAATTCTGCACGCGAATAATTTGCATAACAAATTGCACAACTTTTATTAAGTTCTATTACTTTTTTATAATATTCACTAGCTTTATCAAAATCCAATAAATTAAAATAAGTATAAGCCAATTCTTGAAAATACTCATCATTTTTGAGTTCATTAGCAAGCAAATCTTCTAAAATTATTATTGCTTCTGCAAAATTTTGTTTGTCGTTAAGTTCCTTCGCAGTTTCAAATTTCTGAGTTGCAGTTTGTGCAAATACACAATTAGTGATTGTGAAACTTAGTACACTTAAAATTATCACATATTTTTTCATAGCTATAATTTTTTAAATAACTTCTATTAATTGCTACTAATTTAAGTTATAAAGTTTTAATACTACAAATTTATAAAATATATTTTATATTTTTTTCGTCAACACTAAAAATTACAGCTAGAATAGTTTTTTCTTACTCTTTCTACTCGTTTTCTTAATTCTGCTTTATAAGTTTCCCAATTTTCTATAGTTTTATTTGCCACTTTTGTATCAATTGCTGCTTTTGCTACTGCTACTGCGACACATTCAATAACTCTTAGGTCTAATGGTTTTGGGATAATATATTCTTTTCCAAACTCTATTTTTTCTTGTCCATAAGCTTTGCTAACATATTCTGGGACAGGCAACAAAGCCAATTTGGCAAGAGCTTTAGCAGCTGCGATTTTCATTTCTTCGTTTATGCAAGTGGCTTGTACATCTAAAGCACCTCTAAAAATAAAAGGAAATCCTAAAACATTATTAACTTGGTTTGGATAATCGCTTCTTCCTGTTGCCATAATCACATCAGGTCTTGCGTCTTTTGCATCGTTATAAGAAATTTCAGGATTTGGATTTGCTAGAGCAAACACAATAGGATTTTCAGCCATTTGTTTAAGCATTTCTTTACTAACAACATTTGCTACTGAAACACCTATAAACACGTCTGCACCGACCATAGCTTCTGATAAAGTACTTATATTTCTATCTGTTACAAATTCTTTTTGATAAATATTATTTCCAACATTGTCGTGTCTCACAACTCCTTTTAAATCGCAAAGCACAACATTTTCTTTTCTTACGCCTAAACTTAAAAGAAATCTAGCACAAGCTATACCCGCAGCTCCAGCACCATTAAACACAACTTTAACGTCTTCAATTTTTTTATTTACTAATTTTAAAGCGTTTAATAAACCTGCACCTACAATTATTGCTGTTCCATGTTGGTCGTCATGAAAAACTGGAATATTCATTTCTGCTTTTAATCTTTCTTCAATTAAAAAACATTCTGGAGCTTTAATATCTTCTAAATTTATCCCTCCAAAAGTAGGCTCTAAAGTTTTGACAATTTCTATAAGTTTTTCTGGATTTTTCTCACTAATTTCAATATCAAAAACATCTACATCGGCAAAAATTTTAAACAAAAACCCTTTCCCTTCCATTACTGGTTTTGATGCGGAAGCTCCAATATCGCCCAATCCTAAAACTGCTGTTCCGTTTGAAATTACACCAACAAGATTTCCTTTTGCAGTATAATCGTAAGCAGTTTTATTATCCTTTTCTATTTCCAAGCAAGGTTCTGCAACTCCTGGTGAGTATGCTAAAGATAAATCTTTTTGTGTTTGAAATGATTTTGTAGGAACTACTTCTACTTTTCCTTTTCTACCATTGCTGTGATATTCTAAGGCTTCTTTTTTTGTAAAAATTGCCATTACTCTCCGTTTTGTTTTAATTCTTTAATATTTTCTAATTCATCAACATTTAATTTTCCTTCTTCAAGTTCTTGCTGAAAATTTCTATTGTTATAAATATCTATTGCTGTGTATAATGCAGATCTGAAAGATTGTTCAGAAGCAATATTTTTACCTGTGATATCATAAGCCGTGCCATGTGCTGGTGAAGTTCTTACTATTGGCAAACCTGCTGTATAATTAACTCCGTCTTCAAAAGCTATTACTTTAAATGGTGCTAAACCTTGATCGTGGTACATTGCTAAAACTGCATCGAAATTTCTATATAATGCAGCTCCGAAAAATCCATCGGCTGGATAAGGTCCAAACGCAAGTACATCTTGTGTTTTAGCTTCTTCTATTGCAGGGATTATAATATTTTTTTCTTCATCTCCAATCAAACCATCATCGCCACAATGAGGATTTAAGCTAAGCACAGCTATTCGAGGTTTTCTAATTAAAAAATCGCTTTTTAAACTTTCGTTTAAAGTATTTATTTTTTCTAAAATTAATTCTTTACTTAAAGTCGAAGGAACCTGACTTATAGGAATATGTTCGGTTACTACTCCTATTTTTATCACATCATTCATTAAAATCATCAAATGATTTTTTGAATTAAATTCTTTAGCAAAAAACTCTGTATGCCCAAGGAAATTAAATCCAGCTGCTTGAATATTTTTTTTATTGATTGGAGCGGTTACAATCAAATCAATTTTATTATCTTTTAAATCTTGAACTGCTTTTTCTAATGCCTGATAAGCTGCTAAACCTGCCATTTCTGTGGACAAGCCCATTTCTACTCTAACGTCTTCGCTATTGCAGTTGATTATGTTAATATTTTTCGGTCTTGCCTCTTCGGGATAGTTGATTGTCATCGTTTGGCTGTTGTTATTAAATGCCTTTCGATAATATGCCAAAACTTTTGGCGACCCATAAATTATTGGAGTAATATTATTTATTAATCTTGAATCCGACAATGTTTTTAAAATCACTTCATAGCTAATTCCGTTTATATCGCCATGAGTAATTCCTATTCTTAATCTGCTCATCTTTTATTTTTTTATTCTTACAAAGTTAATTTTTTAAAACTATTTTTACTAAAAATATCTTATTTTCTTTCAGTTTATTTCAATATTTTTAAGAAGTAATTAAAAAGCAATCTAACGCCAACGCCTGTTCCGCCATTTCCTCGATACGAATCGTCTTTTTCTGTAAAAGCTGTTCCTGCAATATCTAAATGCACCCAATTATAAGCGGTAAAATGTTCTAAAAATTTTGCTGCTGTAATTGCTCCGCCCCAGCGT
>DHVB01000036.1:0-31089 GCA_002412425.1 Bacteroidales bacterium UBA5219 | reverse complement strand
ATCAATAACTAATTCGGGATTATATTTTTTTGCGTAAGCTAAAGCATCGGCTAAAATTAGTCGCCCTTCTGCATCAGTATTCATAACTTCTACAGTAGTGCCATCAAACATTTTAATTATATCTTCTGGCACATAAGCATTATTTCCTGGTCTGTTGTCGGTAGATGGAATTAAACCAATAATTTTAATTGGCAATTTTGCTTTTGCTATTGCTGAAATAGTTCCTACTACTGCAGCAGCACCAGATTTATCGCTTTTCATTGTTTCTAAAAAACCACTTGGTTTCAAATTAATTCCTCCAGTATCAAAAACTAAACCTTTTCCAACCAAAACGATATAATCTTTATTTACTGCATTTTTAGGTTCATAACTCAATACCGAAAATGTTGGTGGTTCTACACTTCCACGATTTACTGCCAAAAGTCCGCCCATTTTTAAACTTTCGATTTTTGCTTTATCAAAAACTTCAGCTTTAAAACCATATTTTTTTGACAAATCCACAATTTCATTACCAAGTTTTTGAGCAGTCATAAATGAAGCAGGCTCATTAATTATATCTCTAGCAACAAAAACTCCAGCACATAAAGAATTTTTTAGCAAAACCTCTTTTTTAGAAATTTTATCACTGATAATATTTATTGATTTCAAACTTTTTGATTTTTCTTCTTTATTTTTAAAATATTTATTGAACGAGTATGTGCTTAAACACAATGCCTCTGCAAAATCTAACAAATATTTATCACTAAAATCAATAATGTTTACGCTTTCATATTTAAGTTCATTTAAAATATTGGCTACCTTGTTTGCCAAATTTCTCAAAGCTTCTGTCCTAGAATTAATCTCCTTTTCTTCGTTTGCTAAAACTACAAATTTTGAAAAACTCAAAGAGTTCAAATGAACTAATTCAGATTTATTATCGAACATTTTTTGTACATAAATTTGCTCGTCATTGCTTAATTCAAGTTTTTTTACCTGAGTTTTTTTTGAGATAATATAAACGATATTTTCGTTTTCTTTATGTTTTGAAATTAATTGTATCATAATTTAAAATTTAAGTTGTTACAAAATTAATATTCTAAATTAATAAACAAAAACTTAGAACTTTGTTTAAAAGCAGTAAATATTATTTGGAAATAACTTTTACTTAGTCTATATATTCTTTTTTCTCAACTATTAAAAAATAATTATCTTCAATATTTGTAATTCCAAAGTCGTAGCAATAATGATAAGTATTTCCTGTTCTTGTAGTATAAATATTTGTTAAATAATCAAAATTATAACCAGCTTTCAACAGCCTTTCTTTATTAAGTTTTGTTACACCTTTTGCAAAAAAATCGGATAAAATTTTCCTATTACTTTTTAAAATTCGATTTATATTTCGTGTTTGATTGGAAAAATCTGCATACTTGTTATTGTTATAAGTATTGCGGCATTGATCACAACAAAATTTTTTATCTGATCTTCCTTCAAACTCTTGATTGCAAACTGGACAAATCTTTTTCATTACTTATGCTTTTTTCACAAATTTAGTAATTTCTTTTATAAAATACAAAAAGCCCAATTAAAAATCGGGCTTTTTGCAAAATTATATTAAAGTAATGTTTATTTATTTAAAACTATTTTCTTAAAAGTAACTTCCGTATTATCAGTTATTTTCATAATATAAACTCCATTTGGCAGACTTTGTAAATCCATTTCAATAATATTTTGCCCTTTATAGTTTTTATTTTCTACAATTTGTCCAAAATTATTATAAACACAAATATTTGAGATTCCATATGTGCTTTCGACATTAACAATTCCTGTACTTGGATTTGGGAAAACATTCAAACTTATCATTCGAGTTGCTGCATGTGTTAAATCTAAACAGAATTCAAAAGTTTTACTAGTCCAGTTTCCACTGCTAGTATATTCCCATAAAACTTCAGAAGTTGTTGAATTAGTAATTTTAACGCTACCTTTATCTGGTAACAAAAACCATCCATTCATTCCATCACCATTACTATCGGTAATTTCAAAAGTATAACAGCCATCTCCTAAGCACAATTCTGTAATATGATGTTCATTTGCATTAGATAAACTTTCTGAATAAATAAGTTCAGATGTTTCGTTATGTGTTAAACTCCAAGCATTATGTGAAGGGAAATAATCACTTGTGATATCAAACACTATTGTATTTGCGACACTTATGACTTTAAAGTTTTTTTCTAAACTAGCTCCAAAATTAGCAGAATTGCCTCCTCCATTCACAGTTTCTATAGTAAAAGTAATAGTATTATTTCCATCTGGGAAACTATTTTCAGGGAAAGTAATTTGCGTTGTTTCATTTTGAGCAAGATTTCCTGACCATGTAAACTCATCGGTAATTCCGCCACAAACATAAGAAACTACACAAGAACTTAGAGGTTCGTTATCCATATTTTTAATTGTTACTTTTGGACTTAGTAAAGATGTGTTACAAATTTTGTCTTCAGGGCTTTGTATAGATTCTATTTTCACATTTCCAGAATAAACTAAAACATTTTGAGTTTTTTGGTCATTTGCTGGATATTGATCGGTTTGTTCATTTGGCTCACTAACAAAAGCAGTAAAAGTATGATTACCACTAGTAAGTGTAATTTCAGGAAAATTGACAATAGCTGTTTCTAACTGTGCTAAATTACCTGTCCAATTTAACGTAACTGGTGCTTGTTCATCTAAAATATATCCAACATTAACAAAAGTTAAATTAAGCAATCCAAGATTCATAATTTCTATAGAAGGAACAAGGCTTGCATTATTTATATGAATTTGACTTTGAGGTGCGATAATTGAGCTAAGCATTGCATCATAATCATTATCGCTTGGTATAACCATTATTTGTTCAATTAATGGAGCTCTAAATTGTTTTGTAATTACAATATCAAGATTTCCAGTACTAGTTAATGTTTCAAAATTTAAAACAGCTATGCCAGATGAGTTTGCTAAAACTGCATCAAGTAACACTCCATTATTACTTAAAGCCACATAAGCATTTTCTTCTGTATTAACAGTTAATGAACTCATTCCTATTTGCATAACCGATAAGTATGTAGCTTGAATTTGTTCTGGCACACCAACATAAGGCATTAAAGAAGGATCGCCCATTACGTGGTAAATTTCCCAATAGTATTTTTTATTAGCTGAAGTCGATGCCTCTACTGCCATATTTCCTGCATAAATCATTTCGTAAGCACTTGGATAAGGTTCTTCGCCTCTATCGTGAAACAAATGATCATAAGCTCCTTGACTAGATTCTTCGTAAGTTACATTAGCAGTAATTGTTGAAGTTAATCCTACAGACCAATAAAAGTCTTCGTCCCACAAAGTGCTATTTGAGCCTCCAATATGAGCTACAGCTCCTTTTTTATTTGCTCTCACAAGTGCTTCACCAAAACATTCGCTTTCAAATTTATTTGACAAACAGCAGTTACCAACACTAAAAAAGTATTTATCTTCATTGTTTAATGAAGGAATATGAGAAATGGTAAACGAAGGGTTTGCCCAACCATCATAGTCGCAGTGTGCACTATAGTTAGCGTAGCCAACACCTTGCCCAAGTTTGCTTCTTATTTCTGCTGCTAATTGCGATGATTGAGGGTAAAGATATTTGTGCAAAGTTGTAACTCCATGGTCTGCATTAAAGTAGTAGTTATGTGCATAATTAACTTGTCCGTTTGCATGAGTTGATGCCCAAGAATTATCATCACCAGCAACCAATACTGCTTCGCCTAAGTAACTTGGATCTGGAAAAGTGTATTGTTCAAACATTAAGGTTTTTTCTATTTGAGGAGCTAGATGTGCAACAGTACTTGCCGAAAATCTTCCAAAATAAACTTCTGGGATATAATCAGTTCCACCATCGTACTCGCAATAATACATATCTGTAACATGCCCTTCGTCCCACCAGCCACTACCAGCAACTTGTTTTGAATAAGGTACTTGTGCAACATCACCAACAAAAAGGACATAAGTAGGTGCTGGGTCTTCGGCTGTACCTGCGTTATATAAACCTTGTAAGTATGCTTTTATAGCTGTAGCAGTTGTTCCTATTTCATCGGTATATGCAACAGTAACATAAAAACCTTTTTTAGTTTTCCACTTAATAAATGAATTAAGAGCTGCTTCAAACATTCTATCACTAACAATTACATATTTTATTGGATAGCGATCAATTGCTCCTTTGGTTGCAGGTGCTTTAAAATTCCACAAACTATTATATGCAGAACCAAATGCAGGAGAATATTTATCAGCTTTTAGCTGTGCAGTCTTTTTAAAATCTGCATTTTTATAAATAATTTCTGCTTCAATATTATTTTTAATAATCAAAGTATTGCTTTCTATATCATAAGAAAACGGACTAACTCTAATTTGAGCAATTTGTATTCCACGCATTTTACTCAGTAATTCAACACTTACAGGTTGTGTTTCGTAAAACTCTTTATCTTCGTAAATGCTTGAATTTTTATAAAATGGAAGTTTGTCATAATCGGCAGACTTTGATACACTTGGTTGATTTGGCAATATTTGTAAATCTATACCATATTCATTTAAGTTTACAATCTGCTCATCAAAACTTTTTATTCTAACTTCAAACTCAGCATCTAAAGGAACCTCTATAAGCCTTGTCATTACTGGTAATTCTGGATTAGAGACATTTTTGTCAGGATAATACTCTGGAACAACAATTCTAATATACTCACCATCTTTTGCTTTCACGCCCAAAATATCAAAACCAGATAAAGAACTAGTAAAGCTCAAAGAATATTGAGTGTTTGAAATAATTGTTGCATTTGTCCTGCCTTCTTGTAAACTTACCAATGATTGCGAGAACAAGTTAATGGTTGAAAAAAGTAAAACTAATATGTAACTAAGTTTTTTCATAAGATATAATTTTAAATTTTGTGTAAAATTAAGCAAAAAAATTATCATTCATTCTATTATTTCTATTTTTAATACTTAAATTAAAGTTAATAGTATTCTATATTCAAATATTTTTCAAAAAATTCAAATAATCCGTAATTGTTTTTTCTTTTCTGTTTTGTCCTGCCTCATATATAGTTTCAGAATTTAATTTATCAGGCAAATACTGTTGTTCTATAAAATTATTTGGAAAATCGTGAGGATATTTGTAGTCTTTTCCATAGTTTAAATTTTTCATTAATTGGGTTGGTGCATTTCTTAGGTGCAAAGGTACTGGTAAATTACCTGTTTCTTTAACCAAAGCTAAAGCTTTATCAATAGCCAAATATGCAGAATTGCTTTTGGGACTTGTAGCTAAATAAATTGTTATTTCAGATAAAATAATTCTTGCTTCAGGCATTCCGATTTTTGAAATAGCATCAAAACAGGCATTTGCAAGTAGAAGAGCGTTTGGATTTGCAAGTCCAATATCTTCGCTTGCCAAAATAATTAATCTTCGTGCAATAAATTTTATATCTTCGCCTGCATCTAACATTCTAGCCAACCAATAAACCGCTGCATCGGGATTTGAACCTCTTACAGATTTTATAAAAGCTGAAATAATATCATAATGTTGCTCGCCTGATTTATCATAAATATTTATATTTTCTTGTAATTTATCGACAACAAACTGATTAGTAATTGTTATTTCATTATTTATGGCAGTACTACTCAATAATTCTAAAATATTGTACAATTTTCTAGCATCTCCACCCGAAAATCTGTATAATGCATCTCTTTCTTTTATCGTAAATTTAATTTTTTTAAGCTCTTCATCTTCGTTTATTGCTCTATCAATGAGTTTATCTAAATCTTTTTCTTCGAGATGTTTTAAGATATAAATTTGGCAACGAGATAAAAGTGGACTAATTACTTCGAAAGAAGGATTTTCTGTTGTTGCTCCAATTAATGTTAGAGTACCATCTTCAACAGAGCCTAATAATGAATCTTGTTGCGATTTGCTAAAGCGGTGTATTTCATCAATAAATAATATTGGGTTTGATTTTGAAAAAAGATTAGATTTCTTAGCTTTTTCTATTACTTCTCTAACATCTTTAACTCCGGAATTTATTGCACTCAGATTATAAAAATCTTTTTCACTTAAATTAGCAATAATATTTACTAAAGTTGTTTTTCCAACACCTGGAGGTCCCCATAAAATTATTGATGGTATATTTCCTGATTCTACAATTTTTCTAAGAGGAGCATCTTTTCCCACTAAATGTTCTTGTCCGACATAGTCGTCAAAAGTTTTAGGTCTTAATCTTTCAGCTAAAGGTTTCACAAAAAAAAATGTTTTTGTAAAAATACAAAAACATTTTTTAAATCAAAACCATATAATAGGTAGTAAATTTTATTCTACAATTTTGAAAGTATATTCATAAGTACTAATTTTATCTTCTCTAGTTTTAGAACTTACTGTTTTAGCTCCTCTTGTATTTGTTCCTGTTTGTCCTATTTGCAAAGCCGCTTCAAAAATATTAGAACTATCACCTCTTGTTTTATTACCGTGTCCAGTAATTGTGTTTGACAAATTAAAAGGTTTGTCGCCAGCAATAAGTTTAAACATTTCATTTCCATAAGGAGGCCCAAACATTACTAAAGTATTTTTAAGAATTGCTGTTTCGCCTGGTTCTAAGACGTATTCGCGTCCATCTATATCATTAACTGTTGGAATAACAGGATTTATAAAACCATCAGGCTGAATATCAATAATATTAAAATATGATTTGTGAGTTCCGTGATTTGTAACTTTGATTAATGCCATCATATCTTCATTATATTCTGGTACATCATTCACTAGAATTGAGTTTGCATCATAAAACTCTAAAATATCAAAGTTTCCATCTTCATAAACTTTAGCTTTTACTGGAATTAATTCCATAACCACATCATATTTTTTATTGTAATAATCTAAATCCTTAATTACTTTTCCTTGTATGTAGTTGTTCAGAGTTGAAACAACATCTGAGTTTAAAGATTCTGTATTTGAATTTGATATTTTATTTAATTCTGTATCGAAATGAGCATTGGTAATACCAATTACTTTAGCTCCTCTGGTTTTTTTGTAGCTTAAAAATATTTCTGGATTGTCATCAGTTATTTCAACAAAATTAGACTTTTGAATTTCTGTTAAAAGATTTTCTTTAACATCAGCATCCATAACATCATCTATTTGAACTTTTAGTTTTTGGTCGGTAAATGTTCGAGTTTTCACAAAAGCCCAAGCAGATTGATTGTTGTCAAATTTCATTTTATTGTCTAATCGTATTTGCGAGAAGAAATTATTTGTTTGCAATACTTTACCAGAATTAATAATAGGTGTATTTTCGTTTAGATTTGATGTTCCTTGTTCTACAAAAACAATTATACTTCCAGGATTTATTCCAGATAATCTACCACCATTAATTTCGACTAAAGAGTCTGTTTTAGTAGAAGTTAGATTAAAATATCCTGCTTGAGGATAGAAATCTCCACCAAACACAGTATAATCAATATCTCCTTCAATAGCTGGATTTTGATGTGGTGCTTTTGTTGCCATTTCTGCCATAATCCTTGAAAACACTTGACGATAAGTATCTCCTTCTTTCATTTGGCAAAAAGACTTAAACAGACAATACGAAAGCGAACCAACAGCATTATTTTCATCATCAAAAGTTTCGTAATTTAATTCGTTTGCACTTGCTCCAGAAAAAACTACAAATTTTGCTAAATCGTTTGTTGATACACCTCTGCTTGCAATTGCTTTTTTATCACTTATTCCGAAACCTACTTTATCATCTGCTTCAACATTTTTAGGTTTCCACCCTGCAGGGACTAAAGCAGGTGCTCCGCCTCTAACTTTTGCAGAGCCTCTAGTTCCAGTTCCAGAATGGCAAGAGTCTAAGAACAAAAGAATATGCCCATTTGCTCCAAGTTTTATTCTAAATTTTGCCACCCAATCTCCAAGTTCATCATCTCTAAAATGTTTTTCACCAGTATAACCCTCATACATTTCCATTGGTGCGTCAAAACAAACTAGGGCTTCATCTAAGCCATCAATTTCATCACCATTATCATCAAATATTTGATGTCCATGTCCACTATAATGAATTACAACTTGGTCTCCATGCGAAACTTTTGAGTATAATTCTGCTAACGCACTCTCAATACCTTGTTTTGTTGCATCTTGATCTTTTAGATACATGATATTGTTTTCGGGGAAACCTAAATCCAACAGGGTTCTTTCTATTAATGGGACATCATTTCCTGCACTAATAGGGTACCAGCCTGTAAGTTCTTGGTCGTATTCTCCTATGGCGATTATCAATGCGTATTTATCAGCTTTTAAAAAGCTAACGCAAAAGATAATACTTATTATTAGTAATACTATTTTTTTCATGTCTTCTAATTTTTAAAAAAAACTGCCACTAAAAAGTGGCAGTAATAATTTTTTTCTTTAAAATTCATCTGAATCCGTACTTGTAGCTGCAGCATTGCTACCTTCTTCAAGCTTCAACAAGAATTCTTCATTGCATTTTCCTGCTGATTGCCATTGATAAGTTTCGCCCATTGTTCTGCAATATACTTCTTTATATCCTTCAGGAAGAAGTAATTGTGAATTTTCCCATGGATTTAAACGACCTTTGTAAACTTTGTCAACCCATAAGTCAACATAATAACCTGTCCAGTTATCGAACTTAATCAAGCAACCACCGCGAGATAATACTGGTTTCTCAATTGCTAAATCTCCAGAAGGAATAACATATTCAGATGCTCCTCTAGATTTTACATACTTTTGAGCAGTTATTACCTTTTGTGCTTCTACAGTGTTTGCTAAAAAGAAAAATGCTCCTAGAAATACTAAGAATGTTAACTTTGTTCTCATGGCTAAATTTTTTAAATTACTATTCATTTTATTTACTCTTTTTTTATATCTAACTTAAAGCAAATTATGTGCCAAAAACATTAATTATTTGACAAAAAAAACAATGTTTGGTTTATTTTTTTTCTTTTTTATTCTTTTTTCTCATCACGACTCCTACATCTTTGATTTGACCGCCCATTGGTGGATTAACTTTCTTTAAATAAACCTCTGCTTTTCGCAAATTATCAAATTCAGAAAATAAAGTATCTAAAATTTTAGCTGCTAAATGTTCTAATAAGTTTACTTTTGTATTGCTAATAACTTCTTTAACACTTATATAAACTGACTGATAATTGAGTGCATCTTCCAAGTTATCGCTTTGTTCGGCTTTTCTTGTATTGCACCAAAGAGTTAGGTCAACAACAAATTTATTTCCAGCAAGTTTTTCTTCTTCATAATGACCATGAAAAGCAAAAAACTCCATTCCAGTAATTAAAATTTTATTCATTTTTTGAAATGTATTATACTTATTAATTAATATGTATGCAAAATTATAAATTATTACGAATCTTTAAAACTAAAACTTTTATATCTTTGTACTTTAAAATTTTATCAAATGGAAGAAAAAAAAGAAGCCTTAAATTTTATTGAGCAAATTATTACTAATGATTTAGCTTCTGGTAAGCACAAAAGTATTATTACTCGCTTTCCACCAGAACCAAATGGATATTTACATATAGGTCATGCCAAATCAATTTGTTTAAATTTTGGTTTAAAAGAAACTTTTAATGGCAAAACAAATTTACGTTTCGATGATACAAATCCTTCTAAAGAAGAACTTGAATATGTAAATTCAATAATTGAAGACGTTCATTGGCTTGGTTTTGAATATGACAACTTGTTTTATGCTTCCGATTATTTTGACCAACTTTACGAATGGGCTATTATGCTTATAAAAGATGGTAAGGCTTATGTTGACGAGCAAACTCCTCAAGACATAAGTTTGCAAAGAACAAACCCTACTACTCCCGGAATTGAGAGTCCTTATAGAAATCGTAGTGTTGAAGAAAACTTACGTTTGTTTGAAGAAATGCGTGCTGGAAAACACGACGAGGGTAGCATGGTTTTACGTGCAAAAATAGATATGAATTCTCCTAATATGCACATGCGAGATCCTGTTATGTACAGAATTATGAAACAATCCCACGACAGAGCAGGCGATAAATGGTGCATTTATCCAATGTATGACTATGCTCATGGTCAAAGCGACTATATTGAAGGAATTACTCATTCAATTTGCACATTAGAGTTCGAGGTTCATCGTCCTTTATACGATTGGTTTTTGGATCAAATAGATACAAGCGGAAAACGTCCTCGCCAAATTGAATTTGCAAGACTAAATCTTTCTTATACAGTAATGAGCAAACGTAAATTGTTAGAACTTGTTAAAGGAAATTATGTAAAAGGTTGGGACGACCCTCGTATGCCAACAATTAGTGGTCTAAGAAGACGTGGCTATACTCCTGAATCAATTCGTAACTTTGCAGACAGAATTGGTGTAGCAAAACGCGAAAACATAATTGATGTAGGTTTGTTAGAATTTTTTATTCGTGAAGACTTGAATAAAAAAGCAAACCGTGTGATGGCAGTTTTAGATCCTATAAAAGTTGTTATTACAAATTATCCTGAGGGAAAAACTGAAATGCTTGAAGCTCAAAATAATCCTGAAGACGAAACTGCTGGAACAAGAAATTTATCTTTTAGCCGCGAAATTTTTATTGAGCGTGATGATTTTATGGAAGATGCCCCAAGCAAGTTTTTTAGATTGAAGCCAGGTGGCGAAGTAAGATTGCGTTACGCTTATTTCATAAAATGTGAATCTGTTGTTAAAGATAAAGATGGTAATATAACAGAAATTCATTGCACTTACGATCCAGAAAGTAAAGGAGGCAAATCTCCAGACGGACGTAAAGTAAAAGGCACAATACATTGGGTTGATTCAAAAACTTGTATAGATGCAGAATTAAGACTTTACGATAGACTTTTCACAAAAGAAAATCCTGACGATTTAGAAGAAGACGAAACATACCTTGATTATTTGAATCCTGATTCTTTACAAATAATAAGTGCCAAACTAGAAAAACATCTTGAAAATGCTGAAATAGGTAACAAATTCCAATTTGAACGCAAAGGCTATTTTTGTGTTGATAAAGATTCTAGTCATAAAAAATTGGTGTTTAATAGAATTGTAGATTTAAAAGATTCTTGGTCTAAAATTTCTAAAAATGGATAAACTTAGTAATTGTGCAATTTTTCCTGGCTCTTTCGATCCTTTTACCGCTGGACATGAATCTGTTGTTAGAAGAGCATTACCTTTGTTTGATAAAATTATTATCGGCATAGGTGATAATAATAGTAAAAAAGAGTTTTTAAGTTTAGAAAAAAGGCTTGCAATAATTAAAAAAGTTTTTGCCGATGAGCCTAAAATAGATGTTAAGATTTATTCTGGATTAACAGTTGATTTTTGTAAAAATAATAATTGCAAATTTATTTTGAGAGGCTTACGTACTTCGGCAGATTTTGAATTTGAAAGAGCTATAGGACAAACAAATAAATTATTAGAAAATAAAATTGAAACCGTTTTTATTCTTACTTTACCAGAACACACTTTTATTTCTAGTAGTATAGTTAGAGACATTATTAAAAATAAAGGCGACCTGTCAAAATTCTTACCAAAAGGGATTGATGAAACAGATTTAAAATAAACACTGTCGGTTTTGCCTTCATAAAACTGCAATTAAAACAAGGCTTGTATTCATTTTGTTAAAACTTTAAATAAAAATGTTAATAAATCTTATGCTAAAATTAGTTTTATTAAAACTTTAGTCTTATATTTGTACCAATAAATTTATGTTTAACTAAAAAATTATAATTATGAAAAAAGTATTGTTATTCGCTATTTCAGCGGTAATTATTTTAGGTCTTTCATCTTGTGGTAAAAAGAAAGCAGAAAATTTTGCTGACATTAAAGCAAAGTATGAAGGCAAAACATTTGCTAATTGTGACGAGTACATCGAAGCTTCAACAGAAATCATAGATGTATATATCGCAACTATTAAAAAAGCTGCAGAAGGTGATGAAGCTGCAAAAAAAGAATTCGAAGAATTTACTACTTTTATGGAAAATTTTGATGGAGACGAAACAAAATTCCAAGCTGAATGTCCTGAAAAATTAGAAGCTTTTGAAAAAGAAGTAGAAAAAAAATTGGAAGCTGTTTTCCCTCAACTCATGACTCTTGTATTAGGTGACATGGATTTAGGCGAAGATATTTCTTGGGATGAAGAAGAAGTTGCAGTTGATGAAGAAATGACTGAAGAAGTTGCTGAAGAAGTTGTTGAAGAAGTTGTTGAATAAGAATAACATTTAAAAAAAATAAAAAAAGCTACCTTGTGTAGCTTTTTTTTTATTCTATTTTGTTTTTATTAAACATTATATTTATCTTTGTTGAATAAATTTATGTTTAATTAAAAAATTATAATTATGAAAAAAGTATTATTATTCGCTATTTCAGCGGTAATTATTTTAGGTCTTTCTTCTTGTGGTAACAAGAAAGCAGAAAATTTTGCTGACATTAAAGCAAAATATGAAGGCAAAAAATTTGCTAATTGTGATGAGTACATCGAAGCTTCAACAGAAATAATAGATGTATATATCGCAACTGTTAAAAAAGCTGCAGAAGGTGATGAAGCTGCAAAAAAAGAATTCGAAGAGTTTACCACTTTTATGGAAAATTTTGATGGTGATGAAGCAAAATTCCAAGCTGAATGTCCTGAAAAATTAGAAGCTTTTGGAAAAGAAGTAGAGAAAAAAATGGAAGCTATTTTACCTCAACTTATGACACTTATGTTTGGTGAAATGGATTTAGGCGATGATTTTTCTTGGGATGAAACAGAAGATGTTGATGTTGAAAGCGAAGAAGTTTTAACAGATGTTCCAGAAGAAGAAGTTGTTGAATAATATTGATGAAAAAGTAAAAAAAAAGCTACCATATGTAGCTTTTTTTTTGCTATTTCATTTTTTAAATAAAATTTATAACACAATAAAAAACACCAAATTTGTTAATCAATTTATACAAAACAGGATTTATTACATAATAAATTAGCATTATCAAAGTATTAAGCTTATCTTTGTGTAAACAAATTTATGTTTAACTAAAGAATTATAATTATGAAAAAAGTATTGTTATTCACTGTTTCAGCATTAATTATTTTTGGACTTTCTTCGTGTGGTAGTAAAAAAGCAGAAAACCTTGCAGACTTAAAGCAAAAATACGATGGTAAAGAATTTGCAGATTGCGACGAGTATATAAAAGCTGCAAATGAAGTAGTTGATGTTTTTATCGCAACTGTAGAAAAAGCGACAAAAGGTGATGAAAAAGCATTTAAAGAGCTAGAAGAACTTGGTGCTATTATGGTACAGTTTGGTAAACAAGAAGAAAAACTTGAAAAAGAATGTCCTGACAAAATAAAGGCTTTTAATGAAAAAGCAAAAAAAAGAATGGCAACTTCTTATGAGCAACTCAACATACTTATGTTTAGCAATTTTGATTTAGGCGGTGATTTTTCTTGTGATGAAACAGATGAAGAAACCCCTGCTGAAAGTAAAGAAGTTTTAACAGATGTTCCAGAAGAAGAAGTTGTAGAATAATATTGATGAAATAGCAAAAAAAAATAAAATTTAAAGTACAAAAAATCAATTTTATTAAAACATAAATATATCTTTGTATAAAATAATTTTATGAAAAAATTTAAGATTTTGCTTATTGCTATTGTTACAGCAACATTTTTTTCTTGTGGAGGAGGAACAAAAACAAACTCTGAAAACACAGATGCTACTGCGAATGACACTACTAAAACTGAAGTAACTACAGAAGAAGTTGTAAAAGTTGACCCTTTTAAGGATTTTCCAAAAGGTAACATTATTGCACAAGAAGGCGATTACGTATTAACTCCATCGCTTACATGGCAAATTGATGCAACAAAAAACGGTCCTGAATCTCAGACTTTTATTTTTTATTCGGCTAAAATGGCAAAGCCAGGAAATGAATACAGTGTTATAGATTTCATATTTGACGATGACACCGAAATACCAAATTACATGATTATACCTATAAGACCAGACGAGTCTGCAAAAGTTGGTGATATAGTTCTTACATGGTGGCAATCAGGCAGTGGTATGAAAAGAGCAATTGTTACAAATGCTTCTGATCCCAAAGCCCCTGAAGTGAACTATATAGATATAGATTGGAATAATCCTGCAAAAACTGATGATGTAGGTATTGGTCAAAAGACTGAAAAAATTGAACCTAACACATTCCATGTCCTAAAAAACAAATGGGAAGCAGGAACTAGTGTAGCAGTTAAAGTTAATAATGATTATAAAGTAGCAACAATAGTTAATGTAAGTGGCGATAAAGTACTTACAATAGGCTGGGCAGGCATTATGAAAATTTATGATAAAAATGATTGTGTTGCTTTAGATATTATACCAAATGTTAAAGTAGGTGATGAAATTCAAGCTCCATGGGTTGGAAAGTTTGTAAATACAAAAGTTGTTAAAGTTGATAAAAAATTTGGTAGAGTTTGGTGCGATGATCCACATTCTGACGACCCAATGATAGTACCATTTGGAAATATTGCAACTACACTAGAAATAAAATAATATTTGAATCTGTTTGAAAAAACAATAAAAAAGGCTACCAAATTTGGCAGCCTTTTTTTATTTTAAAATTTTGTATTATACTTCCCAAGTGCTACCACTATTAAACACGTCATCCATTCCTTTTATAGGTGATTTTGATTGTACTTCTGCAATTTGTTTATAAAGCAAATCGTCATATGAATCTGCTTTTACTGCACGAACTATTCCGAAAACAACTGGAAAATCTGGTAAGTTAAGATTAACTAACATTGTATGTAAAGTTAAATCTTCTTCATACATATCGTGAACCAAAATATCTTTTTCAGTAATTCCGTTTTCGCCAATAGTAACAACTTTTAGTTTTAAACCATCTAAAACTAATCCTTTATTTCTATCTTTACCAAAAATCATTGGTTTGCCATGTTCAAGCCATAGTTGATTATTTTCTCTTTCTTCTTTGTCTGTAATTCTTTGGTGTGCACCGTTATTAAAAATTACACAATTTTGTAAAACCTCAACAATAGCTGTTCCCTTATGTTGATCAGCTGCTTTTAAAATTTCTACTGCTTCTTTTACATTAGCATCTATAGTGCGAGCAAAGAAGTTTCCTCCAGCACCCAAAGTTAATCGACCAGCATTAAAAGGTTTTTCAATTGTTCCAAAAGGAGAAGAATTTGTTATTTGTCCAAACTTAGAAGTTGGTGAATATTGACCTTTAGTTAATCCATAAATTTCATTATTAAATAAAATTACATTAAGATCGATATTTCTTCTAATTTCGTGAATAAAGTGATTTCCTCCAATAGCTAGGGCATCACCGTCTCCTGTAATTTGCCAAACGCTAAGTTTTGGATTAGCAACTTTAACTCCCGAAGCCAATACTCCTGCACGTCCATGAATTCCATGAAAACCGTAAGTATTCATATAATATGGGAAACGAGAAGAGCAACCAATTCCAGAAATTACTGCATAATCTTCTTTTTTATAATTTAGTTCCGACATTGCTTTTTGTACTGATGCCAAAACAGAAAAGTCGCCACAACCTGGACACCATCTAACTTGCACTGAACTTTTAAAATCCTGTACTGTATATTTATTTTCTGCCATAATATTAAGCCTCCATTACTTTTGTTATTTCTTCTTTTAATTCAGCTACCGCAAAAGGTAAGCCCATCACTTTATTATATTGCAAATATTTATATTTTGGGAATTTCATTCTCAAATAATTTGCAAATTGTCCTGAGTTTAGTTCGCAAACCAAAATTTTCTTATATTTTTTCAATATATCATCAGTATTGCGTGGCAAAGGATTAATATAATTAAAATGAGCATGTGCAACTTTCTTTCCTTCTTTTCTTAATTCTTCGACTGTAGTTTTTATATGCCCATAAGTTGACCCCCAGCCAATTACTAAAATATCGGCATCTTCACTTCCTTCAACTTTTTGTTCAGGATAGAATTTAGCCATATTTTCAACTTTTTGTTTTCTCAAATAAACCATTCTTTCGTGATTTGCTGGAACGTAAGAAACCGCACCAGTTATATCCATTTTTTCCAAACCACCAACTCTATGTTCAAAACCTTTCATTCCAGGTATAGCCCATCCTCTTACAAGATTTTCATCTCTTTCGTAAGGCAAGTATTTTTCTTGATCTTTTGGAACAAGTTTTGTTTTAATTTCTGGGAATTTTTTCATTTCTGGAATACTCATAGGTTCTGTTCCATTTGCTAAGAAACTATCTGTCAACAAAATTACTGGTGTCATATGTTCTAATGCAAATTTAGAAGCCATAAATGCATAATGCAAACAATCAGATGGTGTACTTGCAGCAATTACAGGAACTGGACTTTCTCCATTTCTTCCTGTTAAAGCTTGAAACAAATCGGCTTGTTCTGTTTTTGTTGGTAAACCTGTTGATGGTCCTCCACGTTGAACGTCAACAACAACCAATGGTAATTCGGTAATAACTGCCAAACCTAATGCTTCTGATTTTAATGCTAAACCAGGTCCTGATGTTGAAGTAGCTGCTAAGTTACCAGCATAAGAAGCTCCAATTGCAGTTACTATACCACCAATTTCGTCTTCGGCTTGAAATACTTTTGCACCAACATCTTTGCGATTTGCTAATTCTTGTAAAATATCTGTTGCTGGTGTGATAGGATAAGAACCTAAAAAGAATGGCAAGTTTGCTTTTTCTGCTGCTGCCAACAAGCCCCATGCAGTAGCAACGTTTCCGCTAATGCTTCTATATCTTCCTTTTAGTTTCTTTTCTCCACAAAGTCTAAACGATGGTATTGCTTGAATTGCAGATGCATAGCTTGCTCCACCTTGTAAAACCTTTTTATTTACTTCGGCTAGTTTAGGTTTATTTTTAAATTTTTTATCAAAAAATTCTTCTGAATAACTCAATGGGAAACCAAATAATTTATACACTAGACCTAAAGCAAACATATTTTTACTTTTCAAAATAGTTTTTTGATCTAAATCTTCTATACCTTTCAAGCTTTCTTTCGACATTGAACTAATTGGAGCTTCGATTAAATCGAAGTTTTGTCTAATATGATCCATTGTATCATCTTTAAATCCAGCTTTTTCCATATTTGCTTCAGTAAAAGCATCAATATCCGCAACTATAATTCCACCCCATTTTATGGAATTAATATTTGCCATAATAGCAGCAGGATTAAACGCAATTAAAACATCACACTTGTCGCCTGGTGTGTTAACATGTCTTCCGAAATGCAATTGGAAACCAGAAACTCCTCCAACAGTTCCTTGAGGTGCTCGAATTTCTGCAGGATAGTCAGGAAAAGTAGCAACTTCTTCTCCGAGTTGAGCTGTAGTGTTAGTCAACTGAGCCCCAGCAAGTTGAATGCCGTCTCCTGAATCACCCGCAAATTTAATTACCACATTTTCGAGGTCAATGATCTTTTTACTCATAATTATTATTTATTTTTTTTATTAATTTTGTTATTCAATATTTTTCATACTCAATTGAATCCTTTTTCGCGGAATATCAATATTAGTAACTTTAACCTTAACATGTTGATGAAGTTTTAAAACTTCATTTGGTGAACTTATAAATTCGTTACAAATTTGCGAAATATGAACTAAACCATTTTCTTTAATTCCTATATCAACAAATGCACCAAAATTTGTAATATTTGTAACAATTCCCGGCAATACCATTCCTTCTTTCAAATCTTCGATTTTATAAATGGTTTTGTCAAATTCCATTACTTTAATGGTGCTTCGCGGATCGCGACCATGTTTTTCTAATTCCGAAATTATAAGTTCAAAACTTGGTAAACCAAATTCTTCTGTTAAATATTTATCAATATTTACTGTCTTTAATAAATTTGGTTCTTCAATCAATTCTTCAATTGATTTATTTAATTCTTTAGAAATTTTTTCAACTATATGATATGACTCTGGATGAACCGCCGTGTTGTCAAGAGCATGTGTAGAATCTGGTATTCTTAAAAAACCTGCTGCCTGTTCAAAAGCTTTAGCTCCTAATCTTGGCACTTTAGTAAGTTCTTTTCGATTTTTAAAAGCTCCATTTTCTTTTCTATAATCTACAATATTTTGAGCTAAAACTGGTCCTAGACCCGAAACATAAGTAAGCAGTTGCTTGCTAGCAGTATTTAAATTTACTCCAACTTTATTAACCGCCGATTCTACTACTCTATCCAAACTATCTTTTAAAAGTTTTTGGTCAACATCATGCTGATACTGCCCTACTCCTATTGATTTTGGGTCGATTTTTACTAGCTCAGCTAAAGGATCCATCAAACGACGAGCAATAGACACCGCTCCACGAACAGTTACATCATATTGTGGAAATTCTTCACGAGCAAGACTAGAAGCAGAATAAATTGAAGCTCCATCTTCGCTTACCACATAAACTCTAACTTCTCTATCAAACGAAATATGTTTAACAAGGCTTTCGGTTTCGCGACTAGCAGTTCCGTTTCCTATTGCAATTGCATCAATTTTGTAACTATTTACCAAAGAACTAAGTTTTTTCATTGCTATAGCTCTTTCTTCTTGAGGTTTATGTGGATAAATAGTTTCGTTATGCAACAAATTTCCTTGCTCATCAATACAAACAAGCTTACAACCTGTTCTATATCCTGGGTCTATTCCTAAAATACGTTTTTTTCCTAAAGGCGGTGCTAGTAATAATTGACGTAAATTATCTGCAAATACTTCAATTGCCAAAATATCTGCACTTTCTTTACTTAAATTAGCAAATTCGTTTTCAATAGAAGGTTTTAACAATCTATCGTAGGCATCAACCATAGCTTCTTCAACCAAAGCCGAAGTATTTGTTTTTCCTTTAACAAAAAGATATTTTAAACTTTTAAAAGCAATATTTTTATCTGGCGAAATATCTATTCTCAAAAAACCTTCTCTCTCTCCTCTTCGCATTGCAAGTATTCTATGAGAAGGGCATTTTGACAATTCTTGTGAAAAATCAAAATAATCTTGATATTTTTCTGCTTCTTCAATTTTTGATTTTACAACTTTGCTGGTAATAATTGCTTCTGAGCTGAAAATCTTTCTAACTCTTTCCCTTGCTTGAGCATTTTCACTAATTTGTTCGGCTATAATGTCTTTTGCTCCCTGAATTGCATCTTCTACACTAGGCACATTATCATTTAAAAAGCTAGAAGCGATTTTATTTATATCTATATTTTGTTGTTTGAAAATTATTTCTGACAGAGGTTCTAAGCCATTTTCCCTAGCAATTGAAGCCCTAGTTTTTCTTTTTTGCTTATATGGCAAATACAAATCTTCGATAACATTTATGTCCCAAGTATTTTCTATCGCCTGCTTTAATTCGTCAGTTAATTTTCCTTGTTTTTCTATTGAATTTAAAACAGTTTCTTTTCTTTCAGCAATTTCTTGAAAATAAGCTTTTTGTTTTTGAATTTTTTCGACATCTTCCTCATTTAAACCACCTGTTCTTTCTTTACGATATCGAGAAATAAATGGAATAGTCGCACCTTCTTCTAATAGAAGAGATGTGGCTTTTACTTGTTTAATTGAAATCCCGGTAGTTTGGGCTACCAAATCCAATATGATTTCCATTTAATTATTTTTGTGCAAACATAATCATTTTATTATTAAGTGTATATGTTTTATAAGTGCTTTTTGCATTAAATTATAAAATTTAATTTCAGTTTTATTTTAAGATTACATTTAAAAATTTTAGTTTTGCAAAAAAACATCTAATTCATGCAAAGAATTTTAATAATTTACACAGGTGGCACAATTGGAATGATCAAAAACGAAAAAGGCTTTTTACAACCATTTAGTTTTGAGCATTTAATTAATTATATTCCTTTATTAAAATCTTTTCCAGCCAGTATAAGTTCATATAGTTTTGATGAATTGATAGATTCCTCAAATGCAGACCCAGATTTTTGGATAAAATTAAGCAAAATTATCATTAAAAACTACGATGATTATGATGGTTTTTTAATTCTGCATGGTACAGACACGATGGCTTTTACGGCTTCTGCTTTATCGTTTATGCTACAAAATTTATCAAAACCAATAATTCTAACAGGTTCTCAATTACCAATAGATTTAATTAGAACAGATGGACGTGAAAATATTTTAGCTGCATTAGAATTAGCTTGCATGAATGAAAATGGCACACCATTAATTAAAGAAGTTTGTGTTTATTTCGAAAACACTCTATACAGAGGAAATAGAACTACTAAGTTTAGTGCCGAAAATTTTGATGCTTTTATTTCTCCAAATTTCCCAAGTATCGCTGAAGTTGGAATAGATATAAAGCTACATAAACAAAACTTGCTAAAAACAAATTCAGATAAATTAATTGTTGAAAATGAGTTTAATAACAATATTGCAATTTTAAAATTTTTCCCTGGAATTAAAGCCGAAACCGTTGAAGCAATTTGCAATATAAAAAACCTTAGAGGTTTAATTATTGAGACTTATGGCTCAGGCAATGCTCCTACAGACGATAAAATTCTTAAAGAAATTGAAAAAGTAATCAATAAAGGATTAGTTGTTTTAAATATTTCTCAATGCACAGTAGGAAAAGTTCAACAAGGAAAATACGAAACTAGCGTTAAGCTAAACGATATAGGCGTTGTCAGTGGCAAAGATATGACTATTGAAGCAGCTACAACAAAACTAATGTTTGTATTAGGAAAAAATCTTCTGCAAAGTGAAATGGCAAAACTTTTAGAAAACTCTATTGCAGGGGAGATTAGTGAGTAGAGAGGTGTGAATATTAAAAAAACAACTTTAAATTTTGTAATATCCCATATTTTAGTTAAAAGTTCGAAAATTGTTTATTTATAAGTTTGGTTGTCAAAAATAGTCATTAAATATAAAATTAAATTCGATTAGTATTTTTTTCAAAAAATACTTCAAAAAAACACCTTATTTGTAAAATAATTGCTTTATTTTTACAAAAGAAGTATTTAAATTTTGTTTATTAAAATTTAGCATTATGAGAAAGAGGTTAAATTATTTATTAAGCATATTGTTGTTTACATTATGTTTTTCATTAAATTTACGAAGTCAAGTTGATTTAGGTTTTGCTTATCCTAAACTTTGGCTTAGAGCAGATAGTATTTCTGAAGAAATAACTCAAAATATATGGCGTGATGTTTCAGGTTATAACCATAATGCACAAATTTACGATTTTCAGTTTGAAAATTCCTTTGAAGATTTTAACTACAATCCCAGTTTAAATTTATTAGGAACTTCTTATATTGAGATTGATAGTTTGAACTTAAATTTAGATAATTTAACAGTAATGATGGTTTACCAAATTACTGATAGCATTAACGAAAACAATCTTTGGCAATTATCTCTTGATAGTTCAGGTAATCATAATATAGGTATGACTACCCGAAGAATATTAGATTTTTATGGTGCAAGTCCTTTTTGTGAAAAAAATAATGTTTTGCCATTAGTAAACACATTAACGCAAGGAGTATCAACATCTGAAAATGATGAATTAACACTTGTTATTGGTAGTAAAGATACTTTACCTTTTGTAGGAAAAATTTCTGAAATTTTAGTTTTTACAGAGATGCCACATGATAGTATTATTAAGATTTGGGAAACATATCTTGGCATAAAATATGGCATAACACTAAATTCTAGAAGTTATTATAATAGTGTACAGGATAGCATATGGAATTATTATGATAATACTAACTTTTCAGGACAAATAATTGGAATTGGTAAGGATAAATATTTTGGATTAAATCAAAAACAAAGCAAAACATCTGACAATTTGTTAACTATTGGTTTTGGAGAGAAAGCAGATTCAAATTTAGAAAACCTTGCAGAATTAGATGATTTACAATTTATAATAATAGGTATAGATACAATTGCCTTGAAAACACGCACGGAATTAAATTTAGAAAACGGTTTTATTTTAACAACATATGGAAATTTTCGAGTGCAAAAGACAGGTAGTCAGGAAAATGCTACATTTTTAGAACTTAATTACTCTAAATTTGAAACAGATACATCTTTTTTACAAAATATTCACCTATTAATTAATCGTTCTTCAGAAGATTCTTTAGAAGTTGGAAGTTTTGATTTTTATCCGCCTGTTTATATTGATACAGCTAATAAAGTATTGGTTTTTAAAGAAATATACTGGGACACTGACTTTAATGGTAGCGATTTGTTTTGTTTAGCTATGTTAACTCCCGATTCAACATTAAATTACGCTTTACTAAATGAGCCAGATCCAAATGAAGATTTAGTAAATTATTTTGAAAGTTTTTATAGTAATAGCATATCTGATGAATTGCATAATAAGCTTAACAATAGTTTGGACGAAAATAAAAATTCTGATAAGTTGACAAATGAATCTACTTTAGAAAATAATTTTGAAAGCACAGTTGCAATTTTCCCAATTCCTAGTTATGACGGTCATTTTGAGCTTGAAATCCGACTAGCTGAAACGTCAAATATTACAATATCCTTAACAAATATTGAGGGAAAAACGCTTAAAACAAAGAGATTAAAAAACATATCTTATTATAAAGAAAGTTTTTTCATTAAAACAAAAGGCGAATACCAAATAAAAGTTGAAACTAAAGCAGAACAATATGTTTGCAAGGTTATTATTATTTAAAATTAAAAGGGGAAATTAATTTAAAGTTTAACAGTTAATTATTTGAGCAATGCAAAAGAGGATTTTTAAAACATTATTGATTTTAGGTTTTTTAAGTTTATGTGTAAGTATTTTTGGCATAAATGAAATTAAAAAACTAATTTTTTCTGAATCTTACGAAAGAGAAACTGAAAATTTAGCTTCTTTACCTCCTTCAATATCTGAGGATATAGAAACTAATACTGTTTCATTAAAGATAGCAAGTACAAATTCTTTTAGTTTAAATTTAGGAAAAGCAAAAATAGAAGGCAAGTCTGGTGTTTTGGCTACTGATATTGAGCTATCAATCAGCGGTTTATCTTATGCAGACTTGCCAGATTTACCTCCACATTTAATAAATGTAACAGGTGAATATTCAGGTTTTCGTATGCTGCCACATAATACTCTTTTTAAAAGCGATATTGAAATTGAGTTACCTTATGATGAAGCTAAAATTCCTGAAGGTTTTAGCGTAAATGATATAGAAACTTACTATTACGATGAGCAAGTTCAAGAATGGAAAACGATAAACTATATATCAGCAGATACTGCTCAAAAAGTTATTATTTCTGGAGTTAATCATTTTACAGATTTTATAAATGCGATTACTCAAATGCCCGAAATGCCTGAAACTCAAAGTTTTGCTCCCACTCAATTTAGCGATATGCAAGCTGCAAATCCTCTATCTAGTTTTCATTTTATAGAGCCACCGCAAGCTAATAATAACGGTACAGTAAATTTAAGTTTTCCACTTTCTTTACCTAGTGGCAGGCAAGGTTTACAACCAAATTTAACTTTAAATTATAGTAGCGAGAGCGATTTAGGTTTGTTTGGCTTGGGTTGGGATTTGGCAATACCCGAAATTAGTATAGAAACCCGTTGGGGAGTACCACGATATGATTCAATAAAAGAAAGCGAGACATATCTTTTAAACGGCGAGCAATTAATACAAATGAGTGGCTCTGATTACACCAACTTGCATGCTCTTACTCATCGTGAGGAATGGAGAGATAGAGACACTGTTTCTGGGGTTACACAATTTTGTCGCAGAGTTGAAGGTAGTTTTGAAAAAATTATTCGCTATGGAACAAATCCTAAAAATTATTATTGGGAAATTACTGATAAACATGGTGTAAAATATTACTATGGAAAACAGATAAATAATGAAGCAGTTGATAATATGGCTGTTTTAAAAAATATTGATGGAAATATTGGGAAATGGGAACTTACTGAAATTAGAGATTTGAATGGAAATTTTGTTGAATTTACTTATAAGCATTCAGATAATGATAGTTTTTATAAAGAAATTAGACCAGATATTATATATTACACTGGGCATGGAGTAGAACGTGGTAAATATTCAGTTAATTTTAATTATATGCCAATTGCAGAAGACAAATACAAAAAGACAAATGCCAGATTGGGATTTTTAGAAGCAAACAGACATCTTGTTACAGATATAATTATTAAGTATAACAATGATATGGTTAGGCAATATCGTTTTTGCTATGCGAATGACAATGCATTTGGAAAATTATTATTAAATAAAATTTCAGAAGTTAAGCCTTCGGGTTTTGGTACGCAAAATGAAGATTATTACTGTTTAAATACAGATACTACTACAATAGTTTTACAAGAGTTTAGTTATTATGGTTTACCATATAATATTTTTTCAGAACCAGAAGTAATTAGTGAAAGTAACGATCCTGGTGCCTCATATTTATCTGCACCACCCGCCAGTTTTAAACCTTTAGGAAAATTGGGAGGCAATTCTGAAATTAGTTGGGGGGCAGGACTTGCTACTACGTTAGGGGTAAATATACTCCCTAAATTCACAAAAACAGCCAATGCTGGAGCAAATTATAACTTTTCGCGTAATACTTCTAAAGGCGTAAGAACTATAGTTGATTTGAATGGAGACGGATTACCAGATAGACTAACAAGCGTACATGAAAGTGTTTATTTTGAATCACTTAGTTATAATGAAGTAGAAAACGCATATAATTTTGAATCGCCTGTTGTAATAAACGGTTTAAAGATTTTTTCTAAAGAAGTTTCGAATAACAATAGTTTTGGTGGCGAAGCACATTTTGGGCATACACTTTCAGGAGATCATAGTATTGGCAACAATAAAACCAAAGTTTACTTTACAGATATAAATGCCGATGGATTAATTGATGTCGTCAATAATGGTTATGTATATTATAACAAATTAGATGCTAATGGTGATCCTAGTTTTGAAGTGATTGCTCCTGAAGATATGGATGAGCAAAGTTTTGCTGGAGAAATTTGTGTTGATGCAGGAATGGGAAGCGATGGCGACAGTTTTGACGGAATTCCTATAATTGCTAATGAATTAGATTCTGAGATATTATATAAAGAGGGAGATACAGTTTGGACTAGACATTGTACAGACAAAGAAACTTTTACTTCACAAGATCCTGACAACTGGCGATCTTTTTATGATTCTATTATTGCTACATATCCACATGAAATAACAAACGATAAATTTTGTTGGTACACTTACGAACTAATTCCTGGCGAATTAAAAATTTATCCACCTCATGATTTAGTAAAATTGTGGATAGCACCTTATGATGGTGATATTACTATTAGCAATGATGCAGTTTTAACAGAGAATTTAATGTCAAAAAGAGATTTTTCGGATTCATTAAAAATTTCAATTCAAATAGATACTATTGTATATGATAAAATATTAACAAAAACAGATGCTACAACATCTATTCCAACAGATATTGTTTTTTCTGTTAAGCGTGGCGACCATATATATTTTAGAGTAGAGTCTATGGATAAAAAACGTTATGATAAAGTTGCATGGACACCCCAAATAAATTATATTAAATATGGGAATAATACTCTTAGCTCAATTCAGCAAAATAGTTTAGATGCAAATGGAAAACATATTTATAAGTTTAATGCTTCTGAGGATTTTTTAATAAATCCAAATACAAAATATGCAATGCCATTTGATGGCAGAATTAAGGCTGACACAAAAATAAAAATTTCCGAAGATCTAAGTGATAATGTTTATTTTGTTGTGAAAAGAAATGGAGCATATATAACACCACCTCCATTTTTAAATATAGCAATGAGAGATAGTGTTGAGACCACTTTAACCATAGAAGAGGCTTATGTATCACAAGGAGATACAATAGAATTTAGGGTTGAGTGTTTTTCTAATGTAAATTGGGAAGCTATAAGTTGGGAAATATCTCTTTATTATGACAACATTGAACCTATTGACAATTTAACGATAGCTGCTTACGATACTAGTTTTAATCCTCCAAAACCAAATGTTAAATTTGATATTATTCCATTTTTTACAACTTATCCCAAACCAGTTCGCCCTAGTATATTTGTTGAGCAGTTAACAAATCTTACTAATTATTATGATACTGTTTATATTGACACTCTTAAAATAATAAATTCTAATTCACCTATTAGTAATTTTTTGGGTTTTTTATCAATAAAGGGAGATGATGGTAGTGTTCAAAATAGACTTATTAATTATTCCCAAAATATTTATAACGGTATATACCCTATTGATTCAATACAGATTATAAAAAATGTTGGTTATTTTATTGATTTTTATACGGCAGACACTATAGAGCTTAATAATTTGAAAATTTGTTTTGACAACAATAGCAATTGTTTTCCTTATTCAATAGGTATTCATTGTCAACATCGTTCCGAGGATTTAAAATTTGGTAATTTATATAGAAACTGGGGGCAGTTTAATTATAAAAATACTTCAACTGCATATACTGATTTAATTGTAAAAGATTCACTGTGCCAATCAATAGGATTACAAACTGCATTGGCTACGTCAAATGCTTTAGCAGAAACAGACCCAGAGCAAGCGAATGAAATCATAACAAATTGGTTTGAAACACATCCTTATGAGCAAGAAAAGTTTTTGCCAATGTCTCCCGACTATAAGTATAACCAATGGGTAGGCTATGGTAATGTAAGTTATGTAAATGCTGATACATTAAGCAATACATTGCCTTGTGTTTTAGGAATTATGCCAGAAGCAGAGTATTCTTTAGAAGCAATGGGTATGCCTGGCGAAGATGAAGACGACATTTTAGATGATTTGCCACCGGGAGCTGTAAAACAAGCACCTATACTAAAAAGCAAAAGTGAAAACACAACAGCTAACTTATCTGCGTTTGGAATAGTTGGGAGTGGAAACTCTTGGACAGAAATTACAACTACTACATCTTTTCAAGATATGAATGGTGACCGTTATCCTGATGAGATAACGGAAAGACTAGTAAAGTATAGCAATCCACAAGGAGGTACTTCTGATTTTGTAAAAGCTCATAATTCCTTTGATTATGGAAACGAATTTAAGAAAGGGGCAGGAACTTTATATAATTTTGGAGCTTCAGTACCAAGTCCAAGCCAAATACGTTCATTTTGTTCAGGCAAAAAAACTGAAACACAAGGCTCTATAGGATCTTTTGGCTATGGGAGTAGTGATATGAATACAAAATCTATCTTAAGTTTTATTGATTATAATGGAGACGGACTGCCAGACAAAATTACAGATGAAGGAAAAGTTTTATACAATTTAGGCTATGAGTTTTATGCGCCAATAGTTATTTCAAACTTGTTTGCAAAAAATGACTACTCTAATAATAGTGGTGGTAGTTTGGGCGTAAACATTGTAGGAAATAGTATTGCTGCTGGATATGGCACAAATACAAGCACAAACAATACAAATTTAGATATTATAGACATTAATGGAGATGGGTTACCAGACAAATTGACTAGCGTTACATTTGGTTTAAAATGTGAATTTAATACAGGAAAATCTTTTATAGGTACAGATATTTATGATATATATACAAGTTTTAAAACAATAAGTAAAAACAATAATTTAAACGTAGCTGTTACGTTTAATTTGTTTTGTTTTGCTGTCAACCCAAAAACATTTATGAGTTGGGGAGCTAGCGATGTAAAAGGAATGTTTAGCGATATAAATGCAGATGGGTTAGTTGACTATGTTTATGAAGAAAACAATCAAATAAAAGTACGATACAATCAATTAGGAAAAACAAATTTACTAAAAATAGTAACAAATCTTGTTGGTAGCGAGTTTAAAATAAGCTACTCTTTATCAAAACACGGCGGATTTGATTGTCCAAATAGAACTATGATAATGGATAGCTTAAAAATATTTGATGGATATACAGAAGATGGTGCTAATTATCAATATTTTGCATTTGAGTACGACTCTTGCATGTATCAAAGATTTGATAGAGAAAATCTTGGATTTAAAATTGTTAAAACAAAAGCATTAGACCAAGAATTAGAAGCATATAAAATTATTACCGAACATTATCACAACGATAAAGTTTTACTTAAAGGATTAAAATACAAAGATTTGATTACAGATAAAGATGGAAATAAATATATTGAAAATGAATATATTTATGGACTTTGTGCTTTAAATAATGGACAATATATTTCTTCAAGCGATGAGTGTAGATGTGATGCATTCCCAGCTTTAAGTGAGCAAGTTAGAAAATATTATGAAACACAAACAGAACCACAAATAATAACTAATGAATCATTTGAATATGGACAATATGGCAATATAACCAAATATACACAAGAAGGCGATATTACAGACAATGATGATAATTTTACTGCAACAATCACATATATGGGATATTCGCCACAGTATTTAGTTGGCAAACAAACAAGTGTTGTTATAAAAGTTAGTGGTGAGCAAACAATTAGGAAAACCGATTATTTACATAATGACACCACTGGAAATTTAACAAAAATCACAAAATATAATAACGATATTACTTCAGAATTTGATTATGCTTATGATGTTTATGGTAATATAACCCGAGTTCTTTTACCACACAATGCCACAAATCAACGCATGAGATATAATTATATTTATGACAATCAAATTTTTTCTTTACCAACTCAGGTAACAAGTGTATTGGGGTATAGCTCTAATACAACTTATGATTATAAACTACAAGTTCCACTAAGTAATACAGATATAAATAACAACACAATATCCTTTGAGCATGATTGGCGTGGGCGACTTACAAAAGTTGTTTCGCCAAATGAAACAGACTTTACTATAAAACATGTATATTCTTTAGGAAACACAAATGATAATATTGCTTGGGCAAAAACTATGCATTATGATACATTTAATGCTAACAACACAATAAATACTGTTTTATTTTGCGATGGTTTAGGTAGAGTTATTCAAACTAAAAAAGATATAGAAATTAATAATGAAGAAAAACGTGTTGTTAGTGGAAAAGTGATTTATGACATATTTGGTAGAGTTATTTCGGAGAATTATCCTAAATTAGAAGAACTTTCCTCTGATGAAACAACTTTAAGCACTGCCCCCGAAGACAATACACCACCAACCGAATATAGATATGATGTTTTAGATCGTGTTACAAAAACCATATATCCCGATGGCACTAGCGATAGCATAGCGTATGATATTTCTGATGGCAAATTTAGAACACAACATATAGATGCTTTGAGTAATACAGTAAGCACATTTTCCGACTATAGAAATTTAACAACAAAAATTACTAATTGCTATGGCAGTACTACAATTACTTATGATCAATTAGGACAAAAAATTTCAACTACCGACCCTAACAATATACAAACTACATATACTTATGATATGTTAGGCAGACTAACAAGCAGAAACCACCCCGATGCAGGTGTGCTTTCTCGCAGTTATGATAGAGCAAATAATTTAACTGTGTTAGATAAAAATGGATCGCAAATACAATATAAATACCATTATAATCGTTTAACACAAATGGAATATTCTGATAATCCGGAACTTAAAGTTACTTATGCTTATGGTGCAGTAGGTGCTTCGGCTAATGCAGCAGGAAGAGTTGTAAAAGTTGAAGACATAAATGGCTGGACTTATTTTGAGTACGATAAACTTGGAAATGTATCAAAAGAAACAAAAACTGTAGTATTACCTAACGAAGATACTGTATGGCAATTATCAATGTATTACATGTATGATTCCTGGGGAAGAATAGGATTTATGGGATACCCTGATGGAGAGGTTGTCTTTTATAATTACGATAAAGGTGGTAATTTAAAAGCAGTTCAAGGTTTTAAATATTTTGGTTGGCCAGGTACAGGACAACTTTACCCTTATGTTCAGGATATTAAATACAATAAATTTGGAAAACGAACTGAAATAAAATATGGCAATGATATTATATCAACATATCAATACGATGATATGCAAAGATTAAGTAGTTTGCAATCTGGCAATAATACTGAAGTTTTACAAACATTAAATTACCAATATGATGATGTAGGAAATATTACATCAATAAACAATACTGCTCAAACATTACCCAATGGACTGGGTGGTATATATACTAATACTTATAGCTATGATGATATTTACAGGTTAACAAATGCAAGTAATCAATACATTAAAGACAGCACAGTTTTAACCAAAACCACACAAATGCAATATATGGCAAATGGACGAATTACAGAAAAAAGACATGCATTAACAAGTCATAATATTGGTTCGCCTCTACCATCTTTAGCACAAAATTCAGGCTTTAATAATTATTCATATAATAACAATAAAATTATGTCAAATGATATTATTTCGACTACATTTGCATTTGATAGAAAATACAACAACTATCAATACGATGCCAATGGTAATATGACAGAAATAAAAACATCAGAAAATTATTTATCATCACCATTTCCACCATTAAAACCAAAAATAAGTGCATTGCGCAATTTATATTGGAACGAAGAAGACCAGTTGCAAGCTATGATTGATTTTAATAATTCTGCATATTATTTTTATAATTATACAGGAGAAAGAACTTGGAAAGTAGTTGGACCAAAAATAACACAAACAATGAGCGGAACAACAATAAAATACAATAAATTTAATAAAAGTACTTATTATTTATTTCCACAGGTTAGTGTTACTAATACAAATTATACCAAGCATATTTTTGCAGGCGAGGAGCGTATTTGCAGTAAAGTTGGCACAGGAAAATCTGCTGATATTCCACAAATTGTTTTACCGCCGCCTCCCGCTCAAATAAATGCAAAACGAAGCCAACAAACATATTTGATGAAAAGAACATTTACTAATTTGTGTATCCCCAGCTTTGGTCCTCCACCTGTTTTTTTATGCGCTATTAGTAGTGGAGCTAATATTTTAAATACCAACCTATTAGCATCAAGCATGACAAAAATAACAAGCACAGCAACAGAGCCTGAAAACCTCCAATACTTTTACCTTAGCGACCACTTAGGCTCCTCAAGTTGGATAACAGACAAAGACGGAAATGCTTTGCAACACCTTAG
>DHVB01000004.1:34893-74663 GCA_002412425.1 Bacteroidales bacterium UBA5219 | reverse complement strand
TGCGCTCTTTTACAGATAGGGTTTAAATTTTTTAAATTTTAAAAACTCCAAATAAGAAAACGGAAATAGTTCTGTCGAAAAATGTCTTCCAGTTAGGTGGGTGCCGAGTTCTTTACTTAGCAAAGATGCATTTGAACCCGTAATGTAAACCAAAAACTCTTCTCTAAGCAATTGATTTACAAAAATCTCCCAGCCTTTAACAATTTGTATTTCATCAAAAAATAAAACTTTAGTCTTGCGAGCAATTATTTCGGTATATAAACGCTCCAAATCACTACTTTCTATACCAGCCAAACGTGGGTCTTCAAAATTTAGGAACAAGCCTCCGGTTGGAAAAAATTGCTTTTTAATTTGCAATTGAAGAGTGCTTTTACCACATCTTCGTATGCCAGAAATAATACTTGCAAATCCACTTGCTTGCGGTACCTGATGCAATAATTCTCGCTCAATTCCTGTGCTTTTTGATTTAAAACTCAGTTGCTGGCTGTCAATTATTGATGAAAATATTTTTTGTGTTATCATAACTAATCTTTTTCCATTGCAAATGTAAGATATTTTTCATTACAAATGAAAGAAATTTAAAGTTTTTTTTAAAAATTAATTATTTTTCGATATCAATAATCTTATAACTGCTCATGTTTGCTCCTAATTCACTGATGCCAGCTCCAACGCCACTGATGCTCGCTCAAGCACCCATGGCGCTAGCTCCAACACCCATGACGCTCGCTCAACCAGCCATGACGCTCGCTCGGATTTGTAATCCGAGTGTTTGGTAATGTTACACTCGGATTACAAATCCGAGCGAGCAATGTTGTGTGAAAAAATCCGAGCGAGCAGAGTTGTGTTGAAAATTGGAGCGAGCAGAGTGAGCGAAGCGAACTCTGCGAAGCTAAACCTAAGCGAGCGTAGCGAGCACATAATTATCAATTATCAATTATTCAATTATCAATTCATTATAGTAGTTTGCCCACGATTTCTCAACAACATCAGCATTTGTAATTTTAATGCCATTTTCGGAATTTAAACCTAAAATACTAAAAGCCATAGCCATTCTGTGGTCGCCGTTTGAGTCTAGGACTGCAAAATTTGGTTTCTGCTCTCCCTGAATTATCATTGCATCGCCATCAATTTGTAAAGTTATACCTGCTTTAGCCAATTCTTTTTGTAAAACCTCTGCACGAGAGCTTTCTTTATTTTTTAATCGAGATATTCCATGAATTAATGACTTTCCTTTTGCAAAAACAGCTAAAATCACAATGGCAGGAATTAAATCTGGACAATTTGTTGCATCAAACTCAAAAGAATTTACTCTCGACTTAAATATTTTTAATACAGAATTTTTCCATTTATACCTCACTCCTGCTAAGTCGAAAACTTCTAAAATTGCCTTATCAGCCTGCAAAGAATATTGATTTAAACCTTTTACTTTAATATCTTGTATTAAAGCTCCTGCAACCAAAACATTTGAAATTCCCGACCAATCGCCTTCAATTTTAAATTTATAGTTGTCTAAAGCTAATCGTTTTGGATAAATTTTAAAATTACAAGTCTCGCCATATTCGTCAATAAGCTGAAAACCAAACCTTTGCAAAGCATCAACTGTCATTTGCATATATTTTATACTAACAGCATTTTCAACTTTCAAAACCGAAGGCTCTGGCAAACAACTCAAAGCCATAAGTAAACCCGAAACTAATTGAGAGGAATTTTTACCATCAATTTTATAATCCCCAGCTTTTAGCTCATAATCATAAAAATTAAATGGAAAATTATTGTTTTCTAAACTAAAATTAAAGCCAAAATCGCTTAAACTTTTGTAATCTTCATAAATATTTCTATTCAGCAAACTTCCCGATGCTTTTACAATAAAATTTTTGTATAAAACCGCTGCAACAGGCACAAACAACCTTGCACACAAACCCGATTCACCACATTCTAAAGTTGGGATATAGTCATCTGAAAACTGTTTTCTTTTTTTAATAATTAATTTATTATTTTTTATAAAAAAATCACAGCCCAAAGTTTTTATAATATTTCTTGCAGCAATTACATCAGCACTATTTCCGAAGTTTTTTAAAACAGTTTTTTCGCCTGTAAGCAAGGATAATGCTAAAAATCTTTGCTCATAAGATTTTGATGCCGAAGCGGTGATTTCTCTATTAAAAGATTTAGGCTTTATAAAAATTTCCATACACAAAATTAAGATTTTAAGGCTTTAATAATATCCTTAAATTCAGTTTTTACAATCAAAGGCTCGCCAATATTAGTTAAAAACACAAAATTTATCATATCTCCCGTTTTTTTCTTGTCTTTCACAAGCAAATCAATATGTTCTTGCCTAATTTCACATTTATAGTCTGAAATAAATTTTGAAACTAAATTTTCTGCTATTTCAATTAAAGATTTGTCGGCATATTCGAGTTTTACAGAAATTTTTATTTCTTCAACAATTCCTTTTGCCACAGCAATTCCATGAGGAATATTTTCAATAATTTCTATGCTATGTCCTATTGTATGTCCAAAATTTAAAATATGCCTTAATCCAAAATCATTAGTATCATCTTCAACAATTTTAGCTTTAATTCCTATACATTTTTTAATTATAAAACTCAGAACTTCAGGCACTTGATTAAAAATATTTTCAACATTTTCGTTTAAATATTCTACCAAATCCATGTCGCTTATCAAGGCATATTTTATCACTTCTCCCAAGCCACTTTTATAATCGTCTTCGGGCAAAGTTTTTAAAACTCTTGCATCACAAATCACAAATTCTGGTTGAATAATGCTTCCAATATAATTTTTATAATTATTAAAATTCACTCCATTTTTCCCACCTATAGCTGCATCAACTTGAGCTAACAAAGTTGTTGCAACAAAGCCAAAACTTGCTCCTCGCATAAATATTCCTGCAACAAATCCAGTAATATCACAAACCATTCCACCACCAAAACCAATAATTAAAGTTCTCCTATCTGCCTCAAACTCAACAAGTTGCTCAATAATTTTTTCTACAGTTTTCAAAGTTTTATTTTCTTCTCCAGATTTTATCACAATACATTTTTGATTTTCAAATGCATCAGGATAAAGAGCATACAAAACATCGTCTGTAATTACGACCAATTCACGTTCTTGAGCTAATTCTTTGTAATAATTGTAATCAGCATTTACGTATATATTAGTGGAACTTGAAGTTTTAACTTTATAATTCTTTACAATCATTGGTATTTATATTTATTGGGTAAGAAAAAATTTCATATTTTGATTTTGCGTAATCTAAAGAAGAAGCGTTGTAATGCCACCACTCGGTTTTGGAAATATAAAAACCTGCTTCAGCCATTACAGACATTAACAAATTTCGATTTTTGTATTGTTCTTCGCTAAGCTCACCATTTTGATAAAATTTTTCGGTATTGCTTGGATATGCTTTTTCGCCAAAATAATCGAAATCTGTTCCCATATCTAAAACTTCGCCAAACTCGTTTACAATGCTAATGTCTAAAGCCATTCCAAAATTATGAATTGAGCCTTTTTGTGGATTTGCAACATACCAATGCTTTTTGGCAGGTTCAACTTTCACAGAATCCCACATCAATTGCTGAGACTCAACACTACGCAAAGCATCATAAATTATAAATGTATAGCCCGGTTTTTGGTTTTGTAAAATTTTATAAGCTTTTTCAAGTTTTAAATAGCATTCGTATCGAACAAAAGCATTTTGCAACTCGCCATAAAAATTAAAGCCAAGAAAATTATCATCGCTTGAATATTTTAAGTCAACAAGAATTTCGGGCAAAGAATCTGTAATTTTAATATATCCAAGTTCTGAAATATAATTTTCGGTTTCATTTATAATTTCAACTTCTTCAATAATCAATTCTGTGGAATCAATTACTTCAATTTCACTTTCTGAAACTTTGGCTTTGGTTTTGTGCTCATCTGCTTTAGGAGAACAATTATAGAAAATTGTTAAAAAGCCTAAAACAATCAGTAAAATATTATTTTTTGTAAACATCTAAAAATTATATCTTTGTAAATGTAAAATTAATAAAAAATTTAAAGAAATGAAAAAATCTATCATCTTTATTATTCTTGCAGTTTTTTTTGCGAGTGAATTTGCTTTTTCTCAAACAAAAAATTTAACTATAGACGAAGCAGTTGTTGGTGTTTACAGAGAATTATATCCCGAATATATTAGAGGTTTAAACATCAGACCTGCAAGTAAAGAATTTAGTAAAATCGTAGAAAAAGAACTTATTTTAACAAGTTTTGATTTAAAAAACGAAAGTGTTTTAATAAATTTAGATAACTTAAATAATGCTTTAAACAAAATTGAAAAAGATAGTTTAAAATCATTTCCTCAATATAAGTGGCTGAGTAAAAACACTTTAAGATTTTTCGTAAGAAATAATATTTTTGATTATGATGTTTCTAAAAAGCAAATTACTTTTTATTTTGCTCTCAGCGATGATTTTGAAAACATTGATTTTTGTGAGGAAAATAAAAAAGCAGCTTTCACTCAAGATAATAATCTTTCGATAATTGATTCAGAAGGAAATATTCTTAAAATTAGCAATGAAGAAAACAAAGATATAGTTTTTGGACAAACTGTTCATCGCAACGAATTTGGAATTGAAAAAGGAACTTTTTGGTCGCCAAAAGGAAATTTCTTAGCTTTTTATCGCAACGACCAAACTATGGTAACTGATTATCCACGTGTAAATACAAATGCAAGAATTGCCGAAGCCACTCCTTTTAAATATTGCATGGCTGGAATGAAAAGCGAAGAAGTTACACTTGGAATTTACAATGTAAAAACACAAAAAATAAATTATATAGAAACTGGCGAACCAAAAGAGCAGTTTTTAACAAATATTGCTTGGAGTCCAGACGAAAAACATATTTACATTGCTGTTTTAAACAGAGGACAAAATCACATGAAACTCAACAAATACGATATTGAAACTGGGAAATTTGTAAAAACTCTTTTCGAAGAAAAACACGAAAAATATGTTGAGCCTTTGCACCCAATGGTTTTCTTACCTAATGACCCAAGCAAATTTATTTGGCAAACTCGCAAAGATGGATTTTCTCACCTATATTTATATAATGACAATGGACAAGAAATTTCACAAATTACAAAAGGAAATTTTGAAGTTCAGCAAGTTTATGGTTTTACACCAAACGGAAAAGACATCTTAATAAATGCAAATAAAGAGACTCCTATAGATTTTGATATTTATAGAGTAAATATTGCCAGCGGTGCAATGATAAGAATTAGTCACAATCCTGGTTCGCATAGAGCAATTATTGCTGAAGATTATTCCTATTTGATTGATAATTACTCAAGTACAACTGCTCCAAACGAGTATGTAATTTATGATTTAAAAGGCAAAAAAATAAATACAATATTAAGTTCCAAAAATCCATTAGAAGATTACAATATTGGCGAAATGAAAATTTCTACACTTAAAGCAAATGATGGAAAAACTGATTTATATTACAGAATAATTTTACCACCTGACTTTGATGCAAGTAAAAAATATCCTGCAATAATTTATGTTTACGGCGGACCTCATGCTCAACTTGTTGAAAACAGATGGCTTGGCGGAGCGGCTGGCTGGGACTACTATATGGCTCAAGAAGGATATATAATGTTTACTCTCGACAATAGAGGCTCGGCAAATCGTGGTTTAGAGTTTGAAAATATTATTTTCCGCCAATTAGGAAGCGTGGAAACTCAAGACCAAATTACAGGATACGAATATTTAAAAAGCCTTGGCTATGTTGACACAGAAAGAATTGGCGTTCATGGCTGGAGTTACGGTGGTTTTATGACAACTACTTTAATGACTGAACATGCAGATATTTTTAAAGTTGGTGTTGCTGGCGGACCGGTAATTAATTGGGAATTATACGAAATTATGTATGGAGAAAGATATATGGACACACCCGAAGAAAATCCTGAAGGCTATGCTCAATCAAATCTTTTAAACAAAGTTGATAAACTTACTGGCAGACTAATGCTAATTCATGGTGCTGTTGACCCAGTTGTTGTTTGGCAACATTCCTTAAACTTCCTTAATAAATGTATTGAGAAAAAAGTTTTAGTTGACTATTTTGTATATCCAAGCCACGAACACAATGTAAGAGGATATGATAGAATACATTTGATGAGAACTGTTACAAGATATTTTAAGGATAATTTATAAAAAATCAGTTAAAAGTTAAAAGGCGGTGTTTCATAAGTATCAAACTGCTTTGCTTCAACTTCGTTCAGCAACCACGTTGCTTTCGATATTCGGACTCAGTCACGTACACTTCGGCTTTGCTCAGTGCACCGCTTCTGGTACGCTCCTTCGTCCTCAATCTCAGATGCCTTGCATTTTAACACTTCTGAAACACCTTGAAAGTTTTTGTAACGTACTAAAAAAAGTTGACACATCTTGTTATAAATCTGACTTTACGAACTTTAGGAACTTTATAAACTTTTAACTGTCTTTATTGTGTTGCCCTTGCGGGCAAAGCAAATCAGTTAAAAGTTAAAAGAAGTTTTTTGTTTTGCTTTCTTTATAAACTTTTTACTTTATAAACTTTTAACTGAAGTGTCCTACGGACAAACTTTTGACGGTCTTGTTGTGTTGTCCTTCGGACAACTAACATCAAAGCGAGCAGAGTGAGTGAAGCGAAATCTGCGAAGCAATAGACGCGCCAGCCACTTTTAACTTTTAACTTTTAACTTTTAACTGAAGTAATTCTTAATTCTTCATTCTTAATTCTTAATTCATCTTCACGATAAAACTGAAAAAAAACTTGCCCAAGCCAAACTCAGACAAGTTTTTTTTATTATTCACTTAATAATTTCCGTCTTTACAAACTTTAAAAACTTTATGAACTTTAGAAACTTTAAAAACTTTTAACTGCTCGTTTTACGTTTATCTAATTCCTGCATTTCTGAGTGCTTTGTGATATTTTCGAGCATTGGCTTCGTGTTGTGCATTTGTAACGGCAAACACATGATAACCCGAAAAATCGTCTTTTGCACAGAAAAACTTATAATTATGTTTTTCGTAATTCAGAACTGCATCAATAGAAGAAATTGATGGGATATTTATTGGTCCTGGTGGTAGTCCGGAGTATTTGTAGGTATTATAAGGCGATTCAATTTCCAAATGTTTATTTAAAACTCTTTTCAAAGTAAAATCTCCCACAGCATAAACAACAGTTGGATCGGCTTGTAAAAGCATGCCAAGATTTAACCTATTAATATATACACCTGCAACACGAGCTTTTTCGTCATTTTGTTGAGTTTCAGCTTCTACAATAGATGCCAAAGTAGAAACTTGAGATTGAGTCATGCCGATATTTTCTGCTTTTTGCAATCTTTCTTCTGTCCAAAAAGCTTTAAATTCTTTTGCCATTCTTTCTACAAACTGCTCAGCCGAAGTATTCCAATAAAACTCATAAGAATTAGGAATAAACATAGCCATAAAAGTTCGCTCATCGAAACCATATTTTTGAGCTGTTTCTGGAGATTTTAATAGTTGAGCAATTTCCGTAGAGTCGGCTTCAATATTTGCAGCTACTTTTCCCGCCAAAATATCAAGGCTACGAACAGATATAAAACTTACTTTCACAGGAGTTTGCTTTCCACTTCTTAGCAAATTTACCAAATCATTATTCGACATTCCATTACGAATTTCGTAACGCCCAGCAAAAACTTTTGAAGGATAATTTTTCTTTTCTGCCACAAGTTTAAAAGATTCCATATCTTCTAAATATTCTGTATCTTGAAGTATTTGCAAAACATCTTCATAATTTGAATTTGTAGGGATATAGAGATAAGCAGTTTTTTCTTCTAATTTAACATTTGGAGCAAAAGCATAATCATAGAATTTTTTAGCAAAAACTCCAGCAATTGCTGCAATAATCAAAAAAACTACTAATATTATTATAATTATTCTCTTTCTGTTCTTTTTCTTCGCTTTGCCCATAGTTTTAAAATTATTTGAAAAGCACAAAAATATTAATTTTATTCATAAATTAAATATTTATCTCTTATTCTTTTAAAATTTTCTAAATCATCTTGCCAAGATTCTCTAATTTCTTTTTCGCTTACTCCGCTTTCAACTTGTTTTCTAAACTCTCCACTTCCTGAAAGAAGCTCTAAAGAGTTTGATTTTTTGAAAAATTCACTTTTTTCAGGGAATAGCTCATATGTTTTAAGTGTTAAATCCAAATTCAACTGATTTTCTTTAATTTCGAAAATAGAATTTGAATCAGACAAATCAAAACCAAAGCATTTTTTTCCATTTAGAACAGGATTTGAAGCTCCTTCGTTTGGCATTGGAGTAAATTCAAAATTTGCTTGTTCAACATTCTCTAACAAAGGATGTCCAATAATTTGAAACTGTTTATTTGTTCCTCGACCAACGCTTAAATTTGTGGCTTCAAAAAAACACAAACTTGGATATAGCTCAATAGCTCTATCGTTTGGCAGGTTTGGAGATGGTTTTACTGGCAAAGAATATTTTGAATTGTGAGTATAATTTTTACAAGGAATAATTGTTAAATCACATTTTACGCCATTGCCTAACCAATTTTCTCCATTTATCATTTGTCCGTACTCTCCTATTGTCATTCCATAAACCACTGGTACTGGGTGCATTCCAATAAAAGAGCGATAATTTGCAGTATCTAAAATCCAACCATCAACATAATGAGCATTTGGATTTGGTCTATCCAATACAATTACTGGAATATTTGCTTCGGCACAAGCTTCCATAACATAATGCAAAGTTGAAATATATGTATAAAATCTTACTCCAACATCTTGCAAGTCAAAAACAAGAATATCAAAATCTTGCATTTGTTCTGGTAAAGGTTTTTTATTTTTTCCATACAGCGAAATTATTGGCAAACCTGTTTTTTCGTCTATAGTATTATCAACTTTAGCACCAGCATCGGCAGTTCCTCTAAAACCATGTTCTGGACAAAAAACTTTTACTACATCAACCCCCGAACTCAATAAAGTATCAGCCAAATGAACATTATTGATAATTCCAGTTTGATTTGAAACAATAGCAACTTTTTTGTCTGACAACAAAGGCAAATATTCTTGAGTTTGATAAATACCAGGTAATATTTTAGGATTATCTTCTTGTTTTTCTGTAACAATAGTTTTTACCAATTCTTCATTTCTAAGTCGATTTGTACAACAAACAAAAATTATAAAAATCAGACTAATCGTAAAACATGTTTTTTTCATATCATTAATTTTACACAAAAATAATTCAAAAATTTGAATGATAAAAATACTTAATATTGTGTTAAATTTTAAAAACTTATTGTTTTTATAAGTATTTTTGGGACTAAGAACAAAACAATTATATTTTTATGAAGTCTGATTTTTATATTTTAATCATTTTTTCAACAATATTAATTACATTTTCTTCGTGTAATAATCAAAAAACTAATAACGTGGATTTTGCATTAACCTACCCCGAAACTAAAGTTACCGATGTTAAAGACAACTATTTTGGTACAGAAGTTGCCGATCCTTATCGCTGGTTAGAAGATGATAATTCTGAAGAAACTGCAGAATGGGTAAAAGCTCAAAACGAAGTGAGTTTTAAATATTTAGAATCTATCCCATATAGAGAAAAAATTAGAGATAGATTGGTTAAAATTTGGGACTATCCTAAAGCTTCTGCACCTACAGAAAAAGATGGACTTTATTTCTATTTTAGAAACGATGGACTTCAAAACCAAAGTGTTTTATACTATAAAAAAGGCTTAGAATCAGAGGAAATAGAATTATTAGACCCAAACAATTTTGATAAAGAAGGAACAGTATCGCTTTCTAATGCTTGTATTTCTGAAGATTGTAAATATTTAGTTTATGCTATTTCGCGTGCAGGTTCTGACTGGAGAGAAATTTATGTTAGAGATATTGAAACTTTAAAAGACCTTGACGATCATCTTGAATGGGTAAAATTTTCATCTATAGCATGGTTAAATGATGGATTTTACTACACTAAATATCCAGAACCTGAAAAAGGACAAGAGCTTTCTGGCATTAACACAAATTCAAAAATTTATTATCACAAAGTTGGCACAGACCAAAGTGAAGATATTTTAACTTATGAAGACCCTAAAAATCCAGAAATTGGATTTTCTGCTTATGTTACTGATGACGAAAAGTATTTAATAATTCATGCTACAAAATCTACATCTGGAAATTCATTATATTACAAAGACTTAGAAAAACCAAACTCTACTTTCGTAAAACTTGTTGACGATTTTGATAATGATTATACTGTAATTCATTCAAAAGACAATAAACTTTATGTTTATACAAACTATCAAGCTCCGATGTATAAAATGATAGAAATTGATGTAAATAAACCTGATAGAAAATATTGGAAAGACATTATCGCAGAAGACAAAAGCGTTTTAGAAACAGCAAGCTATATTGGCGAAAGATTTATTGCTACTTATATGGTTGATGCACATTCTGTTGTTAAAATTTTTGATGAAAAAGGAGAATTTTTACATGATTTAGATAATACTGAAATCGGAACTATCTATGGTTTTTCTGGCGACAAAGATAGTAATGAAACTTTCTACACTTTTACTTCATTTACAACACCAGCAGTTATATATTCATACAACATAAAAGAAAACAAGTCAAAAGTTTACGAAAAAGCTAAAATAAACTTTAACTCAAGCGATTATAAAACAAAGCAAATTTTTTACACTTCAAAAGATGGGACAAAAGTGCCAATGTTTATTGTTCATAAAAAAGGAATTGCTTTAGATGGTAAAAATCCAACTTTATTATATGGTTATGGAGGCTTTAACATCTCTCTAACTCCTTCGTTTAGCATTTCTCGTTGTGTGTGGTTAGAACAAGGTGGAATCGTTGCTATTCCAAACATTAGAGGCGGAGGCGAATATGGAGAAGAATGGCATAAAGCTGGTACTTTAATGAAAAAACAAAATGTTTTTGATGACTTTATTGCAGCAGCAGAATATTTAATCTCAAAACAATATACTTCACCAGAACGACTTGCTATTCAGGGTGGCTCTAATGGTGGTTTATTAGTTGGAGCTGTTGCAAACCAACGTCCAGATTTATTCGCTGTAGCACTCCCTGCTGTTGGTGTAATGGATATGCTTAGATACCACAAATTTACTATTGGCAGATATTGGGCAACAGACTACGGAACTAGCGAAGACAGCAAAGAAATGTTTGAATATTTATATAAATATTCGCCTCTACATAACATAAAACCTGATGTAGAATACCCTGCTGTTTTAGTTACTACTGGCGATCACGATGACAGAGTTGTCCCAGCACATTCGTTTAAATATATTGCTACTCTGCAAGCCACTTACAAAGGCGAAAGACCTGTACTAATCAGAATCGAAACTCAAGCAGGACATGGTGCAGGAAAACCAACTAAAAAAATTATTGACGAAATCGCTGACACTTATGCTTTCACTTTTTATAATATGGGATTTACGCCAGTATTTCAATAAATTGACATTTTTTTTTCATAACTAATAATAAAATAAAAAGTCCGAATTTAATGTTCGGACTTTTTGCATTAATAAATTTTGTATATTAGCAGAAAATTTAATTTGTAATTTATAAAAAATAATATCTATGAAAAAAATTTCAATTATCATTCTTGCTACACTAGGCTTTAGCATGATATTTTCGGCTTGTAAAAAATACGAAGAAGGACCTGCACTAACTTTACGAACACCTAAACAAAGAGTTGTTGGCACTTGGAATCTAACAGAAACTAGATACAATAATGTAAAAATAGATTTTAACAACTTGCAAGACTTTTTCAACAGTTTTGATTTAGGCGGTCTAGATTTGAGTAATGCACCAGATTCTACCACATTTGATTTAAGTCAATTATCTCTGAAATCAATTAAACTAAATCTTGACAAAGAAGGAAATGGAGCTATAAGTATTGAACTTGCTTATGGAATGTTACAGTTTCCATATAGTCAAGAAATTACTTGGAGCTTTGATGACAAAAAAGATGCATTAATTTTTAAAATAAAAGATGTTGCTGAAGAACAAAGTTTCAAAATTTTGAAACTTACAAAAGATGAATTATGGTTAGAAAAAACCGACGTCAACAATGGAGTTGCTAGTATTGTCAACTTTGAATTTGAAAAAATTAAAGACTAGATAAACAAAAAACTTTAGAGAAAATTATAAATTAGACTAATAATTGTGTGTCTTAAAAACAGAAGATGATTAATAAACTTTATAGTCTATTTCCTCCATTCTTAAAACGTTTCGCTATTTTTTTTCATCGCACATTGCGATTATTTTACTTTAATTTAACCAAAAAAAAATCTTATAAAAATTGTTCATCAATTTCACAAAAAGTTTTTGAAGAGTTTAATAAATCTCGCCCTTATGGACCATTAAAAAAAATATGCTATGCTCCTTTTTCAAGCATGTTTTTTTCTCGACATGGCTTAGTAGCTCCGTGTTATGCTACATATAACGAAAATTCATCTCATATCTCTAATAATTCTATCAAAGACATTTGGTTTTCGGGAAGTATAAATGAGATTAGAAAACAACATTCCAGATGTGATTTATCAACATCATGTGCTTTTTGTGAAAATATTCTTAATTCAAATTCTTATAAATCAGCATTAATTAATAAATATGAACATTATGCTTTTTCGAAATCGAAATATCCAAAAATAATGGAGTTTGAACTTTCAAACAAATGTAATTTAGCTTGCATAATGTGTGATACTAACTTATCATCAAGTATTGAAAAAGGGAAAAATCAAAATTTTACTGGCAATTTATTTTACAAAGAAAGTTTTTTTGACGAATTGCGAGAATTTATTCCACATTTACAATTAGCTGAATTTACTGGTGGCGATCCTTTTATGATTGAAGAATACTATAAAATTTGGGATATTATAATGGAATTAAATCCGAAATGTCGTATTTTAATAACAACGAACGCAAACACAATGAATCCACGCATAGAAAGATTAATGAATATGCACAAAAACTTGTATTTTAATATTTCAATAGATTCTCTTCAAAAAGAAAATTATGAAAAAATTCGAATAAACGGGAATTTTGAATATGCAATGAAAAACACTCAAAAATTTATTGATTATTGCAAAAAACATAAAACTCATTTAAATATTTTAGTTTGCCCACTAACTAAAAATGCTCACGAACTTGGCGATTTAGTAAATTTTGCTAACAAAAATAAAATTTGCGTTTTTTATCACACAGTTGTAAAACCAAAAGAATTATCATTAAAATATTTACCAACAGAAGATTTAAATAAAATAGTTGACGAATTATCGATTTATAAGTTTCCAAGTAAAACAAAAAACCAAAGAACGAATAAGCATAATTTTGAAAATTTGATAGAGCTTTTAAAATCTTGGTCTAAAGAAAATGAATTAGACATAAAACATGACAATATCGAAGAAAAAACCTTATCCGAAACTGAAATAATCAATTTGCTCAAACTGAAAGTAAATGAGACAAAGCCTGAATTTTTTAAAAAGTTTGATAATTTTTCACAAGAAGTTTTACAATTACCCAATAAAGATATAATTTTAAAAAAAATTTATAATTTTTCTGATGAAATATTTTTTGAATATTTGGAAAATAAAAATATTGATGAGTTGATAGAAATTTGTAAAACTATAAAATGAAAAATAAAATACATAATATAGAATTTTTTGCAAGAACAAAAATTAAAAAGTTTTACAACTTGATTAAGTATTTTCCAATTTCAAAGCATATTAATTCAAATATTGAGAATAAAAAAAACCTTGTAAAATATAACTACAGCCGAAGTATAGGTGTCGAGCCATGTGTTTGTCATGCACCTTTGCGAAGCATATATTTCGATATGAAAGGAAATGCAACAGCTTGTTGTTTTAATAGAACACATATTTTAGGAAAATATCCTGAGCAAAGTATTAAAGAAATTGTATTTAGTGAAAAACGCGATTTTTTACAAAAAGAATTATGTAAGCAAAACTTCATGTATGGTTGTAAACACTGTCTCAATCTCATTGAAGCTCAAAACTTTGAAGGTGTTGAAGCCAGACTTTATGATAATTTAAAAGCTCAAGGTAAAATGCCTAGCGAAATGATTTTCGAACTTGATAATACATGTAATCTTGCTTGCGAAATGTGCCACGAAGGTTTTTCTTCAACAATTGCTAAACTAAAAAACATAAAAGTTCCACCACCTCCCTACGATTCAAAGTTTCTAGAACAATTAAAAGAATTTATTCCACACTTAGAAGTTGCTAAATTTCTTGGTGGAGAACCTTTTTTAATAAATATTTATTACCAAATTTGGGATTTAATTTTAGAACTCAATCCTAAGTGTAGAATTCACTTACAAACAAACGGAACAATATTTAATGAAAAAATTAAATCTTATTTAGAAAAAGGCAACTTTTATATTGGCGTTTCAATAGATTCATTAGATCCAGAAAACTATAAAAAAATAAGACAAAATTCCAATCTTGAAAAAGTAATAAGTAATCTTTTTAAATTCGCTGAAATTTCAAAGGAAAAGCACACTTTTATAAACATTTCTGTTTGTCCAATGCTACAAAATTGGAAAGAAGTTCCTCAAATTGTTGACTTTTGTAATCAAAATTCATTTTTCGTATATTTCAACACTGTTTATACGCCAGGTTTTGCTATTAGTGATGCAGATGAAGATTTATTATTAGAAATCATAAACTATTATAAAAATTTTACTTTTAAAACTAAAGGAATAATAGCTAAACGAAACTTAAAATTTTTCAATAACTTATTAACTCAAATTAAAGCTATTTATAAACCCAAAGCAGAGGCTTCAGAATACGAAAGAAAAAGACACAAATGGACAAGCAACATGCTAAAGAATTTTATGCTAAAGAAAGTTAACAATGATAAAGAACTATCAAGCAAAATCGAAGAATTATTTACAAATACTAATAATGAGTTTTATTTTTCTGATAAAGATTTAGAAAACTTAGAAAAACTAAAAATTGAAGATTTAATTACTGCTTTAAAAAATGAAACTCTCATAGAATTACAAGAAAGAATCAAGCGGTTTATTAATTTTGGTAGATTTAGCAAATAATTTATCTTTTAAACCCAATTGTTTTTTATTATAAGTATCATTTGTCAATTTCGTAATATTTTATACTTTTGACAAAAAATTTTAATTATGAAACAAGTTTGGATTTTAGTATTTCTCTTTTCGTTTGTAATATTATCATGTAATAATAAGAAAAAAGAAGCTCAAGTTGCTGATAATGACACAGAAACTATTGAAGCACCTATTCATGTTTATGACACATTTTCTTACAAAGGTTTTAATGAAATAGCAAATTACATAGGTGGCACTCAACCTGAAGAAGAAGCCATTTATTTTTCTAAGTATTTTTCAGACCCTGATTGGAAAAATTATGCAAATGCAAATAGTGAAAGTTGGAATCTTCATAGTCAACAAGTATTAGACATTGTTTCTGATTGGTCAGAAAAAAACTTAACTTATGGTGACACAGTATTTTATCCTTTTGGTGGTCCAGATTTTAATTATCTCGATGCAATGTTCCCAAAAGCTAAACATTTTGTAATGATGGGATTAGAAAATGTTGGCTATATTCCTGACTTAGAAGATATAGAAAAATACGGTACAAAATCTTATTTATCAAATATACAACAAGCAATTCAACACAACTTAAATTTAAGTTTTTTTCAAACTAATTCAATGAAAGTTGTATTAAACTCTGATATTATCAATGGAACGATTCCAATTATAATGTATTTTCTAAATCGTCATGATAAAGTTATTGTAAATATAAATCCAGCAAGTATAAATGAACAAGGCGATATAAGTGTTGAAAATCCTGATGAAGAATTTGCATATAACTACAAAAAGAAATTTAATAATGGTGTTGAATTTGTTTATCGTGAAAAAGACACAAAAGAATTAAAAAAACTTACTTATCTAAGTCTTGATATTTGCGACATAATGTTTACCAAACCACATGAACTACAATTCATAACAAACTACACAAAAAACAATACTGTTTATCTCAAGGCTGCGTCATATTTATGCTTTAGAGACACATTTTCAAAAATTAGAAATATAATTTTAGATAATGCTTCGCAAGTTGTTACCGACCCATCTGGAATTCCATACAAATATTTAAAGTCTAAATTTGATGTAAAACTTTATGGCGAATATAATGGTCCAATAAAACTTTTTGCAGAAAGAAACCAACCAGATCTAAAACAAGCTATTGATTCCATTAAGCCTGGTCGTCTTCCTTTTAAATATGGTTACCACCCTACCCATTGGTGCATTATGGTTGCCACCAAAAGGTAGAATGGTATATTAAATTTTATATTTATAAGTGTACTGCTTCCCCATGTGCAGCTGCTGCTGCTTCCATTATTGCTTCTGATAAACTTGGATGTGGATGAATAGAATTTATTAAATCTTTTGCTGTTCCTTTTAATTTTCTTAAAACTACCATTTCAGAAATCATTTCAGCAATATTATCACCTACGAAATGAGCTCCTAAAAGTTCATCTGTTTCTTCGTCAAATAAAAGTTTTACAAATCCATCTCTAAATCCACTTGCAACAGCTTTACCAGAGGCTATAAATTGAAATTTTCCAACTTTATAAGCTTTTCCCATTTCTTTTAATTTTTGCTCAGTAAATCCAACAGAAGCAACTTCAGGAGTTGTATAAACACATGAAGGAATGTTAGAATAATCAACAACAGGTGGATTTAAACCTATAATATTTTCAACACAGCAAATTCCTTCAGCCGAAGCAACGTGTGCTAAAGCATGACCTGGAACTATATCGCCTATAGCATAAACTCCATCTACATTTGTTCTATAATATTCGTCAACTAAAATTTTCCCTTTTTCAGTTTTTATTCCTAATTCTTCAAGTCCCAAGTTTTCTATATTAGCTGTTACACCAACCGCTGAAAGAACAACTTCACATTCTATAGTATTTTCACCTTTTTTGTCAGTATAATTCACAACACATCTACCATCAACTACATCAACATTTTTCACAGCAGTTCCTGTCATCACTTTAATTCCTGCTTTTTTAAAGCTTCGGGCTAGTTGTTTAGAAACTTCTTCGTCTTCTAATGGAACTATTTCGGGCATAAATTCAATTAATGTAACTTCTGCACCCATTGAAGAATAGAAAAACGCTAATTCTGAGCCTATTGCTCCAGAACCAACAACTACCATTGATTGAGGAAGTTTTTCTAAACATAAGGCTTCGCGATAAGTTATAATATTTTTTCTATCTATAGCGATTCCTGGTATTTCGCGTAAACGAGCACCAGTGGCTAAAATAATATGCTTTGCCGAATAAGTTTCAGAATTATTTTCACTATCTGTAACAACAACCTCACTAGCAGATTTTAATTTTCCATAACCACGAATAACTGTAATTTTATTCTTTTTAAATAAAAACTCTATTCCTTTACTCATATTTGCAGAAACATCACGACTTCGAGATATTACTTTAGCAAAATCTGGCTTAGCTGTACCATCATTAATAATACCATAGGCTTCGCTATTCTTAACATAATTCATCACTTGAGCAGATTTTAGCAAAGCTTTTGTAGGGATACAACCCCAATTTAAACAAACGCCACCTAACTCAGATTTTTCAACCACTGCAACAGAAAGCCCTAATTGAGCTCCACGAATTGCTGCAACATATCCACCAGGACCAGAACCAATTACTATTAAGTCAAAATTCATAATTATTAATATTTTTGAAAAGTTTAAAAAAGATTTTGTCAAATATAATATTTTTTTACTATATTTGTTTATATTAAATAAATTATATATTTTTAAAAATATTTATTTTACAAAGAGAATAAAACAGTTTAATAAAAAATTAAATTTATGGAAAGAAATATCTTAGTTCCTTATGAGTTTAGCAACGAGTCTAACTATGCTTTAGACCACGCTTATGAATTAGCTAAAACTTCAAATTATCCTATTCACATGCTTTATGTGGCATCAAACCATGAAGATGCTGATGAATGGCTAATAGAATTAGAAAAAGTTGCTAAAAAATTTTCTGAAGAACATAATAACCACAAAACTGTAGCTACAGTAAGGGTCGGAAATCTTTTTAAAACCATTAATGATTATGGCGAAGAAATCAATGCCTACTTTGCTGTTATGGGAACTCACGGCTTGCAAACAATTGATAAAGCTATGAAACTCATTAAAAAATTTGATAGAATGCCATCTATTCTAATTCAAAAACCTATGCATTATGGCGAATATGACAAGATTTGTGTTCCTATCGATTCTGACAAAAAATCAAGAGCTAAATTTTTATGGGTAAAATACTTATCAAACATATTTGAATCTAAAGTCTATGTTGTACATCCAGATTTTAAAAATTCGCTAAGAAAGCAAAACTTAAACAGCAATTTAAACTTTGCTGGCACAATTTTCGAAAGAGAAAATATAGATTTTGAAGTGAAAGTGTTGCCAGAAGAAAATTATGCCGACCATTTATATGATTACATAAGTGAAATTGAAGCTGACATTGTGTTATTTATGACAGATAAATACAAAAGAATTATTACTAATGTACAACGCCCAAGAAATATAGAACTTTCAAAAAAAATACCTATCATGTGTGTAAATATAAGAACTGACATACAAAAACTAGGTGGTTTTACTTATTAATTAAGTTTTAACTTTTAACAGCAAATTTTATACTTTTATAAACATTTAATATTTTAAATGTTGTAAAAAAATTATATATTTGTGGGCATGAAAAATAAAGAAATTAATTTTAATAAAACTTAATAACAAATTTTAAAATGACAAAAATTAAAAGAGTTTACAGCTTTGGAAATAAAAAAGCTGAAGGAGATGCAAAAATGAAGGAGCTTCTTGGAGGTAAAGGAGCAAACTTAGCCGAAATGGCTTTAATGGGGTTACCAGTTCCTGCTGGTTTTACTATTACAACAGACACTTGCACCGAATATTATAACAACAATCACGAACTTCCTGAAGGATTGATGGACGAGGTGTGGGCTGCTATGAAAAAAGTAGAAGCAGATATGGGATTAAAATACGACGACCCTGATAATGCCCTATTGGTTTCTTGCCGTTCTGGTGCACGTAGCTCAATGCCTGGTATGATGGATACAGTTTTAAACATCGGTTTAAGTAGCAATACAATCCCTGGATTAATCAAAAAAACTAACAATCCACGCTTTGTTTACGATTCGTATCGCCGCTTAATTATGATGTATGCTGACGTTGTAATGGATAAAGCAGAAGACCTTGACAAAAATATTCGTCGCCAATTAGACGATATGTTTGAAGAATATAAAGTTCAAAGAAATTATAAATCAGATACAGAATTGACTGCTGAAGACTTAATGATTATTTCTGATTTATTCAAGAAAAAAATTAAAGCTGTTTTAGGTACTGAATTCCCTGATGACGCAAAAAAACAATTAGAAGGTAGTATTAAAGCAGTTTTCAAAAGCTGGAATGGCAAAAAAGCTGTTTCGTATCGTAGAATTGAGCATATTCCAGATGATTGGGGTACAGCGGTTAACGTTCAAGCTATGGTTTTTGGAAATATGGGCGAAACTTCGGCTACAGGTGTTGCATTTACTAGAAATCCAGCTACCGGTGAAAACTTATTCTATGGAGAATGGTTAGTTAATGCTCAAGGAGAAGACGTAGTTGCAGGTATTCGTACTCCAAACCCACTTAACAACGATACTAAAAACTCTCAAAACGAGCATTTAATGTCAATGCAAGAGCAATTCCCAGCAATATATAAAGAACTTGACGACATTAGAACTACTCTTGAAGATACATTTAAAGACATGCTCGATATTGAGTTTACAGTTCAAGAAGGTAAACTTTATATGCTACAATGCCGTGTAGGTAAAAGAACTGGAACAGCTGCTCTAAACATGGCAATGGAAATGTTAGAAGAAGGCAGAATTGATGAAAAAACTGCAATTTTACGCGTTGAGCCAAGTCAATTAGACGAACTTCTTCACCCAATAGTTGACCCTGCGGCAGAGAAAAACCACGAACCAATAGTTAAAGGTTTGCCTGCTGGACCAGGTGCAGCTACTGGAAAAGTAGTATTTACTGCCGAAGATGCTGTTGAATGGACAAAAAGAGGAGAAAAAGTTCTTTTAGTTCGTAAAGAAACAAATCCTGAAGACGTTGAAGGTATGAGAGTTGCTGACGGACTTTTAACTGCACTTGGTGGAATGACTTCACACGCAGCTCTTGTTGCACGTGGCTGGGGAAAATGCTGTATTGTTGGTGCTGGTAACTTAGAAGTAAGAGAAGACGAAAAAATAGTAATCGTTAAAGGAACTGATATTGTTATTAAAGAAGGCGATATCCTTACTCTTAATGGTACTACAGGTAACGCATATAATACAGTTATTAAACTAATGGACTCTTCAGAAAATCCATTATTCCAAAAATTTATGACTTTAGTTGATAAACATCGTAAAATGGGCGTTCGTACAAATTGCGAATCTCCAGAAGATGCTAAATTAGCTATAGAATTTGGTGCAGAAGGTATTGGACTTTTCCGTACAGAACATATGTTCTATGGTAAAGGTGCTGATGAGCCATTATTTATTCTTCGTAAATTAATTTTAGCTTCGTCAAAAGAAGAAAGAATAGCTGCTGTTAACGAACTATTCCCATTCGTAAAACGCGACATGAAAGACACAATGGCTGTAATGAACGGTCTTCCTGTAACTTTCCGTTTATTAGACCCACCTCTACACGAGTTTGCTCCTCATACAAAAGATAAACAAGCAGAAATAGCAAATGCTATTGGTATTTCTGCTGAAGAAGTAGCTCAAAGAGTTGATGCTCTTAGCGAAACCAACCCAATGATGGGACATCGCGGAGTACGTTTAGGAATTACTTATCCTGAAATTACAGAAATGCAGTTTAGAGCTTTATTCGAAGCGACTGCTGAACTCATGAAAGAAGGTAAAAAAGTTACCCCAGAACTTATGGTTCCTGTAACTGCTGATGTAAAAGAATTAGATATTACAAAAGTTTTATTTGATAAAGTAAAAAAAGAAGTTGAAGATAAATTTGGAATTAAATTAAGCTGTGCTTATGGTACTATGATTGAAATTCCTAGAGCTTGCTTATTAGCTAACGATATGGCAAAAACAGCTGAATTCTTCTCTTTTGGAACAAACGACTTAACTCAAATGACTTTTGGATTTAGCCGTGATGACGTAAGTGGTTTTATGCACGATTATTTAGAAAATCAAATTATTCCTGTTGACCCATTCCAAACTATTGACCAAGCAGGTGTTGGACAATTAATTGAAATGGCTGTTGTAAAAGGACGTGCTACCAGAAATAATCTTAAAATAGGTATCTGCGGTGAACAAGGTGGCGACCCAGCATCTGTAGAATTCTGCTACAAAATGGGCTTAAATTATGTTTCTTGCTCTCCTTACAGAGTTCCTATTGCACGCTTAGCTGCTGCTCACGCTAGTATTAAATTTTAATAAAAATTGATATGGAATTAGAAGGTAAATTAATTGTAAAATTAGATCCAGTAACTGGTGAAGGCAGAAATGGTCCTTGGAAAAAACAAAGTTTTGTAATCGAAACATTAGATAATTATCCAAAGAAAGTTTGCTTTACTATTTGGGGCGACAGAGTTCCATTAAACAATTTTACAGAATCAGACACTATAAGAGTTTTATTTGATGCCGAAAGTCGTGAATACAACGGCAATTGGTACACTGACCTTAAGTGCTGGAAAATTGAACTTAGCTCTCCAGGCAATGTAGGACAAGCACCTATGGAAACTCCACCTTTTAGTGCTGATGATGCTCCTTTCGAGCTAGATAGCGACCCTGGTGATGATTTACCATTCTAAAAACAAATAAAAAAACTGCGATTAAATTTAGTCGCAGTTTTTTTTTATATAAAACTAAAATATCTAAATCAACAATGATAAAAAATCATCTATTATTTTTTTATGATCAAAAGCTAAATCTGGTAACTCATTTAAACTAAACCATGCCAACTCTTTAGCATCATCTCCAGCTTGTGCTAATTCAGGCGAATCACAATATCCATAATAAACAAAAGTTATAGTTCTTCCACGTGGATCACGTCCTGGATCGCCGTAAACTTTAAATTCTCTCAAATTAATATTGTCCAATGATGTTTCTTCTAGAACCTCTCTTTTTACAGATTCTAACAAAGTTTCCTCCATTTCAATAAAGCCACCTGGCAATGCCCAAAAATTCTTAAAAGGTTCATACAACCTTTTTATCAATAATATTTTATTTTCTTTTTTCGAAATAATTATAGCATCTACAGTATTTAGTGCGCGTGGATATTCGTAATTAAAACTCATGCTTATTAAAATCAAAATTTTTATTAAAAACATATCTTGTCTCAGAAGCTGTGATTTCCAAATCTAAAATATTCATTATTATTAAATTTGTTAAAATTTTATTGGCTACATAGCTTTTTATTCCTGTATGCCTAACAAACTGAGATTTTGAAATACTGCCATTTTGATTAATTTCCTTTAATAAAAAAGAAATATTTTCATCAAAATTAATTTTCACTCCCTTTACATTATTTTGCAGACGTTTCCAAACTTCGACTAATGGTTTAGGGGCTATAATGTTTTCATCATTTACTCTGACATAAGCTTTAAAAACTCCATCGTTGTCGGGGGCAGCATGAGGTTTAGTTTCACTTTCAGAAACTATTATTTCTAAAACCTGTTTTCCTAAAACATTAAAATTATTTACAGAAAACTTTATAGAAGGTTTACAATAAATAAGTGCAGCAGTTTCTACCATAAAATATTCTTCTTCGGAATTTACTCCTGCAATACTTCCATTATCCCTCACTCCTATCAATAGACTTCCACCTTTTGTATTTGCAAAAGCTGATAAAGAACGTGCAATTTTTTTAGCATCATTTATCGAATGCTTAAAGTCTAAATTTAGTCCTTCACCTTCTTTTATTCTTTGTAATATTTTATCTGCACTTTTCAAAACAACAAAAAGATGCTGCCTTAGAAGTACCCAAGTTTTTAACTTGGTAACGCAGTAAAAAACTTCTAAGACAGCATTTATTTTTTTAATCTCTAAATAATTTTGAGATAGTTTTAATTATAATTATTTATTCAAATTTTTTAAAAGCTTCTTTTACCAATTCAATAGCTTCACGCAATTGTTCTTCAGTAATTATAAGAGGTGGTGCAAAGCGAATAATATTTCCGTGAGTAGGTTTTGCTAACACGCCAAGTTCTTTCATTTGCATACAAACGTCTAAAGCAGTTTTTCCTGGTTTATTATTAATTACAACAGCATTTAACATACCTTTACCTCTAACCAATTGAATCATATCAGATTTTATGCTTTTCATTTCGCTTCTGAAAATTTTGCCAAGATATTCTGCTCTTTCTGCTAATTTTTCATCTCTAACAACTTCAAGAGCAGCAGTAGCAACTTTTCCTGCTAATGGAAAACCGCCAAATGTAGAGCCATGTTCGCCGGGTTTTATTGTAAGCATAATATCATCATCAGCTAAAACTGCCGAAACAGGAATAACTCCACCTGAAAGTGCTTTTCCAAGTATAATAATATCTGGACGAACATTTTCATGATCGCAGGCTAATAATTTTCCTGTACGAGCAATACCAGTTTGTACTTCATCAGCAATAAATAAAACATTATATTTTTCACAAATTGCTTTAGTTTTTGCTAAATATCCATCATCTGGAACAAAAACGCCTGCTTCGCCTTGAATTGGCTCTAAAAGAAAACCTGCAACAGTTTTTCCATGTTCTTTTAAAACATTTTCTAAAGCATCTGCATCATTATAAGGAATACGAATAAATCCAGGTGTCAAAGGACCATAATTAGCATAAGAATCTGGATCACTCGACATAGTTACGATTGTAATTGTACGACCATGGAAATTGTTTTCACAACAAATAATTTTCACATCATCATTTGGAATTCCTTTTTTTACAACTCCCCAACGACGAGCTAATTTCAAAGCTGTTTCAACAGCTTCGGCACCTGTATTCATTGGTAAAACTTTGTCATAACCAAAATATTCGGTAATAAATTTTTCATAATCACCCAAAGTTGAATTATAAAAAGCTCTCGAAGTCAAAGTTAATTTCTTTGCTTGTTCTATTAAAGCATTTATAATTTTAGGATGACAATGTCCTTGATTTACAGCCGAATATGCACTTAGAAAATCAAAATATTTTTTCCCTTCAACATCCCATAAAAAAGGACCTTCACCTCTATCAAGCACTGCAGGTAGTGGTTGGTAATTATGTGCACCATATTTTGCTTCTAAATCAATAAAATCTTGCGAAGTTCTTTTAACATCTTTTGACATAATATAAATATTTTAAGTTTTACAATAATTTTTTCAAACAACAAAAATGTAACGTTTTTATCGAAATAAAAATAATAAATCTCAGTTTTTTATTCAATCTGCTATTTAACATAAATTTATTAACAAATAGAGACTTAAAAACAAATTTATCACGGAGCTAAATTATAAAACTTTTATTATTTTTGCAACTTAGAAATTGATTTTAGAGTAATTATGTTTGAAAATTTATCGGAACGATTAGAAAGGTCTTTTAAATTATTAAAAGGCGAAGGTAAAATTACCGAAATAAATATTGCTGAGACTTTAAAAGATGTTCGTAGAGCTTTGCTTGATGCTGACGTAAACTATAAAACTGCAAAAACTTTTTGCGATGATGTTCGCGAACAAGCAATTGGTCAAAATGTTATAAAATCATTGAAGCCCAATCAATTAATGATTAAAATAGTTCATGATGAACTTGCAAAGTTGATGGGTGGGAAAGCTGTTGATATAAATATTAAAGGAAATCCGGCTGTTATATTGATGTCAGGGCTTCAAGGTTCGGGTAAAACTACTTTTAGTGGTAAATTAGCCAATATGCTAAAAACTAAAAAAGGCAAAAATCCACTTTTAGTTGCTTGTGACGTGTATCGTCCAGCTGCTATTGAACAAATAAAAGTACTTGGCGAACAAATTGACGTAAAAGTTTATGCTGAAGAAGACAATAAAAACCCTGTAAAAATCGCTCAAAATTCAATTAAACATGCCAAAATGTATGGACATGATTTAGTTATAATTGATACGGCTGGTCGTTTGGCAATTGACGAAGAAATGATGGATGAAATAGAAAATATTAAAAAAGCTGTTAATCCTCAAGAAATTCTTTTTGTAGTTGATGCAATGACTGGACAAGATGCAGTTAATACAGCTAAAGAATTTAACGACAGACTTGATTTTGATGGTGTAATTTTAACAAAATTAGATGGTGATACACGTGGTGGAGCAGCTCTTTCAATTCGCTCTGTTGTCAATAAACCTATTAAATTTGTTGGTACTGGCGAAAAAATGGAAGCTATTGACGTATTTCATCCCGAACGTATGGCTGACCGCATATTGGGAATGGGTGATATAGTTTCTTTAGTTGAAAAAGCACAAGAACAATTTGATGAAGAGGAATCTCGCAAACTACAAAAGAAAATTGCTAAAGACCAATTTGACTTTGAAGACTTTTTAGCTCAAATTAAGCAAATTAAAAAAATGGGGAACATAAAAGACCTCGCGAGCATGATTCCTGGACTTGGAAAAGCAATTAAAAATTTAGACATTGACGATGACGCTTTTAAAGGAATTGAAGCAATAATTTACTCCATGACTTTAGAAGAACGCAGAAACCCTAATATTATAAACGGAAGCAGAAGAAAAAGAATTGCAGACGGCTCTGGAACTACTGTTGTTGAAGTAAATAGAATATTAAAGCAATTTGATGAGACAAAAAAAATGATGAGAGCACTTTCACCTAATAAAACTAAGAAAAAAATGGCAAGAAGAATGAGATAGTGTAAAAACAAATAAGTAAATAACAAGTGTAAATCAAACTACTATGGAACTAATTGACGGAAATAAAGTTGCAAAGGAAATAAAAGAAGAAATAAAAATCAAAGCTTTGCAAATCAAACAAAAATGTGGTCGTGCTCCACATCTTGCTGCTATATTAGTTGGTAATGATCCAGGCTCTGAATCTTATGTTAACTATAAAATGAAAGATTGTGAAGAAGTTGGCTTTGAGTCTAGTTTAATACGATTAGAAGAAAATGCTGCTGAAGAAGAACTTTACAAAATTATTGACAAATTAAATTCAGACCCTTTAATTGATGGATTTATTGTTCAACTACCACTACCCAAACAGTTTGACAGTCAAAAAGTAATAGAATTAATTGATCCACAAAAAGATGTGGACGGTTTTCATCCAATCAATGTTGGAAAAATGACAATAGATTTAGATTCTTTTAAATCTGCAACTCCAATGGGCATCACTATTCTTCTAAATAAATATGGAATAGAAACTTCTGGAAAGCATTGTGTTATTATTGGACGTAGTAATATTGTAGGTCGTCCACTTAGTATTTTAATGTCGCAAAAAGCTATGAATAGCACTGTTACTGTTGTGCATAGTAAAACAAAAAATATTGCAGAAATCTGTCGCCATGCAGATATTTTAATAACTGCTATGGGGAGTCCAAAGTTTGTTACAGCCGATATGGTTAAAGAAGGTGCTGTCGTAATTGATGTTGGAACAACTATGATTGAATCTAATAAAACAAAAAGTGGATATAAACTTACTGGTGATGTTGATTTTGAAAATGTTGCCGAAAAATGTTCATATATTACTCCAGTACCTGGTGGTGTTGGTCCAATGACAAGAGTAGCTTTATTACTTAACACTTTAAAAGCTGCAGAACAAAATATTAAAAAATAGTTTCAAAACCATCGTAAACAATATACAAATAAACTTGTTAATTTTGTTTAGATAAAACTATAACAAATACATGCACAACAAAATAGCAGATATTCTTCAAAAATCCGTTTTAAGTAAAAATGATTTAATAATTTTATTATCAGCAAATAAAGATAATGCAGAAATAATTTTTAATAAAGCTGCAGAAATTAAAACTAAATATATTGGTAACTACACCTACTTTCGTGGACTAATCGAACTATCAAATATTTGCACTAGAAATTGCTTGTATTGCGGAATTAGAAGTGGCAATAAAAATGCTGAGAGATATATGATTAGTGATGAAGAAGTTTTCAATTCTGTAAAATATGCTTTAGACCGTCATTGGGGTTCTGTAGTTATTCAATCAGGTGAAAGAAGTGATACTGCTTTTATTGATAAAGTTGAGCATATTTTAAGACAAATTACCCAAATGTGTGAGAAAAAACCAGGGATTACACTTTCTCTCGGTGAACAAAAAACTGACACATTTAAACGTTGGTTTGATGCTGGTGCCACACGATATTTATTAAGAATTGAAAGCTCAAATCCTGACATTTTTAAAAAAATTCATCCACAGGATAAACTTCATAATTTAGAAAGAAGAATAGAAAATCTTTATACACTACAAAAACTAGGTTATATCACAGGAACAGGTGTAATGATTGGTTTACCTTTCCAAACTATTGAAGATTTAGCCAATGATTTGTTATTTATGCAAAAACTCGACATTGATATGATTGGAATGGGACCTTACATCGAACATGAAGACACGCCACTTTATCAATATCGTGATCTATTACTTCCAATTGAAGAAAGATATTTTTTAAGTTTAAAAATGATTGCAGTTTTACGTATTTTAATGAAAGATGTAAATATTGCTTCATCGACAGCACTTCAAGCCATAAATCCAGACGGCAGAGAAGAAGGAATTAGAGTTGGTGCAAATGTAATTATGCCAAATATTACTCCTGTACGCTATCACAAAAGTTATAATCTTTATAAAGGCAAACCTGACATTGCACCTGAAACAGATAATTATATCAAAATTTTAGAAAAACAAATTGCTTTAGCTGGCGACAAAGTGGGCTATGGCGACAAAGGCGATCCAAAACATTTTTTTAGGAGAACTGTAGAAAGATAAGTTTTATAAGTTTATTTTTATTTGTCTTATTGCATTTATACTGCACAATTACTAAAAAAATTAAACTCCAAAAGCATTTGTTGAATTATTTTTATCTATCTGGCTCCATACCAAACCACACAACAGCATATTCTTCATAAATTGCAATTCCAATTGCCTTCCATTCGTTATCAGACCAGTTTTCTTTATTGATAATCATATTTTTATGAGCTGGGCTTTTTTTCCAAGCATTTAAAGCAGAACTTGCTGTTGGTCCAGAAGGATTCCAATGAGCTATCTCAAAACCATAATGTTTATAATTTGTCAATTCTCCCGGCTTGCTCCACACACAATCTGCATTTGCATGATCTGGAGTATAGCAACAAGCAGTCCAATTACCTTTATTTGACCATGAATGCAAATTACACCTATCATTATGTTTATAATTATTCTTTAAATCAATGGCATGTGTATGAGCAACAAAGTTTAACGAACGTGAAATTGGAATTCTAGGCAAATCAAATTGCTTACGATAAGCCATTATCAAATCATAAAGCACTTTTTCCTCTGCGGTGTTTTCATATAAATTTTGATTTTGAGAAAAAGTAAAACTATTCACAAAAATTAAAACACTTAACAAAAATAAATTTTTAGTTTTCATAATCTCAGGTTTCTTTAATAATATAACGTCCTATAACTACAATTTATTCTATCTGTTTTAAAAAACCATTTCCACGCCACTCACAATTATTCCCCATCTAATAAGGAATCAACTTCACCCTAACTTCATCTCCTTTTTTCAAATTTAGGTTTAAAAATGGAGTATCTTTTCCCTCTATTTTTTTATTATTCAATTTTACTGTTTTAACATAGTCGGGGATTTTGATTTTATATTGATGATCTGCTTTTGCTCTGAGCGTAAACTCTTTTACCTGATGATTTTCCCAAACAAAATCGATTTCTCCTGCTCCACGAACACAAACTCCTTTGATACTACCGTTCTTCCATTTATCGGGCAATGCAGGAAGTAGCTCAATAAAACCATGCTGACTCTGAATTAACATTTCAGCAATTCCAGCACTTCCGCCCAAATTACCATCGATCTGGAAAGGTGGATGAGCGCAAAAAAGGTTAGGAAAAGTTCCTGCTCTTTGCTCTTCACTATTTTCAGGATTCCAAGCTGGTTCGAGCAGTTTTTTCAACAAACTATAAGCTCGGTTTCCATCTTTCAATCTAGCCCAAAAGTTAATTTTCCAAGCTCTTGACCACCCTGTTCCCGCATCACCTCGTCTATTGAGTGTTACTTTTGCAGCCTGAGCCAATTCTGGAGTAAAATCAGGAGAAATTTGATTTGACGGGTGCAATCCATACAAATGAGATACATGTCGGTGATGAATATCAACTTCTTCATAATCTTCCAACCATTCCATTAAATATCCTTTTGGGCTTATTCTATTTGGTGGAAGACGTAATAATGCCTGCTCAACAGCTTCCGTAATATTATCATTGATATTCAATATTTTAGCTGCCGAAAGAAGATTATTAAAAAGTTCACGAATAATCTGTACGTCCATGGTCGGACCATGACAAACATAGATTGTCTTATCTGAATTTGGAATTTTAAAACCATTCTCTGGAGAAGAAGAAGGAGCTGTTACCAAATAATGATATTGAGGTTCTTCTATCATAGATGAAAGAAAAAATTGAGCTGCACCACGAATAATAGGATATACAGATCGTAAAAAAGCTGTGTCCAATCCATATTAATAATGCTCCCAAAGATGCGAACAAAGCCAAGCTCCACCAGTATTAGTTGCTCCCCAAGAAGCATGCTCACCCGGAGCTGTAAAATACCATGGATTTGTCATCATGTGAGCCACCCAACCATCTGCATTATAAAATCCTTGTGCTGTTTTCTCTCCTGAAGCTTGCATCGACTCAGTCAATCTAACCAAAGGCAGGTGAAGTTCAGCCAAATTTCCTACTTCAGCCAACCAATAATTCATCTGTAGATTGATATTCAAATGGTAATCTCCATTCCATGGTGTTTGCACTTGATTAGTCCAAAGTCCTTGTAAATTAAGTGGCAAACTATTTTCTCTAGTACCACTAATCATCAAGTAGCGACCATACTGAAAATAAAGTGCAACCAAAGATGGATCATCATCTAATTGAAATTGAAGTAAGCGTTGATCTGTTGAGACATCAAGTTTTTGAACTCCTAAATCCAGCTTAACTCTATCAAATTTTTCACGATAAACTTCAATATGACGCTTTTTCAACTGCTCAAAGCTATATTTTTCAGCATTGCTCAAGTTGTCTTGAACCGTTTGAATATAATTCTTATCCAACATATTGGTTGAAGTACTCATCAATAGCGTTACCTCAGAAGCATTGCTAATAATCAAAGAAGTATCTGTAGTGCTATGCATTCCTCCATTTTTTTGAATTTTTAAAGTAAAAAAATAACGAACTCCTTTATCGCCATCATAACCGTCATTTAATTGTCCCTGCATTACAATTTCATCAGCATAGACATCAATTTTCACTCTTTCGGGACGCTCTAACATTATCTCCATCGACAATTCACCTTTATTATCAGTGGTGTAATGAGCGACCAACAAATCATCTGCGTGAGAAGCGAAATATTGTCTTTTGTATGTAAATTTTCCTTTTTTAAATTGCGTAGTGGCAACGGCATCATTTAAAGAGAGCTTACGACTATACTCTGTAACTTCAGATTTATTGGGATAAAAATGTTTAACTTTCAGTTTACCAAGCAGTTGAAAAGAACCGTAAGGAGCATCTTTACCATTTCCAAAATTAGAACCTTTTCCACCACATTTAAAATAGTGATACACCAATTCTTGAGCCTGCTAATTTTTCCTTCAAGCAAAAGCTGACGAATTAAAGGAAGCTGTTCTTTTGCATTGGGGTTTATAGTTTCCAAATCTACACTTCCCGACCACATTGTAATGTCGTTTAAAATCACCTCCTCCATATCAATAGCTCCATCTATCATCATGCCTATTCTTCCATTCCCTAGAGGAAGCGTTTCCTCCCAACAAGTGGCTGGCTTATCAAAGTACAAGTGCAAAACCTGCTTGGATTCTTTACTTATCGCCTTTCCAGAAAAGATGAAAAGAAAAAAATGAGTAGCCAATATCAATGGTAAATGTTTCATCTTAAAGAGATAATATGTGCAAATATAAGTTTATTTTTTCATCTGTGATTAACACATAATAAATATTTTAAATTTACACAAGTGGTATTTTAAATTTACACAATGAATATCTTAATTTTACACGAATAATATTTTAATATTACATAACGAATATTTTAAATTTTCACAACAAATAAAACTTTATTTTTACATATATTTTTAAAGTATAGCTTTGGATTTGCATAGATTTTAAACATAAAATATTATATAACAAATGTGTTAACTTTTTTAGGATAAGAATGTTATACTTTACTAAAACTGTTAATACATAACCAATTACCAAATCCTTTTCATCAAACACTCACCTCATTCCAAGGCACCACCTGAGCCACACTTCTTTCCTGACGTTCGCTGCCTCCATAAATTAGTGTTTTTGTCAGTTTTATTTCTGTTTCAAGTGCTGCATAATAATTTAATCCCTTAAATAAATCAGGCATAACAGTTTGTGTAGCTTTTATTTCTACAATTTCTGTTTCTTGTGGTTTTTCTAAAAGTAAATCCACCTCATTACCATGAGAATCACGCCAAAACCACAAATCTGTTTGTCTCGCATTTTGATGATATTTCTTTTTCACATACTCCGAAACTATCATATTTTCAAATAAAGCACCTTTTAGAGCTTGATTTTTTATTTTAGACACATTATTTATTCTGAGCAAATTACAGAGCAACCCAGTATCATAAAAATAAAGTTTAGGCGATTTTGTAATACGTTTGCTAAAGTTTTTATAATAAGGTTGCAACAGAAAAACAACATAGCTATTTTCCAAAGCAGACAACCATGCTTTTACAGTTGGAACCGAAATTCCACTTTCCTTTGCCAAACTACTCATATTTAAAATTTGTCCTGCTCTTGTAGCGCATAAAGATAAAAACTTTTTAAACAAACTCATATCTTGAATAGCGAGCAACTCACTTACATCTCGCTGAACATAAGTTTCAATATAATTAGAATAAAAATCTGCTGGTTTAATTTTTCGATTATAAATCGCAGGATAAAATCCCTTTAGTAAATGTGTTGTATAGTCATTTTGTAGCAATCCTGCTCTTTTTAATTCTTTAAAATCAAAAGGAAATAATCTAAAAATAGCAACTCTACCTGCCAAACTTTGTGTAATGTTTTGCATCAAATGAAAATTTTGCGAGCCAGAAAAAATAAATTGCCCCATTATTCCGCTGTCATCAACAATAGATTGTATATATGAAAACAGATGCGGTACTCGTTGTATTTCGTCGAAAATAATATATTTATCATATTGTTTCAAAAAACCACGTGGATCACTTTCTGCAAAAATCCTCATATCTGGGTCTTCAAGACTAACATATCTATAGTCATAAAACATTGCTTTCAACAAAGTCGTTTTTCCCGATTGCCTTGGTCCTGTAAGAACAACAACTGGAAACTTATCTCCTAACTGTCGCATTGCAGTAACTATTTCTCGATGAACTACCATAATTATTTTTTAATGTATTTATAATGCAAATATAAATAATTATTTTAAATTTTCACAATATTTTTCTTAATATTACACAAAGACTATTTTAAATATACACAACCTACATTTTAATATTACACAACTATTATTTTAAATTTACAGGAAATAAATTTTAAAATCACACAATACAAATCTTAAATTTACACAATTATTATTTTAAAACTACACAAGCATTATTTTAAATATACACGAACAATATCTTAGTTTTGCACAAGATTTATTTTAATTTTACACAAATACTATTTTAAATATACACAAATAATATTTTAATATTACATGAAATATATTTTAAAATTACACAATAAATATCTTAAGATTTCACAAATATTTTTCAAATTTACACAACAAACATATTAAAATTACACAAGGAATATCTTAAATTTACACAAACAATATTTTAAATTTATCGAAAAGTATATTTTTAAAAGAAAACACCATTCCACAACATTGAGAGGAACTCTAGGGCAGGATAAACTTCCACGTTGTTTAATCTGCGAGCATATTTATCTAACGAAACAACAATAAGTCGGCAATTGGGAAATTCTTCTGAAAAAGCCTTCAAACCTTTTGTATGATGTGATTGCACTTCATCTGAAGATTTAATTTCTATGGCAACTTCGGCATTTCCGATAATTACATCAACTTCGTAACCCGAAGATGTACGCCAATATGACAAATTTTGCAAAGGTCTGAAATATCCGATATAAGCAATAATTTCCTGCATAATAAAATGCTCAAAAGCATGTCCAAACTCTGGTGAGCCAGGATTTACCGAAGTTCTTTTAAGCAGAAAATTAGCAATACCTACATCAAAGTAGTAAAATTTAGGCGACTGAATAACACGCCGTTTCACATTTCGAGTAAAAGCTGGAATAATATAAGCTATAAGCGTTTCTTCCAAAATAGAAAAATACTCTTTAACTGTAGGAGCACTAACACCACATTCCAAAGAAATATTATTATAATTCAAAATTTCTCCATTACTTAGTGCTGCAACTTCCAAAAATCGAGTAAAGGTATTTAGATTTCGAGTAAGCGCTTCAGCTTTTATTTCTTGTTGCAGATAATCACCCACATAAGCCTGAAGTCTGTTTGTAGCATTTTCTACTAAATAGTGTGGTGGAAGCATTCCATTATTACAAGCTTTCACAATATCAAATTCTGGAATTTCAACACTAACAAACGGATATAGGTGTTTGCGAATAGCTCTACCACCAAGCAAGTTCACACCACTTCGGCGTAATTTGCGAGCACTTGAACCACTCAAAATAAAGCGAAGATGATGATTACTTATTAACCAATGCACTTCATCAAGTAAAGCAGGTATTTTCTGAATTTCGTCAATAATTATTAATTCATTCTTGGGAAGTAAACTTAACTCTTCACGTAAAAGAGCAGGACGACGGCTATAACGTGCAAATTCATCTGATTTTAATAAATCAATATAACGAACACCGGGAAACCGCATTTTCAGTAACGTACTTTTCCCTGTTTGACGAGCACCCCAAAGAAAAATACTATTGGTTTCAACATCTTGGAAATTAAATTTTCGCAATAACATATCTAAGTGTTATTAATTTAAGTTACACAATGCAAATATATAATATTTTTATGTAAATCTAAAATATAACTTTATTTTTACATGTATTTCTAAAGTACAACTTTTGATTTGCATAGATTGTTGACGCAAAAAATGTCAATTTTTTAGGACATAAAAACTCTAAATCACTTTTAATATCTCGTTTTTAGCAAATTCTAATGCTTGAGAAATTCCATTTGGATTTTTTCCACCTGCAGTTGCAACAAATGCTTGTCCTCCACCACCACCTTGGATAAATTTTGCTGCATCACGAATTAAACTTCCTGCATTTAAAGATTTTTCTTTAGTTAAATTTTCAGAAAACGCAATTATTAAAGATGGTTTATCTTCTATAGCTGTTGCTAATACACAAGCAAATTGAGATACTTCTCCTCTAATTTGTGAACAAATTTCTTTCAAATCATTAGCATCTTTTAAGTCTATTTCCGAAACAATAAGTTTCACATCTCCAACATTTTCAGCTTGCTCTAATAATTGACGTTTCACTACTTTTAATTCTTCTGCATGGAATTTTTCAAATTGTTTTTTCAATTTTTCATTTTCTTCCAAAACATTATTTATTGCTTTTAGCAAATCTTTTTGATTATTGAAAATTAAAGCTATATCTGAAACTGTATCAAATTTTTCGAAAACTAAATTTTCAGCAACTTCGCCTGTAACTGCTTCTACTCTTCTAATGCCAGCAGCAATAGCAGATTCAGAAACAATTTTAAAAAATCCTATTTGACCTGTGCTTTCAACATGAGTACCACCACAAAGTTCAACGGAATCGCCATATTGTATAACTCTGACTTCATCTCCATATTTTTCGCCAAACAATGCAACAGCTCCCATTTCTTTAGCCTTTTTTATAGGAATATTTCTTTTTTCGTTTTTGCTAATATTTTGACGAATATTTTTATTCACTTGTCTTTCAATCAAGCGAATTTCTTCATCACTTAGTTTATTGAAATGTGCAAAATCAAAACGCAATCTTTCTGGTGAAACCAAAGAGCCTTTTTGCTCTACATGACTTCCTAAAACACCCCGCAAAGCATGATGTAGCAAGTGAGTAGCTGTATGATTATTTGCAGTAGAAGTTCTATTTTCAACATTTACTTCAGCGGTAAAAGTTGCTTCTGGATTTTGTGGTAAATATTTTGAAATATGAATTACTAAATTATGTTCTTTTACAGTATTAATAATTTCAATATTTTCGTTTATACTACGAATAAAACCGCTATCACCAACTTGTCCACCTGCTTCAGCATAAAATGGAGTTTTATCAAAAATAAGATGATAATATTTACTATTTTTTTGTTCTACTCGTCTGTATTTTACGATATTTATTTCTGCTTTCAAGTTATCGTAACCCACAAATTCTGTTTCTTCAATATTTTTCAAAACTGTCCAATCGTCAGTATCTATTTCTGCAGCAGCTCTGGCTCTTTCTTTTTGCTTTTGCATTTCGCCATCAAAACCCTCAACATCAACGACAAAACCATTTTCACGAGCGATTAGTTCAGTTAAATCAAGAGGAAATCCATAAGTATCATACAAAATAAAAGCCTGAGTTCCGTTAACAGTATTTTTATTTTCTTTTTTCAATCTTTCCATTTCAGTATCTAACAAGCGAATACCTTTTTCCAAAGTACGTAAAAACACAGTTTCTTCCTCTTTAATAACTTTTTCAATAATACTTTTCTGACTAATAAGTTCTGGAAAAGAGTCTCCCATTAAATCAACAAGAGTATCAACTAATTTATAAATAAAAGCTTCTTTTAAATCTAAGAACGAATAAGCATATCGTACAGCACGTCTTAAAATTCGCCTAATAACATAGCCAGCTTTATTATTTGAAGGAAGTTGTCCATCAGCAATAGCAAAAGCAACAGCACGTAAGTGGTCGGCAATTACACGTAATGCAATGTCGATTTTTTCATCTTCTCCATATTTTTTGCCAGAAATTTCAGAAATATGATTTATTAAAATTTGGAAAATATCTATATCATAATTTGATTTTACGCCTTGCAATACAGCACACAAACGTTCAAATCCCATGCCTGTATCCACATGTTTTTGTGGTAAAACTTCTAAACTTCCGTCTGCTTTTCTATTATATTGAATAAATACCAAATTCCAAATTTCAATAACTTGCGGATGGTCTTTATTTACTAAATCTTTCCCGTCAATTTTTTTGCGTTCTTCATCGCTTCTAATATCAACATGAATTTCCGAACATGGACCGCATGGACCCATATCTCCCATTTCCCAAAAATTATCTTTTTTACAACCACGTACAATTCTATCTTCTGGAACATATTCTTTCCAAATTTCTTCAGCTTCTGTGTCTATTTCTAAATTTTCGGCTTCATCACCACCAAAAACACTAGCGTAAAGACGAGATTTATCAATTTTATAAACTTCTGTTAATAATTCCCAAGCGAAAGCAATGGCTTCTTTTTTAAAATAATCACCAAAAGACCAATTTCCCAACATTTCAAACATAGTATGATGATAGGTATCGTGTCCTACATCTTCCAAATCGTTATGTTTACCAGAAACTCTGAGGCATTTTTGTGAATTAGCAACTCTTAAACTTTCAGGTTTTCGTGAACCAAGAAAAATATCTTTAAACTGGTTCATACCAGCATTTGTAAACATTAAACTTGGATCGTTCTTTATTATCATAGAATCACTAGCCACTATCTTATGAGATTTTTCCTCGAAAAAATCTTTAAATTTTTGTCTAATTTGTTTAGAATCCATCATATACAAAATCAATTATCAAGTTATTAAAAACTTTATTTTATTTTAGTTTGCAAAGTTAGTTAAATTATGTAATTTTGCACTTTATTTTAGTATTAAATATTTTTAATGACAAAAATTAAAACAAAATATAAATTTAATTCAGAAACGCTTCAATACGAAAAGATTAAGTTCAGTTTTAAAAAGTTTTTCCTTAAACTTTTTCAACGTTCTGTTGTATCTTTTTCATTTGGTGCTATTTTAATGGTATTATATATTATAATTTATGAGTCTCCAGAAGAGAAACTCTTACGAGCTGAAGTTAAATTTTTGCAAGAAAATCTAAATAAAATTAATCAACGTTTAAAAGTAAACGACAGCTTATTAAATGTGATTGCTAAAAACGACAATTATATTTATCGCACCACTTTTGAATTAGACACTATTCCTACTAGTGTTCGCAATGCTGGAGTTGGAGGCAGTAATAGATATAAAATTTATGAAGGTTATAATAGCACTGAAATTATAAAAGATGTTGCTAAACAATTAGACGAATTTGAGTTGAAATTAAAAATTCAAGACGAGTCGTATAAAATTTTACTAGCTGAAATGAAAAAGCGAGGTAATATTTATAAATCTCTTCCTGTTTTACAACCAATTCACGTAAACGAACTAACTCGTATAGGTTCTTTTTATGGTTATCGTCCTCATCCAATTTTAGGGGTAATACAAATGCATCATGGAATTGATATGGTTGCTCCTACTGGCACTCCTGTTTATGCTTCGGGCGATGGTGTTGTTGAACTTGTTGAAAAAATTAGAACTGGTTATGGTAATAATATAGTAATTAACCATGGGGTTAATGGTCTAAAATCAAGATATGCTCATTTACATACTATAAATGTAAAAAAAGGGCAAAAAGTTAAACGAGGCGAACTTATCGGAACTGTTGGTTCAACTGGTTTATCAACTGCACCACATTTGCATTACGAAATTTTAGTTAACAATTCAAGTGTCAACCCACTTAGGTATATGCTTGTTCCAAACCCCTCAGAATATGAACAATTAATAAATGAAACTCAATATCCGGGTAAATCTTTTGATTAGTTTAATAGTAATAGCTCTTATTTTTTTTTGTAGCTTTAGTTTTCTTAAACTTCCACCAAAACCTGATGATGATGGTATAAAACTTATAATACCAACATTTTTAGGAAACGAAGAACGCAATTACTACGGAAATATAGCTCCCGAAAGTTTAGATATTATATGGAAAACTACATTAGGTTGTGGAAAAACTGTTTTTCCTAATAAAGATCAAGAAGTTAGAGATATGTGTGGTGCCGGCTGGACTGGTCAAGCCTTGCTTATAGAAGACCAAGGCGAGCTTTATCTAATTCAAGGTGCTTACGATTATAATTTAAGAAAAATTAAAGCTAAAACAGGCGAAGTTGTTTGGAAATATCCTTATGACGATGTTATAAAATCGACTGGTTGTGTTTGGGTTAATCCAAATAGAACTAAAGATGACCCTGATAAAATAGTGATTTTTCAAGGCAGCAGAAGAGGATTTAAAGTTCCACTTCACGAAAAGTATATTTTTAGTTACAGAGCGATTTCGTTTAGAACAGGAAAAGAATTATGGCGATATAATTCTGTATATGGTGGCTCATTTAGCAGAGATGTGGACGGAACAGCATTAATTGTTGACGATACAATTTTTTTAGGATTGGAAACTGGTGATTTTGTAAAACTCAACCCAAATCCAGATTCTGCACAAATAATTGATTCTTACAAACAACCTGTAGAATTTTTTAAGCAAGCACTTTATACAAAAGAAGATATTCAAGCTCATCGTAGAAATGTCGTAATTGAAAGCGCTCCTTCATTATTAGACAATTTTGTCTTTATAACCTCTGGTGCTGGATATTTATATAAATATGACAGGAATAGCGGACAAATTGATATTCAATTTAAAACTGGCTCAGACATGGACGGATCGCCAATTATCACAAGAGAGAAAAAAGTTTTAATAAGCATTGAAAAGGAATATATTCCTGGCAAAGGTGGAGCAATGCTAATTGATCCAACAAAACATAAAGACTCTTGTGTTGTTTGGTTCTACCCTACCGGAGACAAACACTTTGTAAGTTGGTATGGCGGGATTATAGGCTCGTGTGCTATTAATGATAGGTATATTTCTGAAAATGAAAACTCATTAGCTGCTTTTGTTGGAATTGACGGTTATTTGTATGTTGTTGAAAATGAACTTACTAACCCCTACGATTTGGTAAAAGGACCCTGTGATAAAACTTTATATCCTCAACCTCAAGAAATTTTCAAATATGAAACAGGACCTTCAATTTCAACTCCAATTTTTACAAAAGACAGACTTATAGTCTTGACTTACGAAGGCTTGTACATGTTTGGATATGATAAAAATTGTAATTTTAGTTTATTAGAGAAAAACACCAATATTAGAGGCGAAGCAACTCCAATAATTCATTACGGAAGACTTTTTGTTGCTTCAAGAGATGGAAATTTATATTGCCTGGGGAAAGTAATTAAGAATTGAGAATTAAGAATTAAGAATTGTATCTCGACTTCGCTCGACACCCCGACTT
>DHVB01000004.1:31578-34713 GCA_002412425.1 Bacteroidales bacterium UBA5219 | reverse complement strand
CGACACCCCGACTTCGCTCGACACTCAATAATTGAAATGAGAATTAAGAATTAATGTTTCTAACACCACCCTTCTTTGCAAAGGCTTTTGCAATATAATAAAATGCTAATCCGATTAACAAAGTTGCCAGTCCAATTAAAGTTTCTAAAGTTTTTTCTTTAAACATAAAAATCATATTCCATATTACAAAAAGTATAAATATTATTGGAACAATTGGATAGCCTTTAGTTTTAAAAGGTCTGGACATATTTGGGTATTTTCTTCTATGAATAAATACTCCTATTACTGTTAAAACAGCAAAAATATTCATCACAAAACCCAAATAAGACAATAATTGTTCAAAAGTTGATGTAAATAATAAAATCAAACTTATTGAACTTTGAATTAAAATAGCTACTAAAGGCACTCCATTTTTGCGTTTTCTTTTTATAAAACTCAAAGCTGGATAATCTTCTCCAATTACTTGAATTACTCGTGGTCCAGCGAAAACCATAGAAGAAATAGTAGAAATTAATAACAGAGAAATTAATCCCGACATAATCATTCCGCCTTTTGCACCAAATATATCGCCAGCCACAATTGCACCAATATCTAATTGTCCAGTTAAAGAACTTACTGGTGATACATATAAAAATATGAAATTTACCAATAAATATAAAACAGTAACTATTAAAGTCCCTATAATCAAGGATCTTGGTAAATTTTTTGCTGGATTTTTAAGTTCCGAAACAAAATATGCTGATGCATTCCAACCCGAATAAGAATAATACACAAAAATTAATGATACTGCAAAGCCTGAGCTTAAAACTTGAGACCAAGTTACAGAACTTGGTATAATGGAAACATTTTGCGGTTCTGGTGTAAATACAAAACCAGCAACGATAAAAGCGATAATCAATAAAATTTTAATTATTGTGAAAATATTTTGAAATGCACCACCTGATTTTAAACTAGTAGAATGTACAATAGTAACTAAAACTATAACTCCTGCTGCAATATATTGGGGATTGATTCCTGCATAAACATTAGAAAAATAAGTACCTAAAGCCATTGAAGCCAATGCTATTGGTGCAGCGAATCCCACAAACATTGAAAAAAAACCAGACATAAATCCCAAAGCAGGGTGATATAATTCTGAAAGAAAATGATATTCACCGCCAGAACGAGGCATTACTGAGCCCAATTCGCCATAAACTTGAGCACCAGTAAAAGCAATAATTCCACCCATTAGCCACAAAATCATTACAGCAGCCACATCTGTAACTCCACCAGCAAGCTGAAATCCAAGAGAAGTAAACACTCCTGTTCCAACCATATTCGCAATCACATAAGAAATTGCAGTTAGTAAACCTATTTTTTGAATAGTTTTTGAATTTTTCACAATTTTTATTTATTTTGGCACAATAATAATACAATTCGGTCAAATTTTAAAATCATAAATAAATTTAATTTAATGAAAAAGATTATTCTCTTGATTATCCTTACATTAGTAATATTTTCTGCCTGTAACAATCACAAAGAAAAAAAAACTATTGAAAACGAAATAATAACTAAAAAACAAGAAACTGTAAAAATTCCTCACAAAAACGACACTATTCTTTCATATAAATATGACTGCTGTTTTATTGTTAGTACAAAAATAATTTATCCTCCAAAAGATGCTGATATAAAAGGTGCAATTTTATTATTACATGGTTGGAATTTACCTGCTGACGAATGGTGCGAAAAAACCAGCTTTTGCGAAAAAGCTTTAAATCAAAATTATGTTTTAATAATTCCTGATTATAGCAAATCAAATTATACTTTAGAAATTTATCCTCAAACTATTGCAAATTATAAAAAATATCCAACAATCACATGGATTATGGAAACGCAAATTTTCATGATACAAGAAACCATGAATTTGTTGCTACCCGGTCAAAATACTTTTGTAGCAGGAATTAGCACTGGTGGTAGAGGTGCAACTCTTCTAGCCTATTATATGCCAAATATTTTTAAAGCTGTTGCAAGTCTTTCTGGCGATTTTGATATTACAACAATGACTGATGAATATATATATTATTCATTTTTAGGTTATTACAATGATTTTCCAGAAAGATGGAAAAAAGAATGCTTTGCTTATGATTGTGAAAATTTTAAAGTTCCAATTTATATTGCACACGGCGATGCAGATAGAGTATCGCCTGTAGAGCAAAGCAAAGCAATGTATGATTCAATTAAACTACATCAACCAAATTTAAAAATTAAAGCAAATTTTCCCACAGCAGCTGGACATAATTACGATTTTTGGGAATATGAAACAGATAATATTTTAGAATTTTTTGATGAAGTGTATCAAGAATTGCCGAAATAAATATCTTAGCAATAAGTTTTTAAATTGCTTTCACAAAAACACATAACAAAAATCATTAAGTATTCGTTAATTAGAATATTTTAATAAATTTACAGAAAAAATTTTATGAAAACTAAATTTTTATTTTTTGCATTAATTTTATGTTCAGGTTTTGTCTTTGGACAAAATAAAGATTTTGAATCGCCTGCAACAACTTCAAAACAATCAGCAATTTTGTTTAAAAGTTTAATTTACGATTTTGGAAAAATTAAACACGAATCTGAAGCTAAAGCTGTATTTATTTTTAAAAAAGTAAGTAAAAAGCCTGTAAAAATAACTAATGTTCAAACAAGTTGTGGTTGTACTGCTGCCGATTGGTCGCGAGAAGAAATTACAAATAAGAAAAAGCAAAAAATTTCAATTGTTTATGATTCTCGAATAATTGGAAAATTTACAAAATATGCTTATGTTTATGTTGAAGGACAAGACGATCCTATACAACTTCAAATTAAAGGTGAAGTTTTACCTCCAAACACACAATAAAAGCAAACCCTCAAACACTTAACAATACCCCCAAAAAACAAAAAAAGAGTGAAGTAACTACCCCACTCTCTTTTTTAAAAAATATAATTCTTTAAAGTTCCTCTACTAACTTAGCTAAACTATCTTTAGCATCGCCTAACATCATAGTTACGCCTTCCTTATGATAAAGTGGATTTTCAACTCCTGCATAACCTGGTTGCATGTCGTAATTGCAAATTATTACATTAGGACATTGGTCAACGTTTAAAACAGGCATTCCG
>DHVB01000004.1:31020-31351 GCA_002412425.1 Bacteroidales bacterium UBA5219 | reverse complement strand
AACAACTAAATCAGTATTTTTAAAATCATCGTTGATTGCATCCATTTCGTAAAGCTGTTCGTAAGAAACATCAGCTTCAGCAAGCAATACATTCATATGACCAGGCATACGACCTGCAACAGGGTGAATAGCATAGCGAACTTGAACACCTTTGCTTTCAAATGTATTTGCGAGCATTTTTACTTGATGTTGAGCTTGAGCAAGTGCCATTCCGTAACCGGGAACGATGATAACACTCTTTGCTGAACGAAGTTGTTTACCCAAGCCTGAGTCTGTAGAAGCCTTTGTATCATCTGAAGCAGAAAGTTGCTCAAGTAACTTAGCTAAACTA
>DHVB01000004.1:30299-30845 GCA_002412425.1 Bacteroidales bacterium UBA5219 | reverse complement strand
AACTTAGCTAAACTATCTTTTGCATCTCCTAACATCATAGTAACGCCTTCCTTATGATAAAGCGGATTTTCAACTCCTGCATAACCTGGTTGCATATCGTAATTGCAAATTATTACATTAGGACATTGGTCAACGTTTAAAACAGGCATTCCGTATATTGGTGTACCTTCTGCATCACGAGCAGCAGGGTTTAGAACGTCATTAGCACCAATTACAACAACCAAATCAGTATTTTTAAAGTCATCGTTGATTGCATCCATTTCGTAAAGCTGTTCGTAAGAAACATCAGCTTCAGCAAGTAATACATTCATATGACCTGGCATACGACCTGCAACAGGATGAATAGCATAGCGAACTTGAGCTCCTTTGCTTTCAAATGTATTTGCGAGCATTTTTACTTGATGTTGAGCTTGAGCAAGTGCCATTCCATAACCAGGAACGATGATTACGCTTTTTGCTGAACGAAGTTGTTTACCCAAGCCTGAGTCTGTAGAAGACTTTGTATCATCTGAAGCAGAAAGCTGCTCAAGTAACTTAGCTAAACTA
>DHVB01000004.1:29963-30120 GCA_002412425.1 Bacteroidales bacterium UBA5219 | reverse complement strand
AAGTAACTTAGCTAAACTATCTTTAGCGTCTCCTAACATCATAGTAACGCCTTCCTTTTGGTAAAGTGGATTTTCAACTCCCGCATAACCTGGTTGCATGTCGTAATTGCAAATTATTACATTAGGACATTGATCAACGTTTAAAACAGGCATTCCG
>DHVB01000004.1:0-29723 GCA_002412425.1 Bacteroidales bacterium UBA5219 | reverse complement strand
AACAACTAAATCAGTATTTTTAAAGTCATCGTTGATTGCATCCATTTCGTAAAGCTGTTCGTAAGAAACATCAGCCTCTGCAAGCAAGACATTCATATGACCTGGCATACGTCCTGCAACAGGGTGAATAGCATAGCGAACTTGAGCACCTTTGCTTTCAAATGTATTTGCGAGCATTTTTACTTGATGTTGAGCTTGAGCAAGTGCCATTCCATAACCGGGAACGATGATAACACTTTTTGCATTCTTTAAAACATCTTTAGTTGAAGTCTGCTTAGTCTCTGCTTTTTCATCTTTCTTAGGTTCTGTAACAGCTTGTGTTTTAGTTGTTTTTTTACCAGCAACAGATGTTTTTCCTGTAAGTATATCCATCAAACTTCTGTTCATTGAGCGACACATAATTTGTGTTAGGAACAATCCTGATGCTCCAACTATACCACCTACAGAAACAAGTAAAATATCGCTGATTGCCATACCCGCAATAGCTCCAGCAACACCGCTTAAAGAGTTGAGTAGCGATATTGTAATAGGCATATCTGCTCCACCCACGCGGATAGAGAAAGCATATCCAAAAAGTGAGCTTATTGCTATACTTACTATCAAAATTATAGCTATATCAACAGGTTGACTTATTATTTTTCCTACAAAGGCTGAATAAATTATGGTAATTGTCAAAAGAACAAGGCTAAAATTAAGAATTAAAGCGTGATTTTTCCAAATTACCGGCTTTTGAGGCAAAAGTTTGTGTAGCTTTCCTGCTGCTACCAAACTTCCCACAAGTGTAATCATACCGATAACTATTGCAAGAACGGCTGTTACATCTGAAAATATAGGATATGCTTGTTCTGTTTGTCCAATTTTTAGAAGAGTAAGAATCCCCACCAAAGCTGATGCAAATCCTCCTACTCCATTAAGTAAAGCAACTAACTGAGGCATTTGAATCATCTTGACTCTCAAAGCCAGCGTGCTACCAATAATAATACCAACAAGCATATAAATATACATGCTTGCAATTGAGATTATATCGTTATATAAAAGTGTTATAAGTACTCCTACAAACACCGATGCTGCACTGAGAAAGTTTCCCATAACGGCGGTTTTCACCTTGCTCATCATGGAAATACCAACTAAAACCAATACTGAAAGTACGGCACAAATTATTATATATATAGTTGGAGTAATCATTTGTTACCTCCTTTCTTTTTTTTGTTGAACATTTTGAGCATTCGGTGTGTAACAACAAATCCGCCTACAACGTTTACGGTGGCAGCAATTACCGCTAAACCGCCCAAAATTTGTCCTACAACAATACTTTGGTCCTCGTATAAGACTGAAAGACCAACAGCTGCTACTGCTCCCAAAATTGTGATACCTGATAGTGCATTCATACCAGACATCAACGGCGTGTGCAATAAGCTAGGCACATTTTTAATAATAAAGTAACCAACGAGCGTGGCAACAATAAAAATTAAAATCAAATAAATTGGATTCATAACTTTTTAAAAATAATAAAACCGACCATTTCAAAACAAAACAGTCGGTTTTGTTTATAAATTAATAAAATTAAATGTTCATTGCTTCACGTGTTCCAGCGTGAACAATTTCATTATTGATTGTAACTAATGTAGAATTAATAATCTCATCATTAGTGTCTATCACAATTTTACCGTCTTTCATCATGTTTTTCACAAAGCTATAAACATTGTTTGAGAACATGAGAGTTGAGCTTGTTGGTAACATACCAGGGATATTTTTAATACCACAGATTGTTACACCGTGTTTCACTTCAGTTTTTCCTGCTGGTGTAATTTCGCAGTTTCCTCCTTGGTCGATAGAAATATCAACTATTACTGAACCTGGTTTCATTTTCTTAACCATATCCTCAGTTATAAGTATAGGTGCTACTTTTCCTGGTACCAAAGCACTTAGGAAAACGATGTCCATTTCTGGTAAAATTTCGTTAAGTTTTTCTCTTTCTTTTACTAACCATTCTTTTGGTAAATATTTAGCATATCCGCCTTCTCCAATAGCAAGTTCAGCAGGCACGCCTAAGTCAAATACTTTAGCTCCTAAGCTTGTTGCTTGCTCCATAGCAGCAGGTCTGATATCAACAGCGTGAGTAACAGCACCAAGTCTTTTTGCAGTAGCAAGAGCTTGTAATCCGCCAACTCCAACACCTACAACTAGAACTTTTGAAGGTGGAAGCATACCAACAGCAGTAAACATTTGAGGAATGAATTTTGGAAGTGCATTAGCTGCAATCAAAATACCTTTATAACCAGCACAAGTACTCATTGATGTTAGTCCGTCCATGTTTTGTGCACGCGATATGCGAGGAACGCCTTCTAGAGTTAGACCAATAATGCCATTCTTAGCTAAATTACGAATCATATCGTGGTTAGCTGGTGCTGCAGGGTGTAGGAATGTTACAAGATACTGTCCTGAATGCATCATATCAACCTCATGAGCATTAAACTCATTATTGAATTGCGGCTCTTTTACCTTTAGTATGAGGTCTGATTTTTCAAAAACCTCTTTAGCCGAGTTAATAATAGTTGCACCTGCCTCTTTGTAAGCTTCATTGCTAAAGAAAGAGCCGATACCTGCGTCTTTTTCTACTAAAACTGTGGCACCATCTGCAACAAACTTCTTTACAGTTTCGGGTGTAGCCGAAACACGTGCCTCTGAAGGCATAATCTCTTTTGGAATTCCGATAATCATTTCTTTAAATATTTTAATATTATTAAGTTAAAATTTTCGTCAATCGCTAAACAGAAATTGACCTACAAAAGTACAACATTTTTTGATATATAAAAGTAAAAAAATGGAAAAAATAAAAGCCTCTTTATTCAGTAAATTTTTACTACCAATTAAGCTGTTATTTTAGAATTTACAAATAGAATTATAGCACTTACTTGTAAGGATTTATAACTGAGACAGTAAACAATATTACTTAAACACAAAAGAATTCGGAATAATTCCCACTGCAAAACTATCAACACAATGCAAATTTGAGTTGTAACGATAAATTACTCCTGATTGCATATAGTCAACTGCATCAGAAATATAAAAATCGTAATTATAAGGGTCTTGTCCTATGCCATAAATAGTTTTGCATCCTACATTTATCCATTCTTTTTGAGGTAAGCTAGTTGCATTTATTGGAAATCTATAAACATTGGCATTTACATAAAAAATTGTATCTCCAGTTTTGTTGATTTGCATATCTGTAATATTGTCTTTATTTGGAAGAACAAAACTTTGCTCAATTTTATGAGTTTGCATATTTATTTTCGTAATTCCAGCATCGCCTTTATAATCGCTGTAATCGCTTCCGCCATCGCTTAAAACCCATAGATTTTTTTCTTTGTCAGCAACAATTTTTCTTGGTTGTTTAAAGACTTCAATGCTGTCAATTACTTCATCTGAATTTGTATCTATAACCAAAATTTTATTGTCGTAAGACCAAGTATTTATAAATAATTTATTTTCAAAAACCACAATTTGCTCCGAAGAATGATTATAATATTTTCCACTACCGTCATCAATATTTATTGTTTTTGTCAAACTATAATCTTGAGGATTAACTACATAAATATTTTTTGCATACAAATCGGTAATATAAGCCTTTTGAGGATTTATAAATCTCATATATCTTGGCGAAACTAAGTCTGTAATTTTTCCTTTAATTTTAAAATTATCAATATCTATTGCATAAACTTTTCCGCTATTATTTACAATTATCCACGCCGTTTTATCATAAATAGTAAGACTTTGAGCCACATCGCCAAGCGGTATTCCATTTGCACGAATAAAAACTGTATTTTCAACTTTTTTCTCTAAAGGCGAATAATAAGAAAGCGAGGCATTGCCGTACATAAAATTCCCTTCACAAACAATAAATACTCCTCTTGAATTTGTGTTAAACTCAGTAATTGGACGAAAATCATCTTTCATACAAGAAGTTATGAAAATGCCAAAAACAAGCAAATACAAAAACAAAATTCTATATATTATTCTTCTAATTTTCATTTTAATTTTATACCTAACTGTAAACTATAATTCCGTCCTGGCATAGGTTGCCACAAAACTGACCTATATTTTTCGTTAAATAAATTATATATTTTAAAATTAAGAACTAAATCAACTTTTTTGAAAATAAAATTTTTCCCAATTCCAATATCATTCATAAAATATGGATAAATACTTACCAAAACTCCCGGTTCTGCAACTGAACTTGTGTAGCGTGTGCTAAAATATGTCCATTGATAATTAAAGAAAAAGTTTGACCATGAAACCTGAGAAAATAAATTAGCTGAATGTCGTGGAATATAAGGTAACTGCTTACCTAAAGATTGGTCGTTTGGATTTGCATTTTCGTCTGCTCTAACCGATTTTGTAAAAGCATAATTTACAATGTTTTTAAATTTTACTTTTCGCAATTTATATTCAAAAATTAAATTTGTTTCGCAACCCGAAGCAATTACAGCATCAATATTATCTGGTCGCCAAAAGCCCATAGCAGTTGGTCGCCATAATATCCAATTATTTATTTTATTGTAATTAAGTTCAAAATCGGTTTTTAAAGAAAAATTCTTTTTATTTAAAAAATAAGAAACTCCAAGATTTGAATTATTTCCAATCTCTGCTTTTAAATCTGGATTTCCACTTGGTTTGAGATATAAATCGTTTAAACTTGGCAAATTATAATTTCTTCCAACAGATGCTCGCAAACTCAAATTATTTTTAAAAAAGTACTCTGCCGAAAGCACAGGGACAAATGGATTTAAGTTTTTATCACAAAAATCTTGTCGCAATAAAAGAGCTAATTTAAAATTTTTAAAAATTTCATAATATGCAGAAACATTAAGTCCACCCTCTTGTCTTTTTGCTGTAAGATACTGATTTACAATACTATCTTCTGAATTTACAAAGTGAAAATTATAATTAATTTGTGCATTTAGCTCTGCTTTTTCATTAAATTTATAATTTGCAGAAGCTGAATTATAAATTGAATTTGATTTTGAAAAAGAATTAACAACATTCAAATAACCAACACCATTAATATAGTTTGTACTTTTATAATTCAAATTTTGAAAATTTGCACCATGATTAAGCTCAAATTTAAGTCTTTCTCCATAATGAGTATAGTTTGTTGCATAGACATTCATTCCAGAATTTTGACGATTTTTGTTATTATTAGGTCCAGCTTCGTTGCTTGTTAAGCCTGGTACACCCCTATCCGACAACTGTTTCCAGAATTTTGCAGAAATAATATTTTTATGATTAAATCTAAAATAAACTTCCTGAACAAAACCATATTTTAAATAATCTGCATTTTGGCGATATTCAATTTGTTGATTAGTAATATCGTTATTAAAAAATGGAAAATTATTTTTTGAAATTGAATGATATAACTTTGTAACAGACTGAACCTTAGCGTTTCCAAGTCTAATTTCGCCCAAATTATCATAAGAAGAATAAGATGCAACTTGACTTACAATTTTAGCTTTCACTCCTTTAGACCAAGTTGTTGAAGAATTTAGCTCTATCAAGCCACCCAAAGCATTTGAATTTTTGCTTAAAGATGCAGCCCCATAATAAATTTTAATATTTTCGCTGATAGCCACAGGAATTAGCGACATATCCACAATTCCCATTAAAGGTGAATTTAACTCAACATTATTCCATGTAAGTTTTGTATGAGATGCATTTGTCCCTTTAAACGAAGCCGTTGATAGAGATGACTTTCCATAAGATTTTATAAAAACACTTGTATTTTCAGAAAGAAGCGATGAAATATCGTCTAAAAATTTATTTTCTATGATTAGACTATCTAATCTATTAATTTTTTGACCAGTTTCTTCAAGATTTTTTGGTGCATAAATAAAAACTTCTTCAATAAGATTAATTGTGTCGGGAATATGAATTTCTTGTGAAAACAGACAATTCCCAACTAATAAAATTATAATAATATTGAGAAATTTTCTAATCAAGTTTTACAATTTTTTGATTTAAAAAATTATTTCCATCAAAAATTCTAATAAAATACACTCCAGAATTAAGCGAACTTAAATCCAAAACAGAATTGCTTTCTAAATTGTTTTCATAAACTAATACTCTACCTTGATTATCGAAAATATAAATTTCTTGAATACTTTTTTCGGAATTAATTTTTATAAAATCTTTTGTTGGGTTTGGAAAAATTTGGAAATTATTTTTTGCAATTTCATTTACATTTACAGCAGAATTAATTACTCCAACAGCATCTAAATCAAAACCGCAAGAATAAAAAGGTGTGGGCCAAGGGTCGTTCACTATATTTCCTTGAGAATCGTAAGAAGCATATTCTGGATTTATATTTCCCACGACATCAATAATTTTTACGTGAGTAATGTTTTGCACATCAACATTTGGGTCATTAATTTCAGCTAAATCAAAAGGAGTTCCGTAAAAAGTAGGAAAGTTCCCCGCGAAATTGTGCAAAAAATCTCTATCCATTGCATCAAAAGAACCAATTTGAGTTTCGAACTGATATTCTGTAACTGCTGGAAATCTTGCATAATCAACTCCATTGCTACTAACCTCGACAAAGCCCAACTCTAAAAAAGCCATTTTTGTTTGTCCTTGAGGTGTAAAAATAGCATTTTCAAAAACTACAAAATCAGGACCGTTTCCATCAAAGATAGGATTTTCAAATTCTAAAATTATATGTCCACCATCGCCTAAAGAAATAGCATTACCATCTGCTTTTCCAAGTGCATCTTGAACTTTTCCATGCCAAGCCTTGTTTGATGTAACTCCTCCTTGAGAATAAGTAAAAGCAGTATCTGCAATGTTGATATACCCACGCTCAACAACAGCAGATACTGCCCAAGAAACAATGATGGACGAATCTTTATGAATAGCATTTGTGCCTTGCGGAAAGCTCTGTGCAAAAAGCAAGATGCTCGAAAAGCAAAAGACACTAAATAATAAAGATAATTTCATTGTTTGACAGATTATTATTTAAAGATTTTTGTTGAATACATTGAAATGCCATCACTTAAACGAACGATATAAATTCCTTGTGGAAAATATGATAAATCAAAATTCATATTATTATTTAAACTAGAATTTGAAATCAACTGTTTTCCTGTAATATCATAAATTTCAAGAGATTTTATTTCGTTTTCGGACTCAATATTTAAAATATTGTTTTGATTAATATAAACTTTTGGTTCAAAAGCCTTATTTTCAGCAATATTAGTTTCCACAAAAACATTAACTGTTTCGGTTATTGTATTTTCCTTTGCATCGCTTACTGTTACAGTTAATGTCGTACTTCCAGTTACTGTAGCAACTGGCATTTGACTTGTGGCATCATCTAAAATTTCTGCATTAGACCATTCGAAGCTATAAGGCTGAACTCCACCTTTTACAAAAGCACTTAATTGAATTTCTTCGCCTACACTTGCATTATAATTAGTTTTAATATCTGTAATAAACTCAGGAACTGTCTCAGGACATGTAGCTGCAAAATCATCTATGCAATAATAGGAAGGAGTAAGCATTCCATAAGCATTAGTATCTGATGATTCAACATAAAACAAAAGACTATCAGCAACACCTGCCCAAGTTAAGTCAACATAAGTCCAATCATCAATTTTAAATTGCATTTCTTCATTGTCGCTTCTGTAATCAGCCAAAAAGAATTCTGCTTCGTTAGTAAAATACGATGTAGTACTTAAGGCAACAATTTTCAACTTATACCAATGTTTTTCGGTTTTATAAAAATCATTATCTGCCATGTATAAAGAAGCATAAGTATTCAAATTTACATACATTCCTGGAATTATGGCTTCAGGATTTTCTTTACTAAGTTTTATTACTGAAGGGATTGGAGCAAAGGTACTTACCCAATCAAAACCCATAAAACCGACCACATAATTTTCCGAAGCATTAACTCCTGAGCCAGAAGCAGACGAATACTGATTTGTAGAACCAGGAGTAGTGACATCTGTTTCATTAGTATAAGCAAAACCATACCACATCCCTCCATAATCAGGGCTGTAAGAATTATAAAACTTCAAATAATCTACTTCGAAGCCTCCTGCATTATCCTCGCCGGCATAATGCGATTCGGGAGCTAATGTAAGACTTTCAAAGTCAACAAGATTTACAAATGTTTGTGCAAAAACAAACGAAACACTAAGCATTAAAGCTAAGACTAAAGGTAATTTTTTTCTCATCATTAAAAAATTTAAAAATTAAACAAAAAAATAAATTCACTTTGTCAAAGTCTCAAATTTGCGGGAAATTTTGTAATGACATTACTTCATTAAGCTTTTTGTCCCGAAAGCTTTTAACTATGACTGTTATGGCAGGTCTTCTGACTTACTCTGAGTTGTGTTGCCTTCCCACTTCGTTTGGCGAAGCAGTGACTTTGTTACACAACATTTTTAAGAGCTTACAGCAGCGGGTACTGTACAGGATTTTCACCTGTTTCCCTCTTAGTTTCGGAAAATTCCGAAAAACCAATAACGCCACTAACGCCACAAAGATAAATGAATTAATATTATAAAAAAATAAAAACTATATATTTTTTTAAAACTGATAACTAAATTTGAATACAGGGTTTGGATATGGACTAATAGAGGTTTCGTTAAAATTGTATAAAATCATCATTAATAAATAACTTCGCCCACCAATAGGAGTTTGAAATGCAAAACCCAACATTGGCGAGGCTACATAATTTATTTCTCTACCTGGAATAGAATAATAATTTTTTATGTTCACCACATTATATTCTGCATAAATCAAAATTCCATTTCCTTCAAGAAATGAAATTGCATTTCCCAAGTTTTTAATAATAGTAAAACTTGCAAATATATTTCCTCCATACATACTACCCTCATATCCATAATAATTTGATTTTGCAAAAGTGTAGTTTCCTCCTATTCCACTCGACAAGCGATTTGTAATTCTATATCCCACGATAGGATTTACGGCAATATATGTTGCATAACCAAAAGAAAAGCCTATATCTCCTCCATAAAAAATTCTTTGAACATAAGTTGGGTCGTTCTCCAAATATTGCGACTTTGCTGATTTTACAAAACCTACACACAAGAAAAGCACAACTAATATTTTCAAAAATTTCTGCATAAAACTTGGGTAAAGATATTATTCAAATTTTTCTTTACAAGCAATTATTAATTTAAGTTCATTGTAATTAAACTCGTAATTTGATTTTTCGACCAAATCGCGTAAGTTGAGGTTTTCTTGTTCTTCAATAAAGTTTACAATTTTATCAAGTCGCACTTGCTCAACAAGTTCCGTTATTTCCAATTCTCCTTTCAGCACAAAATGAGACAAATGCCCAAAAATTGTTGAGAAAACAAGACTTCTTTCTTCAGCAATTTCTTCTATTGATTTGCCTTGCTTAAATAGCTCAAAACTAATTGTTTTAGTATCTTTTTTAGGCTCTTTTATTAATTTTTCCGCTTGTGTTTTTTTTGCTTTAGTTTTGGAAATAATTTCCTCAACTGGCTCTGCCCTTTTTATATTATTTCTTTCGCAATACTCATAAATTATATCGAGAATATCATCTCCAAATTGTTTTAGTTTAACTTTGCCAATCCCTTTAATTTTACCTAATTCAGTTAGATTTTGTGGTAATTTTTCCACTAATTCTCTTAAAGTTTTATATGGTAAAATTTTATAAACATCAATTCCTGAATCTTCAGCTAAAGACTTTCGCCATGCGTTTAATTCTGCAAACAAATTTTTATTTTCAGTATGCGAAGAATAAACCGTAGGTCTGTTAAATTCAGATTTAAAATCAACTTCGGTATCGGATAAAGCTCGTAAATATTTTAAAGTTTCAAATTTTTCAACAGAAGCCTGCATTGCTCCTAACTTCAATTTTAATTCTAATTCAAATCTATTAATGGCATTATCCATTTCATTGCTTATTTCTTTATTGTCGCAATCAAAATATAAGCTTTTGAACTTGGAAATAAAAATAAAATTAAATTTCTCGATATAATACTTAGAAGCCTTGGCAATTCTATCTAAAATTTGCTCTGAATTTTCAGGTAATTCTTCTTTATTTGTATTAAATAAATAGTTTAATTGCTTAATAAATTTATCATTAACGTCAAAAATTTCGCTTTGTGCTTGTGCTGTGATTTCCTCAAATATTTTCACAAACCCCTCACCAAATCTTAAAATATTTTCAGTATAAATTTTCTTAACTGAAAAATATCTCTTTTTCAGATTTAAAAAATCAAATTGTTCTAAAATTAAATTTTGTTGATAAATCAATTTTGAATCTTGTAGTTTTTCTTGGTCGGGTGCATTTTCTGCAGCATTTTCATTGAATCTCGAAATTGTTGAATCTGTTTTTATTGCCGAACTTGGAATTTTTGAAATTAAAACCAAACCTTCTAACGATTTACAACGGCTCAAAGCAACATACACTTGTCCAAAAGCAAAAGCAGCATTTACATCTATAATTGCTTTCTCAAATGTCAAACCTTGACTTTTATGAACAGTTATTGCCCAAGCCAATTTTAAAGGATATTGCTCAAAACTACCTATAACTTCTTCATCAATTTCCTTAGTTTCGTTATTCAATGTATATCTTACATTTTCCCACATTTCTGTTTTAACATAAATTTCATCTTGGTTATCACATTTTACAACAATTAAGTCTTCAACAAATTTTGTAATAATTCCAATCTTACCATTATAATATAGTTTCTCAAATGAAGAATCGTTTTTCACAAACATTACCTGAGCACCGACTTTAAGTTCTAATTCATATTCTGTTGGATACATATATTCAGGAAAGTCGTCTTTTATTTTTGCTTTAAATTTTTTTGAACGCAATTTTATTTTCTTTAATTTCTCATCGTTAATCTCTTGAGCATTAGCATTATGCGTTGTTAATGTTATATATCCTTCATTTTCATTCAAATTAAAATCTGGCTCATATCGAGAGTTTAAAAGCTCAATAGACTTTTGCGAAACTTTATTTTCTCGAATTTCTCCAAGCAATGAAATAAAAGTCTCATCAGACTGGCGATAAATATGTTTTAATTCTATTGTAACAAGTTCGGTTTTTTGCAATGCTTTAGAACTAAAAAAGAAAGCCGAATCATAAAAATCTCGCAAAATATTCCATTCATCTTCTTTTACTACTGGTGCTAACTGATGCAAATCGCCAATCATAAGCAACTGTACACCACCAAATGGTTTATCAGTATGACGATATTTTCTTAAAACATCATCTACAGCATCTAACAAATCTGCACGCACCATGCTAATTTCGTCAATTACCAACAAATCAAGACTTTGTATAAGTTTAATTTTATTCCTACTTAATTTATAGGTATAAGCAGAATTGTCAGTTTGCTCATTTTTAGAATTTTCAGATATTGTAGTATAAGCACTAATAAAAGGCGAAAATGGTAATTGAAAAAAGGAATGTATTGTTACTCCACCTGCATTAATTGCTGCCACACCTGTAGGTGCAACCACAACCATACGCTTAGGACAATATAATTTTAAATTTTTTAGAAAAGTAGTCTTTCCTGTGCCTGCTTTTCCTGTTAAAAATATATTTTTATGTGTATAAAGCACAAATTCTTGTGCTAATTTTAATTCCTTATTCTCAAAATTTTCCATATGGTGCAAAATTGCAACAATAATACAAAAAAAATTAAAAAAAAGGAATATAAATCAGTTAAAAGTTAAAAGAGTTTTTAGTTTTTAGTGTTTAGTTTTTAGTGTTTAGTTGTTAGTGTTTAGTTGTTTAGTTAGACAACTTTAAAAACTTTATAAACTTTTAACTAATTTTATTGTGTTGCCCTTGCGGGCAATCCTTTGACAGACTTGTTTTGTACTCACGTACAACCCACATTAGCTCACTCAAACGCCCATGTCGCTCGCTCGGATTTACAATCCGAGTGCTTGGTTATGTTACACTCGGATTACAAATCCGAACGAGCGAGGGACTTTATTCTTTTACGAATTTTTGAATTTTATTATCAGTTTTTATGAAATATATTCCTGATTTTAAATTGCTGATATTTACACTTTTAACTGCTTCTGTAGTTTTATACAATACTCTTCCTTGTATATCAATTATTTCAGCTTGAGTTTCTTCGTTAAAATATAAGTTATCTTTTGCTGGATTTGGATAAATTGACAAAGTATTAAGTTGATTTTTTTCTAAAGATGCTGGGTCTTCGCCCGATTTTGAGTTTGCATTTAAGCGTGTAATTACAAAATTATCATTATAAAATCCATTTTCGCCAAAATTTGTATCAATTACACCAGTTGTCGAAAATTTACTTAAAAACAGTTTACCTTCTTTACCTTTACCAGAAACAATAATATCTCCATTATTTTCTATAATTTTATTAAAATATTCATAATCCAAATTAAAATCTTGCACAATATCCATAAGCCATACTCCATTATTTGCAAAATCTGTTACTAAGTTTCCGTTTTGGTCTAATTTACATAATGCCAACTCATAATTACCGTCTCCTTTAAATTCATTAAATCCTGCTACAAGGACAGACTGGTCGTCTAAAACATAAATAGATAGTGGAACAATTCTATATGTTGCATTATCTGTTTAATAAGCATTTCCTTCTTGTCCAAAACTTTCATCTAAATTCCCATCGTAATTATATTTTGAGATATAACATTTAACTTCTGAAAAATCAAGATGATTTCTTTTTCCGACTAATAGAAAATCACTGCTTCCAAAACTTGCACAATTTGCAAAAACATCATCATTTAATGCTGTATTGATTATTATTTTCCCATTATTTCCAAAACTTTCGTCTAAATTTCCATTTTCAGCAAATTGCATAAACATTGCTTGTGAATCGCCAAAATAGGTTTCGCTAAAATAGCCAAATACTAAAATTTTGTTTTCATTAGTTATTTGAGAACTATATATTCTTGCATTTGCATAATCTGTCAAGATCATCACTCCTTCGTTCCCAAAAGTTTCCATAACAACTCCATTTGCATCTGTTTTTATTATGGATAAATAATGATAATCACTAGGTTGGCTTCCAATTTTGCTTGCTATTGCAATTATATTTCCGTTATCATCAAAATCTATAAAATAAACATCTGATGCATCTACGCTTGTTATTACTCCTTGATTTCCAAAAGTATTATCAAGCGAAAAAGATTGTGAACTAGCACTTGTAGCTAGCAATAAAATAAAAATAGTTGAACATAGACTTGCTATGGCTTTTTGTAGGGTATTACCTCTCTTAACCGCAAAAAGATTTGTTTTTAGTTATTTCATTTTACAACAAATTAAATTAATTATTAAACAACAATACAAATATAGCATTTATTTTTATAAAAAGCAAATTTTTGTGTTTTTTTATTTAGGGTAGATTGACATTTTTTGTTAGTATGCTTTTTTTCGGCATTAAAATTGCATTTATAAAATTAATTTTTTGTAATCAAATACAAATATTATTTTTACGGTCTAAAATTTTGAAATTATGTTTTTAGAAGGAATATTATCAATTTCGGGTCAGGCAGGGCTTTTTAAGTTAATTTCAAAAGGCAACAACAACGTTATTGTTGAATCGCTAAATACAGGTAAGCGCATGCCTACTTTCACAAGTTCAAGAATTAGCACACTTTCTGATGTTGCTATTTACACAGACGACAATGAAGACATCTCATTACGAGAAGTTTTAATTAAAATGTTTGAAAAATTTAATGGTGAAACTATAAAAATAGGTAAAGATTCAAATAAAGAACTTGCCCAAATGTTAGAATCTGTACTTCCTAATTATGACAAAAGTAGAGTTTATATTTCCGATATTAAAAAACTTACAAATTGGTATAATAGCTTAATTGAGCATAAAATACTAACTAAGGAAAATATAAAAATCGAAAGTGAAGAAGCAAAAAAATCTGCTGAAAAAGAAAATAATGCTACTGAATAAAATAAAAAAGCTGTCTTAGAAATTTCTTTGACAGCTTTTTTATTATTTGTTCTTGAAAACTTATTTTAGAATAGTTTTTTATTAATTTTATTAATAATTTACTGAATGAATTTCAAAATAAGCTTCTGGGTGTTTACATGCTGGACAAGTTTTTAATGCTTTTTTGCCTTTATGTACATATCCGCAGTTGCGACACATCCATTCTACTTCTTCTTCTTTTTCAAAAACTTTGTTATTTTTTACATTGTCAAGAAGTTTTAGATAGCGTTTTTCGTGTTCGGCTTCAACTTTTACTATCATTCTAAAAGAAGTTGCAATTTCTTTAAAGCCTTCTTTTTCTGCAATATCAGCAAATGCAGGATATAATTCTGTCCATTCTTCATTTTCGCCCATTGCAGCAGCTTTCAAGTTTTCGGCAGTTGTTCCAACTTTACCAGCTGGGTACATTGCTGTAATTTCAAGATTTTCGCCAGACTCTAAATATTTGAAAAAAGTTTTTGCATGTTCAAATTCTTGTTCTGCTGTTTCTAAAAAAATCGCTGCGATTTGTTCAAAACCTTCTTTTTTTGCAGTTTTCGCAAACATTGTATAACGTGAGCGAGCTTGAGATTCACCTGCAAATGCTTTCAATAAATTTTGTTCTGTTTTTGTTCCAATAATACTCATAATAAATTTTAATTTTAAGTTATACTTTTTTTTAATATTATTTTGTGTTAAAAATAAACTTTTTATTTGTAATTTTGTTTACATAATAAACAATAATTTTATAATTTAAAAACATTCTAAATATTACGACTATGTTAAATTCAAAAATCGAAAAAATTTTAAACGAGCAAATCGAAAAAGAAGGCTTTTCAGCTAATCTTTATTTAGCTATGGCAAGCTGGACAGAAACTCTTGGAATGAGTGGTACAGCTAGTTGGTTATATGCACAAGCAGAAGAAGAAAAAATGCATATGATGAAATTTGTATCTTATATTAATGAAAGAGGTGGTCATGCAATTATTCCTGCATTCGAAAAACCTGCAAGCTCTTGGAAAGATATTTTTGTTATGTTCGATGAAGTTTTAAAACACGAACAATATATCAGCAAGAGTATTAATGACATTTTAGAATTAGCAATAAAAGAAAAAGACTTTGCTACTCAAAATTGGATACAATGGTTTGTTTCAGAACAAGTTGAAGAAGAATCTTCTGTTCAAGGAGTTATTGACAAACTTAAATTATTAGGAAAAGCAAGTCTATATATGTTCGACAGAGATATTATGTCGTTCAGAAATGACGTAGAAGACGCTGAATAATTGAAAAGTATAAAATAATTTATATTTTTATGTGTAAGCCACAGAATTAAAGTGATTGTAAATTTATAAAAATGAAATTTGTACCCGAAAGATATAAAATAAAAGATGAAAGAATGAAATCTTTCATTGATACCGAAGAAATTGAAGGCTATTTAGAAGAAACCAAAAATCCTTCTAAGGAAGAAGTTCTAGCTGTTATTGAAAAGTCATTGAATAAAAATAGATTAAATCTAAGAGAAACGGCAATTTTAATAAATGCTGAATCTCCAGAATTGATTAATCTTATAAAAGAAGGTGCACGCACACTAAAAGAAAAAATTTACGGAAACCGCATTGTACTTTTTGCTCCATTATATATTGGAAATAAATGTAAAAACAACTGTCTTTATTGCGGTTTCAGGATTTCGAACAAAGATGCAAACAGAAAAACTTTAAGCGACGAAGAAATTATTAAAGAAATTGAAGTTCTTGAAGACAATGGTCAAAAAAGATTAATTTTAGTTTACGGCGAACACGATTCTTACAATCCTGAATATATTGCCCATACTGTACGTTTGGCGTATAGTGTTAAAAAAGGCAGAGGTGAAATAAGACGTGTAAACATCAATGCAGCACCGCTTGATATTGAAGGTTTTAGAACAGTTCAGCGTTCTGGAATTGGAACTTATCAAGTTTTTCAAGAGACTTACCATCAAGAAACTTATAAAAAATATCATGTTGCGGGTCCAAAAAAAGATTATGATTATAGATTAACATCTTTGGATAGAGCCCAAGAAGCTGGCTTAGACGATGTTGGGATTGGTGCTTTATTTGGTTTGTATGATTGGCGTTTTGAAGTTTTAGCTTTAGTTCGCCATGTTAATCATCTTGAAGCCTGCTATAATGTTGGTCCACACACAATTTCTTTTCCACGAATAAAAGATGCATCAGGATTAAATATTGATGATAAATATTTAGTTTCTGACGAAGAATTTGTAAGACTTATTGCTATTCTTAGACTTGCAGTTCCATATACAGGATTGATTTTAACAGCTCGCGAACCAGCAGTTATAAGAGACGAAGTTATGCGTTTTGGTGTTTCACAAATTGATGGTGGTACAAAATTGGAGTTAGGTTCTTATGCAAATTCACAAAACGAAAAACAAGATTTAAACAAAGAACAATTTGAAATAAACGACACAAGATCTTTGGGCGAAATTATTGGCGAACTTTTAGACAAAGATTATATTCCATCTTTCTGTACTGCATGTTACAGATTAGGTCGCACAGGCGAACATTTTATGGAATTTTCTGTACCAGGATTTATTAAGCGATTCTGTACTCCAAATGCTCTTTTAACTCTAACAGAATATTTGATAGACTATGCAAGCGATGAAGTTAAAGAAAAAGGTTGGAAACAAATAGATAAAGAAATTGCTAAAATAGAAGACCCAAAACTTGCAGAATCTATTAAAGAAAAAATTGAAAAAATTAAACAAGGCGAACGCGATTTATATTATTAAAATTATGAAAAAAGAATTAAATATAGTAGTTATCAAGATAGCCGACAGAATAAAAGAAGCTGGACTTGTTCAAAAAACTCTAAGCGACTATAACGAAATTATCAAAACAAGATTTGGATTTCATGAGCTTAGTACAGAAGTTTGCAGTCGGCAAGCCTTGATAATTTTAGAGCTAGCAGGCGAATTAGAGCAAGAAAAGAAATTAGTTTCCGAACTAAATCAAATTGGTGGTATTAAAACAGAAGTAATGAATTTTGAATTATAATTATGGAATACAATATTGTAAGTATTTTGGTAAAACAGCCACAATTAGATGCAAGTAAATTACAAAACTTATTTCGAGATTACGGCTGTATTATTCGAAGCAGATTAGGACTAAATCAAACAGCAGTTAAAGGTGGAATTATTATATTAGAACTTTCAGGAGATTCAAATCAAATTGATTTATTTTTGGAAGATTTAAAAACTTTTAAAGGAATAGAATATAAATTTGTGAAAATTTAAAGTAAATGACGAAAATTCTTGCTCTATCTGAAGCTAATGCGATTGCTTTTCATGGAATGGCTTTAATTGCAAAATCAAAAGTTGCTATAAGTGCAACAGAAATTGCTGAACTAACAAACTCATCAAAACATCACACTTCTAAAGTGATGCAAAGATTGGTAAAATCTGGTTTAATAGGTTCAACACGAGGACCAAGTGGTGGTTTTTTTCTAAAGAAAAAGCCAACAGAAATTAAAGCTATTGACATCTTAGAAGCTTTAGAAGGCAAAGTTGACCTTAAAGATTGTCCTATTGACAATATTCACTGTCCTTTTGGCTCATGTCTATTAGGTAATGTATGCAACGAAATTGGAACAAAACTAATTAATCATTTGCAAACACATACTTTACAAGATATGATTAATAATATAGCTAACGAAGATATTTTAGTAAAGAAATAAAAGCAATTACCAAAAATATCAACACTCAGAAATTTGTCTGAGTTTCATGAGCAGGCACATACACATCTAAAATACTACTACAAACTCAATTATTTTTCCTATAAAACACCATTAAAGCATTTTTTATTTATACAGAAAATAAAATCTTACAAATCAAATGTTAATAAAAAAACATATTTTATTTCTTATAAAAATAGAGTTTTACTCAAAAATAAATATCTTTGTACCAAGAGAACATAAAGCTATCTTGTTATGAGTAACGAAAAAAAATTTGGAACATCAGCCGTTTATTTTACCGCTCTTTCTACTATTGTTGGTGCAATTGTTTTTTTGCGTTTTGGGTTTGCAGTAGGTTCTGTTGGTTTGTGGGGAACATTTTTACTTATTATAATTGGACATTTAGTTACAATTCCTACTGCACTTGCTATATCTGAATTAGCTACAAACAAACGTGTTGAAGGTGGAGGCGAATATTTTATTATTTCACGTTCTTTTGGTCTAAATATTGGTGCTACTTTGGGCATACTACTATATCTTTCTCAAACAATTAGCGTAGCCTTTTATATTGTGGCATTTACAGAAGCTTTTGATTTTCTCTTTAATTATTTTCAGAATAATTTAGGAATTGTTCTTCCAAAGCAAGTAATTAGTGTTCCTGCTATGCTCCTACTTTCTGTATTAGTTCTCAAAAAAGGTGCTAATATGGGTTTAAAAGTATTGTATATTTCAGGCTCTGTTGTTTTGATTGCTATATTAATGTTTTTCTTTGGCAAACCAGTTGACGGACCAGGTATAGATTATTTTAGTGCAAATGCTACAATGAAAAATACTGGAGATATGTTTTTTGTTTTAGCAATTATATTTCCTGCCTTTACTGGAATTACTGCTGGCGTTGGACTTTCTGGCGATTTAAAAAATCCCGGAAAATCAATTCCTATTGGCACAACAGCCGCAACCTTTACTGGCTTGATTTTATATTTACTTATTTGCTTAAAATTTGTAAACTCTGCACTACCAGCTGATTTATTAAACAACCAATTAATTATGTCTGACATTGCTATTGGTGGAAAAATTCTAATTCCGCTTGGCTTAGCTGCTTGTACTTTCACATCTGCATTAAGCTCTATTATGGTGGGACCACGCACACTACAAGCTCTTGCTTTAGACGATTCTCTACCAATAAAAAGCAGAAATAAATGGTTGAGCAAAACTAGAAAAAAAGATAATGAACCTATTAATGCTTCATTTGTTACATGCATTATAGCTATGATTTTTGTTGCTTTTGGTAGTGTTGACTCGGTAGCACAAATCATTTCTATGTTTTTCTTAGTTACATACGGAAGTTTATGTTTAATTTCTTTTCTACACCATTTTGGTTCTTCTCCAGCATATAGACCGACATTCAAATCGAAATGGTATATTTCTTTTGCAGGATTTATAATTTCAGTATGGGCAATGTTTCAAATTAACTTTGTTTATACACTAGTAGCATACGGAGCTATAGTTTTACTATATATTTATATGGAACATTATCACAGTGACCGCAAAGGATTTTCGGCAATATTTGCAAACACTATTTTCCAAATGAATAGAGGATTACAAATATATCTTCAAAATAAAAGGAAAAAAGCTTCGGAGCAAAATAATACGGAAGAAGAGTGGCGTCCTAGTGCGATCTGTATTTCTAGAAATACTTTTAAGCGAGACTCTGCCCTAAAGCTACTCAACTGGATTTCTTATAAATATGGATTTGGTACTTATTTACACTTAATTGATGGCTACTACTCAAAAAAGACCAACGAACAAGCAAAAGCTGAACTAAAACGTTTACTTAGCAATCTTGATTCATCTAATCAAGTTTATATCGACACTCTTATTTCGCCATCAATCACATCGGCTATTTCGCAATCTATTCAAACACCAGGAATTTCAGGCATGGATAACAATATGGTTATTTTTGAATATCTGAAAAGCAAACCAGAGAACGACTTGCACGATATAATAACTAATTTCCGCATGGTAAACGCAGGTGGATTTGATGTTTGCATTTTAGGAACAAGTCGCAAACCACTTTTATATAAAAATGGTATCCACATTTGGGCAAGTCGTTTTGATACTAATAATACTAATTTAATGATTTTACTTGGGTTTATTATAATGGGGCACCCAAGTTGGAAAAGAGCAAATATTAAAATCTTTAACGTGTGCTATGCTCAAGATGCCGAAGAAATTAGAAAAAACATGCACGAACTGATTAACAGCGGACGTATGCCTATTACAGATACCAATATTGAAATTATTGTACGAGATGAGAATACATCTATAAAAGAAATTATCAACAAACGTTCTATTGACGCAGGACTAACTATGGTTGGTTTTGATGAAAATTCATTTAAAAAAGATGACGACATTTCTCTTTTCGAAGGTTATGATCAAATTGGAAATGTTCTATTTGTGCATTCAAATGGCGAAAAAATAATTAAATAAAACTTAAAATTACACTTACTTAAAAATAATATAATAACATGAAAATTTTACAATACTTCGATATCAAACGCGAAATGGAAAGTTTTGACTCCATTCACGCCGAAATAGAAAAGGGAATTGTTTTTAAAGGTACTAACTTATGGATTTTGATGTGTGCCATTTGGGTAGCATCTGTAGGATTAAACATGAATTCTACAGCCGTAATCATTGGAGCAATGCTTATTTCGCCACTTATGGGTCCGATAAACGGCATGGGATATAGCATTGCCACTTACGACATGAGTATGTTAAGACAAGCTATTAGAAACTTTACGTTTGCAGTTATTGTAAGTTTACTCACATCAACTTTTTATTTTCTAATAACTCCTGTTAGTACAGCTCATTCTGAATTGTTGGCACGAACAAGTCCTACTATTTATGACGTTCTTATTGCTTTCTTTGGAGGACTAGCTGGAATTTTAGCAATTAGTAGTAAGCTAAAAGGCAACGTAATTCCAGGCGTTGCTATTGCTACTGCTCTTATGCCACCTATTTGTACTGCTGGCTACGGATTAGCTACTTTGCAGTTTAATTTTGTGTTTGGAGCATTATACCTTTTTACTATTAACACAGTATTTATTGCTTTCGCAGCATTTGTAGTTTGTCAAGTTTTAAAATTCCCTATCCGCAGTATAGTTGATCCAAAAAAACGCAAAAGAATAGAACAAGCGATATGGGTAATTTTATTGATAATAATTGTTCCAAGTGTCTTTTTTGGATACAAATTAGTGCCAACAAGAAAATTTTACTGAAAAATCTAAACAATACATACAAAACATTTCTGTTCTAAGCAACACTTACTTGATTGATAATAATATTGATGCTAACCAACGAACAATAAGTCTTATGTATTCTGGCTATGGACCATCAGAAGAAGATATGATAAAAATAAAAGAAACTGCACTAGTTTTTGATCTAGATACTTCAAAAATTGATATTATTAGTGGTACAGATGCCGAAATATTAAGACAAAGCACTAATCGCTATATTAGTGAAACGCAAGAATTGGAAGGCAAATTAAATGCCGCAAATTCTAATTTAAAAAATACTCAAAACACTTTAGATAGCATTAGAAATATACCTAAAATAGGCGAAAATCTATTAATGGAAATCAAAAAACTTTATCCACAAATTGAAGCTTGTTCATACGCCGAAACAATTATCTATCAAGACAGTATCCAATCATCGCTAATACCTATGGTAATTTTCACTACAGAAAAAACTTTAAATCGCAGCGACCAAGATAAAATATCAGAATGGGTTCAAACACGCGTAAATAATAATGATGCAAAAACATATTTTGAATTTAATGAATGATAACACTAATCAGTACTAATAAATTTTATTTGCAAAAATAGCAAAACTAAATTGCGTATATTTTTGCACTTATATTAAATTCTGTATTGAGTTCTTATTTAAAAGCAGATTCGCACAAGCCTTTTCCTGATAAAACTAATTCTTTAAAGTAGTCAGGAGTTGGTTTTCCTGTTAATTTATCAACATAAAGTTTTGCTAAATATTGACTTAACATAAAGCCATGTCCACGCATTCCAACCATTAAACCTAATTCTGGATCAACAATATATCGAGGTTCAATATAATAGCCTGCCCAAGCAGCTTGAAATCCAACACTTGATAATTGTGGAATCCAATCTACAAATACTTCAGAAACTATTTCTAAGAAGTCTTTTGCGTTAGTTTTAACTTCTTTATCTGTTTCTAAAGCATCGATTAAAGGCGAAGCACAACCTATAATTTGACCAGTAGTTGCAAGTTGTTGACCATAAACAGCAGAAAAACCTTTATATTGTCTTCTGTCAATTAACATATCTAAAGTCTTGCCATCTTTACCTAGTAAAGGCAAACGCCTTGTTATAAATGCCTGATGCTTAACAGGATACAAACCTATTTCAAGACCAAGTTTTTTAGCAAATTTACTAGATTCATTGCCAAGAGCATTTACAAAATGTTCGGTTTCATATTCAACAAATTCGCCTGTATGAGTTTTTACAAGTGCTATAACATTTTTACCTTCTCTTTGTAAATCAACAAGTTCACAATCTTCTAAAACTTGTCCGCCTTTTTCAATACCAATTTTGCGTAATAAATCTAGAACTTTACCTGGAGTTGCTTGCCAACAGTCATTAGTAATTAATGCAGCAGAATAAGTATCTAAATTATTATTGAAATATGGTGAAATTTCTTTTCTAAAATCAACTTTTTCTACCATAAAAGCATCAGACCAACTTTTAGAAGCCTCAAGAGCTTTATAAGTTTCATTATCATGAGCAAAACTCACATATTTAGTTGGAACATAATCAATATCGCAAATATTTTGCAATTCAATAAAAAGCTCTCTATTTTTTAGTGCTATGTCTGCCAATGCTGGTAAAGAGAAGGCTGGTCTTCCGCCGGCAATATTACGCCAAGAACTTCCACGCTCACGATTTACCAAAACAGGTTTCATTCCTGCTTCTGCCATAAACTTAAACAGAGAACTTCCTGCCATTCCACCACCTGCAACAAGAGCTTGAACTTTAATTCTTTTGTTTGATTTCTTATTTACATTTGTAAAAATTCTTTCAGATTCATGTGGATATAGCTCGCCCATGCTCACTTGATTTGATAACGGAGCACGAGGTGTTGCATCGCCAACAATTTCAATTCCGTATGCAGAAATTGTTTGTTTTAAACGTTTGATGCATCTCTTTCCACGACAAGCGCCCATTCCCAAACGAGTAATATGTTTAATTTCATCAATAGAAATAAATTTTCTATCACCAATGATTTTTAAAATATCTTCTAATTTTACATCATCGCAATGACAAATGTAAGTTTCAGCTTGGCTTTCGCCTTTTACATTTTTAAATTCTAAAGGTTGTGGATAATCTTTCTTTACAATAAAACCACGAGCTGCTTGCATTTGTTCGCCTTGCAAATCAAGTGCTTTTACCCTAGCAACATTTGTTTTATTAGGTTTATAAAGAATTTTTTCAATTATCCCCTCGCCTATTTTTTCGCCATTATTATTTACCAAATACACTTCTGAATTTTCTTCAACTTCGTATTCTATTGGTAAAAATAGCCAATTATTTTTCTCTGAATAACCAAAAATTGCAAGTCCAGGACATTGGTAAACACAATCCATACAACCTATACATTTGTCATAGTCTATAACCGGTACCGTGCTTGTTGAAAGTTTGGTTATTGCACCTTGTTTACAAGAAAAAGTACAAGGATTACAAGCAAAGCCATATAAACAATCCATTATCACATAAGGTTTTGCTTCGGCTCTCTCGCGTGTAGGTTTGTTAGGTTCTTGAATTATACGTGTTGGATGTTGTTGAGATTCAATATATTCTTTTGAAACACTAAGATAATCAGTATAATTATATCTTTTTCCTAAAGCATCGATAAGTTCGTAAGCTGCTTGTTTTCCGCGTAAAACTGCTGATGTGCCTTCTCCAATTCTTAAAGCATCGCCTATTGCAAAAGATTTACGTCCAAATAAAAGATTTGCTTTTGTTACTAATTGATTATCAGGCACTAAGCCTGTACAAATATTAATTGCATCAATTCCTGTAATAATTTTTTCTGTTCCTGGTATAAGTTTAAAATTTTCGCATTCTGCAATTACTGCACCTGTTATACCTGTATAGTCTTCATTTGGAATTGCTTCAATTAAAATATGGCTTGTCATAATTGGGATTCCCAATCTTCTAAGTCTATTTGCTTGAACAGGAAAACCTCCTTCGTTAGGTTGAGCTTCGATAATTGCTTTTACTTTTGCTCCTGCTTGCATTAGTTGGTAAGAAGTTAGATAACCAATATTTCCTGCACCTACAGTTAAAATATTTTTTCCTAAAAGAGTGAACTCATTGTTCATCATTTTTTGGACTACTGCAGCAGTATAAACTCCTGGCACATCATCATTTTTAAACGATGGCATAAATGGGATTGCTCCTGTTGCAATTATGATATATTCAGCATCTATATAAAATATTTCGTTAGTTGTTATATTTTTCACAGCAAGTCTTGGACCTTCTAATATATCCCAAACTACGGAGTTTAAAAGTATTCCTTCTCTATTGTCTCCTGCTAAAGTTTCTGCAATTTCGAAACCGCGAAGCCCACCAAATTTTTTCTCTTTTTCAAAAAAGAAAAATTGGTGAGTTTGCATTAAAAACTGTCCACCGATTTTATCGTTATTGTCAACAACAATGTTTGAAACTTCGTGTTGATTTAAGACCTCTCGAGCAGCTAATCCTGCTGGACCAGCACCTATAATAACTGCTTGAGTTTTAAAAATAGAAATTTCGTCTTTTAAATTGATTTTTTCCTGACTAGGTTCAAAATCTTTTGGAATTTCTCTAACTTCTCTAATTCCGTCAACTTTAGTAATACAAATACGTTTTATTTTACCATCAACAAGCATTTCGCAAGCTCCACATTTTCCTATACCACATTCCAAAGATCTTTTTCTATTATCTAAAGAATGGCTATGTACTGGAAAACCTGCTTGATGCAAGGCTGCGGCTATAGTAAAACCTTTAGTTCCTACTACGGCTTTATCGTTAAAATAAAATAAATGTTCGTTTTTTTCAGGAACTTTTAAAATCGGATGTTTTTCAATTTTTTGCATAAAAAATCTTATTATGTAGATATAGTTTTAAAAAGTAAAATTGAATTAATTAACAATCTCAAGCAATGAGTTTTGTCACATTTTTCATTATTTTCTTTTTTCCACTACACTATCATAAAATTCACGCAATTCCGCAACGCGTTTTTCGTCTAAATTATGCCATCTTATTTCTTGAATAGCTCCTTCTATAGACAATAAAGTTGCTCTTGTTGTATTTTTATTTTTTTCGTAAAGAAGAAGAAATGTTTTTTCAGTTCCCATTTCTTTTAATTCTTTTAGAGTTGTAATACCAACCTCGTTTAATTTAAGTTCTAAAACTTTTCCTATGTTATGTGCTCCTACAATTACCATAATTATTATAGATTTATAATTTCACTTTTTTCTCACTTCAAAATTAAGAAAAAAACAACAACACCACAAATCTTTTCTAATTCTTATACGTACAACATTTGTTCAATTACTAATCGGCTACTCATTGCGACTTAATGCTCACGTTTAAGTTGTTTTTTGTTAAAAAATAGCTTAATAAATAATTTTTAATTTCATTAACTCTTGAAACTGGATTATTTTTCGCATTTTTTGCAGAAACTATAGCTCCGCATCTTAAAAGATAATTTATAATACCATCGTTATAAAACAGTGCCTTATGGTTTTTGTCATTATAGCCTGGATTTAACCATTGCACATAAATATTATAACCTCTATTAATAAAATATTCAAAATTTTCGACTACGTCTTTATGGTATAAAAAAGAACTTATAACAATTTCTGGGTCATCGTCTGGTAATATATACTCTAATTTTGTTTTTCTTTCCAGAGGCGATTCATTAATTAAAAAAACTGGGATTTTAATTCCTTGAATTACTAAGTTTCTTAGGTTTTTTCCTGTATGCACTTTACGTCCGAACAAAGTTTCCCAAGTAGTTGTTTTTCCAGATCCTTCGTTGCCAAGAACAGCAATTAGTAATTTATTCTTTTCCATAATATTGATTTTTTATAAAAATAATAAAAATATTATTAAAACAATCAATATCAAGGATTTATTTACTCATTTTGTGGAATTTCTTTCCAGATAAAAATATCTTCTCTAGATTTTGGTCTATATTCGTCTAAAAATCTAAAATCTTTAAGAAAGGTTTGTTCGTCTTTAAGTTGTTCTATAGGAATGGTTTCACCATCGGGTTTGTCGAAGAACCAAACGTTTTCAACTTTATTATCTTTTAACCAAATTCTCATATTTGTACTAACAACTTTATTTAAGGCAACAATTTCATCAACTTCTTCATCAACAATAAAGTAAATAGTTTGACAATCATTATGTAGGTCTATTTGTCGTACTTTTTTCTCAACTATATAGCCAGACATTTTTCTACTTTTAAGTTGATTAAAATGTACGCTATCACATTGTTCTATTGCAAATGCATTATTATTTAAATAAAATCTATCTGGTTTTTTATCTAAGAAGTGCATTTCGATATGATTGGCTGTAATTTGACTATTTTCAGCCCACAAAACTGGATTATGAAACATATGAGCAATAGAATCGTAAGAATAAAATACTAAAGAATCACATCTTGCTTGCATGTCGGATTTAAAAACCTGAACTTTATAGAAAGCTCGTATCAATTTAAAATCGGCAGTATCAACAGATATATAAACTGTATCAGAATGCATAAAAATACTATCTCCATCGCTAACATAAATAACTTCTGTATTTTTTGTAAGCATTGCATTTTGTGGCTCTTCGTAATAATATCCATAGTTTCCTTTTGCCACCAAATTTTCGATGGTATCCACTACGCTTACATTCATAAAAGCTTCGCCATATCTAATTTTTCTATCATAAAACAAACTATCTCCCAAAAGATAATTCTGTCCTGACCTTAACCATGCATTATTTGATAGCGAAGCCTTATCCTCGCTTGTATCATAATATCCGAGTTCGCAATACAAGTGGTTTGAATCTGACACAATATTTGTTGGACCAAAGAAATAAGCAATAGTTGACTCTGTATTATATTTCAATGTATCTGAAAAAATATCGTACTGAGGATTTTTGAGAACTACTGTATCAACTGCATAATAATCTTTATCTTTGGTATAATAATATCCTCGTCTGCTAAACAAGCGATTATCTTCATCATAAATTTTTCCGCCTTCGAAATAATATGCTACATCAATATTTCTATCATAATCAAGTGAGTCGGTAATTAAAAAAGATTTATTGTGTTTTAAAATAACAGAATCTCTCATTTTAGCGATTTTAGTATTGCCGTCATATTCAAGATATTTTCCGACCATCAAAATAGAATCGCCTTGTTTTATTCTAACATTATTATAAGCTTTAATTGTATTTACATCATCAAAAAACCATGCTGAGTCACAAAACATATATGCGTCTTCGTGTCTAAACACCACGTCTCCTAACAGTCTTTTTGCAGTAACCCCTGTTGATTCGTCATATTCCAATGAACTTGCTCTTAAAATTTCTACAACTCGAGGTTTTTCGTCTTTCTCATCTTGAGCATTAGTCAAAATTGCAAAAAACAAAAAGCAAAAAACGAGACAAGCTATTTTGCTAATATTTCTGAGCATTAGTTATTTTAATAGTTCATCAATAATATCATCAATACTTATGCCATCAGCTTCGGCTTTATAATTTTTAATTATCCTATGACGCAAAATTATTTTCGCAACTGCTTTAACGTCCTCAATATCAGGTGTATATTTTCCATTTAAAACCGCATGAGTTTTTGCTCCTATTACTAAATATTGCGAAGCACGCGGACCTGCTCCCCAATGCAAATATTTATTTGTAATTTCAGGTGCAAATTCAGAATTTGGACGAGTTTTGCAAGCTAATTTAACTGCATATTCCAAAACATTATCATTAATTGGAATTTTTCGTATCAATCCTTGGAAAAATATAATTTCTTCAGCAGTAAGCACTTGTTTTAATTCAAATTCTTTATCAACAGTTGTATTTTTCACAACTGTAATTTCATCTTCATAGGCAGGATAATCCAAAATTATATTAAACATAAACCTATCAAGTTGAGCTTCTGGCAAGGGATAAGTACCTTCTTGCTCGATTGGATTTTGAGTAGCCATAACAAAAAATGGCTCGTCTAATTTATATTCTTGTCCTGCTGCTGTAACCGAACGCTCTTGCATTGCCTCCAAAAGTGCTGCCTGAGTTTTTGGTGGAGTTCTGTTTATTTCGTCTGCTAAAATAAAATTAGCGAAAATTGGTCCTTTTACAAATTTGAATTGTCTATCTTCAGTTAATATTTCTGTTCCAATTATATCTGAAGGCATTAAGTCAGGTGTAAACTGTATTCTCTTATTTTTTAAGCCTAAAACTTCTGCTATAGTATTAACTAACAAAGTCTTAGCTAAACCTGGCACTCCTACTAAAAGGCAATGTCCACGACTAAAAATAGAAATAACAACTTCTTTCACAACTTGATCTTGCCCATAAATTTTCTTGGTTATTTCAGAAATCAAACTTTCATATTTCTGACGTAACGCATTGATAGCCTCAACATTATCTTTATAATTCATAAGTTCAATATTAAAATTTTAAAAGCACAAAGTTAATTATTTATATAAGACAAAAAAACACTTGTTAGTATTTTAAATTTTTATTGTAATTTTGTTGCAAAAAAAATTATGATACAAAGAATTCAAACTTTATATTTATTTGTTAGTTTTATTTGTTTTGGAATATTCTTTTTTTCGCCTTTTGGTTATCTCATTACACCAGAATTACAAGAAATTCCAATAAAAATTACAGAATCTAATTTTTCTTATCACAACAATGCTTTGAACCAAGACATTGTTTTGGAATATTCAATGTTACCTTTAGTAATACTGGTAAGTTTAGTTTGTTTTATAAGTTTTTTCACTATTTTTCTTTACAAAAAACGCATGCTTCAAGTTAGACTTACAGTTTTTAATATATTGTTACAAATTGGCTGTTTTGGTCTTTTATTTTATTATTTAATAGATATTTCAAAGCGTTTAGAATTAGAATATAGCACTGGAATTTTAATTATTTTACCATTAATTTCTGCTATTTTATGCTTTTTAGCCATGAGAGCTATTTTAAAAGATGAAGCTTTGGTGCAGGCATCAAAATATTTCAGGAAATAAGTTAAAAGTTGAACCGAGTTTACGAGCTCACCGAAGGTAAAGTTAAAAGTCGAAAGTTAAAAGCTAAAAGAGGCCTGCGGGTTTGGCTTTCTTTATAAACTTTTTAACTGTTTTATTGTGTTGCCCTTGCGGGCAAAGCCTTTGAGTGGCAAACTACCGCAGGCTGCGCCTACGGTTAATCACATGTTGCCCTACGGGCAAGCCTTTGATGGTCTTTTTTTGTCTTCACGTACAACCCACATTAACTCACCCAAACGCCCATGTCGCTCGCTCCAACAACGCTGATGCTTAGTGATTGCAAATACACACGAATTACAACCGAAGTCCGTAGGACGAGCTCAGCGAAGCTAAATCCGAGCGAGCAGGGAAGTTTTATAAACTTTTAACTAATTGTTTCTTACACAACGAACAGAAAAGCCGAAACTCTTATAATTGCCGAACCTACCAACATCACTTTTACTTTCGCCCAAACTCCTGTACCATGCCTCATCGGCACCACCATCGGTAGCACTCCACCAACCGCCGTCGTAACCTAAACCGTAGAAATAGCCATTGCTAACACGGTAGCCACCCGGAAGAGCTGTAAAGCCAGATTCGTTATTAGCACCTGTATTTGGACTTTGCCAATGATCTAATCCTGCTTCTTTAAGTTTACCACCTTCATCTGTTCCTCG
>DHVB01000010.1 GCA_002412425.1 Bacteroidales bacterium UBA5219 | reverse complement strand
AGTAACCGATGATAATGGTTGTACTGCAACTACAAGTGTAACAATAACAGATCCACCACAATTGATAGCAAGTTCTACTTTCACACCTGTATTATGTAATGGAGGAATTTCGACAGTAACTGTAAGTGCTACAGGTGGTACAGGTTCTTATTCTGGAATTGGTGAGCATATTACATATGCAGGAGCTTATTCTTATACAGTAACCGATTCAAATGGTTGTAGTTCAGTAACAAGTGGAACAGTAACCCAACCAGCTTTATTAGTTGCAAGTTCAGTTGCAAATGATATTTTATGTAATGGAGGCACAACAAGTGTTACCGTTACAGCTACAGGTGGTACAGGTTCTTATACAGGCACAGGCGTTATGACTAATATTGGCGCAGGTACTCATAGTTTTACCGTTACCGATGGTAATAATTGTTCATCAGTTACAAGTATAACCATAAGTCAGCCTTCATTATTGGTAGCAAGCTCTAGTGCAGGCAATATATTATGTAATGGAGGCACAACAAGTGTAACAGTCTCTGCTACAGGCGGTACAGGTACTTATGCTGGCACAGGCGTTATAACTAATATTGGCGCAGGTACTCATAGCTTTACAGTTACTGATGCAAACAACTGTTCATCAGTTACAAGCATTACAATAAGCGAACCGCCTTTATTGGTAGCAAGTTCTAGTGCAGGAGATATATTATGTTATGGTGGAACAACTACGGTTAATGTAACAGCTACAGGAGGTACAGGAGCTTATACAGGCGTAGGTTCTATTCCTAATGTTAGTTCAGGTACACACAGCTATGTCGTTACAGATGCAAATGGTTGTAGTGCAACAACACAAATAACTATAAATCAGCCAGATATGCTTATTGTAACAGCAGTTGTAGATAATCATGTCTCATGCAATGGTTTATCAGATGCACAGGCAACAGCGAGTACAACAGGTGGAACAGAGCCTTATGTTTTCCATTGGAATGATCCAAGTTCTAGTTATGGAAATACAGTACATCAATTGCCAGCAGGAACTTGGACAGTATTAGTTACAGACAGCAATGGTTGTACTGTTACAAAGAGTGTAACTGTAACAGAGCCATTAGTATTGTCAGTAAATATAAATACAGTTGATGTTTTATGTTTTGGAGAAAGCACAGGTAGTGCCAATGCAGTAGTTACAGGCGGTACATATCCATTTACATATTCATGGAGTAATTCAGGAACGACATCTTCTATTTCCAATTTAAGTTCAGGAGTTTATGTGCTTACAGTAACTGACAATCAAGGATGTCAGGCTATCTCTAATTCAGTAATCAATCAGCCACCAGAATTAAATGTTTATCTAACCTCAAGTTCAGCAATTTGTGGTTCTACAGGCGGTAGTGTACTTGCTTCAGTTATTGGAGGTAGTCCCGATTATCAATATATTTGGTCAGTTAGTGGAAGTCAAAACAATATTCAAAATCTAAATCCTGGTACTTACAGTGTAACAGTTCACGATTCACATATGTGTAGTAAAACTCAAAGTATATCTGTAGATGTTGTTGGCAACATCGATGCAGACATAAATGTATTGAGTTATATTAGTTGTTTTGGTCAGAAAGATGGAGCACTTCAAGCTCTTAGTAGCAATGGTAATACTCCATTAAATTTTGAATGGAATACTGGAGCAGAAAGTTCAACTCTTACTAATCTTGGAAGTGGTTCTTATAGCGTTATCATCACAGACTCTTGGGGTTGTATAGGTAGTGCAAATTATGTTATGATTGAACCTACAGAAATAGTAGTAGATGCAAATATTCAGGGAACAAGTTGCTTTGGATATGCAGATGGTGCAATTACTACTCAAGTTTCAGGCGGTAGTTCTCCATATAATTATTTATGGTCAAATGCACAGACATCATCTAACATCTCTAATTTAGTTGCAGGTTCTTATTCATTAACCATTTATGATAAATTTGGTTGTCAACAAATAAAGACTTATGCTCTTACACAGCCAGACAAATTAGAAATTGATTTAGATATTAAAGATATAAGTTGTTTTGGCAATATAGATGGAGGCGTTAAGTTGTCTGCTACAGGCGGTACTCAACCATATTCGTATGCCTTAGGTATTCAAGATTCTATTTATGCAGGACAAATGCATTCACCATTACGCACAGGCAGTTATGTAGCTTATGTTCGCGATATAAATTTATGTATAGATTCATCTTTATTTATGATTGTAAGTCCAGCACCATTAGAAGCTTCTTATGTTTTTGAAAATCCAAGTTGTATTGGGGCAAGAAACGGCTCTATTGAAATTCAAGTAGCAGGCGGTGTAGAGCCATATTTATTTGAAACTAATGATGCAGTTGTTGATATTCCATTACTTAGTGGTTTAAGTGCAGGCAATTATAATGTAATTATTACCGATGCTAATGATTGTAGCCTTGAATTAAAAAATATCGTTTTATCTGAATCTGATGTTGAATGTGTTAAAATACCTAATGCATTTACACCTAATGGCGATGGAGTAAATGATACATGGATAATAGAAAACTTAGAAATGTTCCCAGGAGCAAGAATATTTGTTTACAACAGATGGGGTCAAGAAGTTTGGATTGGTTATCCTGGCGATGAGTGGGATGGTAAACACAATTCTAAGTTGATGCCAGCAACTACATATTTGTATGTTATTGAGTTATATGATGGAAGTAAACCTTATACAGGTACTGTTACTATAGTTTATTAATATATCTTGCTTTAATTAGCAAGTGTAATTGTTTTTTTCATAATTCCTCATTCAGGCTGTTCTGAAACTTAGAATAAAGTCCTGAATGAGGAATTAAAAAATACACACTTTTAGGACACTATCATGAAAAAAGTAATAGATACAGAAAAAATACCTATAAAACTTTGGCTTGATGACATTGATGAAAATACATTACAACAAGCAAAAAATCTGGCTAATTTGCCTTTTGCTTTCAAACATATTTGTCTCATGCCAGATGCACACTCTGGATATGGAATGCCTATAGGAGGAGTGATGGCTGCAGATGGAGTAATAGTCCCCAATGCGGTAGGAGTTGATATAGGTTGCGGAATGTGTGCAGTTAAGACTGATTTGAAATTTTCGCCAAGTATTAGAAAAAAAATGGAAAGCATTTTGGGAGATATAAGAAGAAAAGTACCTGTAGGCTTTAAGCATCATAAAAGGGCACAAGAAGAAGATCTTATGCCTAAAGGTTATGGTATTGATAATATGGAAGTGGTAAGAGCTGAATATAAATCAGCATTAAAGCAACTTGGAACGCTAGGAGGTGGCAACCATTTTATTGAAATTCAAAAAGATAGTGAAAACATGGTTTGGATTATGATTCATTCTGGTAGCAGAAATATAGGTAAGCAGGTTGCAGACCATTACAATAAAGTTGCAAAAAGCCTGAATCAACAGTGGAACTCCCCAGTACCACCTAAGGCTGATCTTGCCTATCTTCCTTTTGATACCGGAGAAGCACACAGATATTTTGAAGAAATGAATTATTGTGTTGATTTTGCATTAGCCAATCGTAAACTAATGTTGATAAGAGTGCAAGAAGTACTGCTTGATTATTTTCCTAACTTAAATTTTGGAGAAACAATAAATATAGCTCACAATTATGCAACATGGGAAAATCATTTTGGTAAAGATGTAGTAGTACATCGTAAAGGAGCCACATCTGCACATAAAGGCGAACTCGGCATTATACCAGGTTCGCAAGGAACAAACTCATATATCGTTGAAGGTTTAGGAAATCCAGAAAGTTTTTCAAGCTGTTCGCATGGAGCAGGTCGCAAAATGGGACGCAACGAAGCAGTACGAAGCTTAAGTCTAGAAGACGAAATACGCAAACTTGATAAAAAAGGAATTGTACATGCTATCAGAGGCAAAAGAGACCTAGAAGAAGCACCATCAGCTTACAAAAATATTGTACAAGTTATGGCTAACCAAGAAGATTTAGTGAAAATAAAAGTAGAACTTTCACCACTTGCTGTTGTGAAAGGATAACTATGATTTGTTACAAAATTTATTTTATTGGAATATTAAATTCTTTGGAAAAATGATTACTAAAATTATTAATTTTATCTATTTGTTTTGATTTTAACAAGACTAAAATTTCGTTGTTTTCTGAACTAAACAAACTAATCTTATATTTTTCAAATGTTTTTTCATTGTTTTCGTTTTTACTTTCGTTACCGCTTCCAATAATTTTAATGTACATATCTTCTTTTACATTAGTCCAATATCCAATTTTAATTAAACCAAAAAGAAGAGCAGCAAACTTTACTCTTTTATTTTTAAAGTCAATAAAACATGCATTGTGAGAAAATGCTAAAAAAGCTCCTACAATAATAATGGTAAGTCCAACAAGCCATGAAGAAAAACTAACATAAATTCCTATGGCTAAAATAAGTATTCCTAAAATCACACCTATTACACCAAAAGTAAAATCTAAAATATTTTTTTTCATATTTTTACTAAAGATAATATAATTCGCACTAAGGTTTAATAAGTAACTACAACTATTGGATTTGAGTACTCATAAGTATCGTTTGCTAGTTTTACGTAAGCTTTAATATGATAAGCTATGCTTGGTGTAGCACTAATAATATGGTTGAAAGAGCCTCCACCCATTCCACCAGCAGTATAAACTCCGTCATAATTTTCCGCATGTGGAGCACTACTAAAAGACCAAAAAAAGCCTTTTTCTACTATTTCATAAGCTCCATCAATTAAAACTTCTGCTTGCAAAGAAATTTCAGATGCAACTTCATCGTAATCAGCACTGTGTAAAATTACTGTCGATTTACCATTTTGTTTTATACATCTTATTGAAAATCCATGATTTTTTCCACTTTTTTCTTTTCCAATTTGTGAGCTATCAAATTTTAAGTGACGTGAATATGCCACTGCGTTAGCTTCGCCAGTAATTTCAGTTGAAGTCCAAATGTTTAAAGTTTCTCCTCTTTCCGAAAACATACTAACATTTGTTGAATCTCTATAACCAGCTGGTCTAAAATTTAAGCCAGCAGTATTTGTTGCACCTAAATTTGGTGCTAACCAATTTTCTGTGCCAGCTTCTTTTAACATACCACCTTCATCTGTACCTCTCCAGCCTTCATTTAAAGCTTCGAACTCTTCCATACCAAGAAATAGTTCTAAATAAAACCAATCGTCATCACTAGGAACTCCCCATCCACTAGGACATACACCATTACCGTTAGATTCAGCAGCTTTAAAATTATACAAATATCCGTAAGTACTATCATTAGATAGTGTTGAATTTTCATATTTACAATAACTAGGTTTTTCTTCTCCATGAACAAAAGTCAGCCATTCTTCGAGAGATTGTACGTGTTGTAAACTTATCAACATTGAAGTAGTGTCATATTGAAGATTAACTTTCATTTTTGTAACTCTCAAATTTTCTGCCATCCACTCTCTATCATTTATTACAATAGTTTTGTATAAATTTCCATCCCAATCTAAAACACCAGGTCCTTCGACATAAAGTTTATTTAATGTTTGAAATTCTATTGCTTCGCCATAGCTTGTGCCATTGTTATTAGTTGCGTAAGCTCTAACATAATAGTTTTGATTACTGTTTAATCCTGAAATTGTTGAAGTGAACTGTTCACTACCAGCCCCCGCACTAATAAAGCCAATACATGATTCTAATGTAATCCCGCTCCAAGTACCCCATAAAATTCCTTTTTCACTTATAGGGCTTTCACCTTCATCTACAATTTCTCCACTTACATCAGCAGTAGATATACTTATATTATTAGGAGTTATAGTTGTAACTGTAGGCGTTCCTATGTTTGTTCTAACACAACGAATAGAGTAGCCATTAGTGTTGCTGCTAGGAGTGGAATATTCATCTCTATAAATTCGTTGTTCAGCATTACTTAATGTACGAACAAACGTTGAATTCTCTGAATTAACCCAAGTTGAGAAGATTTCTCCTTTACCAACAAATTCCCCACTTTCGGTAATATAACCAGAACCTTGAGCTGAATATCCTGTTTGGTTTGATGCTCCATTATTTGGCGAAATCCAGTTGTCTAATTCTACTTGTTTCAACAATCCGCCTTGATTAGTGCCTCTCCAACCAGTAGTATTTAACGCATCAGTTTCACTCATGCCTAAAAGCATCTCTAATTTTACCCAATCATTATCTTCTGGCACTTTCCAACCAGTAGGACAAATATATTCATTCTGTGCAGCAAATTGATCATATAACTTGCCATTTTTTAAATGATTATTTACTGAATCAAAATCCATATAACAAGACTTTATACTAGGAGAGCTTTCCCAATTTTGGTCAACCAAAGGAATTAATGTGCCATCATTTAGTCTTGATGTGCGTAAATTTTCAGTCATATATTCAGTGTTGGCAATTCTTACAGTTCTATATACGTTGCCATCAATATCTGTTACTGTAGATTCTGATATATAATATTTTTCTAAGGTTGTAAACGAAAACTCATTTGTAATACTTTGTCCTCCAGAATTTTGAGCAAAAGTTTTAACATAATAAATTTTGTTTGGTTCTAAATTATTTATAACATACGAATAATCGGATTGAGTAAAGTTAGAAGGTAAATAATGAATACCACTTTCTCCGATAGTGAAATTAGGATTTTTGTCCCAAGCAACTCCTAAATTATATAATTCTTCTTCTGATTCAACATGACCCGAAATCCTTGCTGATTTCATATAAACTGAATCTATTTGCAATATTTCTATTGAAGGCTCAATTATGGGTTCAGGTATGGTTGTTGAAAAAGAGATTTCTTCGCTATAACCAGTGCCATGATGGTTTCTGGCAAAAGCTTTAACATAAAAAGTTTGATTAGGTTCTATGCTGTCTATAAAAAGCATAATTTCATGGTCATAAATATCTTGGGCATAATAGATGTCACAGTCATCATCACAATCATTATCAAAGTTTGGATTTTCGCTTACCATAAAGCCACCCTCAGTTATAGGGCTTAAGCCATGGTTAATAATTTCTACAAAAAAGTAAGCACTACTAGCATTTTCACTATAATAATCAGCTTGAACATTTCCTAAAGTAGGGACTTCTTCAACTGCTTTTTTATCGTAAACGCAACGCACAGATAAGCCTAATGACTTTGAACCATGTTCTCTAAATATATTGCAAGAGGAGTTGTCTAAAGCTCTACACCAAGCATTTTTTTCATTCTGCTCGCTTGAAGTCCACCAAGCAGCATAATCGTCTTTATAGTGAAACTCACCAGTTAAAGCACGCATACCTCCTGGCATAGCTGTAAAACCAGTAGAGTTTACAAGTTTTTTATCAGGCAAATCCCAAATTCCTTGAGTTGCAGATTTTAAATAGCAAGCACTATTACTAGCTCTCCATCCAATAGTGTCGATATTTTGAACTTCTATAAGATTTTCTATAATTTTCCAATCAGCATCGCTAGGTATATGCCAACCTTTTGGACACATTGGCACTTCATTATTAACTGCATACCAATTATATAATTTGCCATAAATTCCAGAATTGTTTGCATTGTTTGCATATATAGAATACGCAGGTTTGCTTGTTTTTCGCCATTCTGCATTGTCAGTTATTGTAGTTATTTCATTATTGTTAATAAAATATTTTGTGTTCAAATTTTCTGCCATCCAAATTCTATTGGCAATTACTATAACAGGATAATGCTTCCCTTCAATATCAATACATCTGTAAAAGCTTACTTCTAAATCTATATATTCTCCATCATAGTAATCACCTTGATTTATGACCAAAGTTTTTTTTGTAATATCTCCTTCATTTGAAGTAAAAGTGAATAATAAAACATCGCCAAAAGTATAGGCTAATGTGTTTTCTAGACTTTGTTTTAAATAAATATTGCTTTCATCATTTTCTGTATTTTCATTTTCTATATCAATACTATTTGCATGTCTTATTCCTTCTATATAAGTTTCATCAGCAGTTCCAATTACTTTTATATAATATGAAAATGTGTCTCCGCTGATTTGAATAAAATAAATACCACTTAATTTTGCATTAAGCTCTAATTGGTGATATGCTTTTTTGTTATAGAAAGAGTTTTTATAAACAACTGCACCAGAAATGTTGAAAATAGTAAAATTTACAGTTCCCGAATTTTCCGCAAAATAACTAATGTTAAAATTACTTTCTGAAGGATTGGGAAAAACTTTAAATTTTTGAGGTTCAAGAGCCATAAATTTTAGGTTTGCACCACTAACAATATGAAGTGTTGCGTTAGGCTCTATGCTTAATGTGTTATTTGTTCTTAGATTTTCAACTTTTATACTTTCTATCAAAACTGTATCAGAGCTAGGAGTGAAATAAATATAATTATCTTGAGCAAATAAACTAGATGTTGTTAAAAATAGAGCTAATATTATTTTTACAGAAATTAAGTATGTATGTATTTGATTTTTCATGATTGTAAATTTTAATATGCGTTAAAATAATAAATAAACGATAAATTAAAAACAGAGTGATTTGCAGTTATTGTTTCATCGTGTCTTATATTTACAAAACCACGTGAGTAATTAGCTGATACATTATAATTTTTAAATCCTACTCTAAGTCCAGCACATATTCCAGAGTCAAATCTTTTATAAGAACTCCATTTTTCTCCAAAAACATCATCTTCGTTGTCTAAATATTGTGCATGTGGTGTGTCTTCAAAGTTCCATTCAAAAGGCGGAACAATTTCTTCGCGAGGTATAAAAGTTCTTTTTCCAACTATTGCAACATTAGTATATGGTCCTACCATAGCACTAACAGTAACATTTCCAATTGGAATTTTATATCCTATTTGCAAAGGCACTTCAAAACTGCCAAAGTTAATTTTAGATAAAGCAAAATTGTCTTTATATTTATCTCCTTTTGTAATATAATTCAAGGAAGCACCAACATAAAGAAAACTTAAAATTTCGTATTCAGCAGCCAAACCTACTTGGTAACCAAACTTATTAGATTTTTTATAGTCTTGACCTATTTCCGTTTTTTCTATAATTTTAGCCATTGTAGAGCCTGCTGTAATGCCATAATAAAAACCTTGTGCATTTAGCATAAAAGCACAAATTATAAAACAAAATAGCAATGATAACCTTTTCATAATTTTACATATAACATATAATAGCTACAAAAATAATTATTTTTTTATAAACACAGCAAATAGCGTGCAAAAATATATGATTTTATAAAAAAATATTTAGACTTATTTTTTTAAGAGAAGTGTAACAAAAAAATATGTGTAATTTCGTATTTTGTTGTATCTTTGCGTTCAATTTAGAAAGTTAGAATCAATGAAACATATTCGAAATTTTTGTATTATTGCTCATATAGACCACGGGAAAAGTACTTTGTCTGATAGACTATTACAATATACAGATACTGTAGCAGAGCGTGATTTTCAGAATCAGCTATTAGACAATATGGACTTGGAGAGGGAGAGGGGAATTACTATAAAAAGCCACGCTATTCAGATGGAATATGAACATGAGGGCGAAAATTATATTTTAAATTTAATTGATACTCCAGGTCATGTTGACTTTTCATATGAAGTAAGTCGTTCTATTGCTGCATGTGAAGGGGCACTACTGATTGTAGATGCAACACAAGGAATACAAGCTCAAACAATTTCTGTTTTGTATCAGGCAATAGAAAATGATTTGGAAATAATTCCTGTTTTAAATAAAATGGACTTAGAGGCTGCTATGCCTGAAGAAGTCGAAGACCAAATAATTGATTTAATTGGTTGTGCTAGAGAAGATATTATACATGCAAGTGGAAAAACTGGTTATGGAGTTGATAAAATATTAGATGCTGTTATTAATAAAGTTCCAGCTCCAGAAGGCGATGACCAAGCTCCTTTGCAAGCATTAATTTTTGATTCTGTTTTTAATTCATACAGAGGAATTATTGCATATTTTAGAATTTTTAATGGAAAAATTTCTACCAAAGACTTAGTTAAATTTGTAAATACTGGAAAAGAATATGATGCAGATGAAATAGGTGTCTTAAAACTTGGTTTGTCTCCTCGTGAAACTCTGTCTGCTGGCGATGTGGGCTACATTATTTCAGGAATAAAAACTGCTGCCGAAGTAAAAGTTGGAGATACTATTACTCATATCGAACGTCCTTGCGAAAAAGCTATTGAAGGTTTTTCAGAAGTAAAACCTATGTTGTTTGCTGGTATTTATCCTGTTGATGCTGATGATTATGAAGAACTTAGAGCTTCTATAGAAAAACTTCAGTTAAATGATGCTTCACTTACATTTACATTAGAGTCGTCGGCAGCTTTAGGTTTTGGATTTAGATGTGGCTTCCTTGGTTTGCTTCATATGGAAATTGTGCAAGAAAGACTTGATAGAGAGTTTAATATGGACGTAATTACAACTGTACCAAACGTTCAATATTTAGCTTACACAACAAAAGGCGAACAAGTAGTGGTCTATAATCCTTCTGGAATGCCAAGTCCAAGCCATTTAGACTATGTTGAAGAACCTTATATTAAAGGTAGTGTAATTACAAGAGCTGAATATGTTGGTCCAATAATAAAGTTGTGCTTAGATAAACGTGGAACGCTTTTAAATCAAGTGTATCTTGCAACAGATAGGGTAGAGCTAAGTTTTGAACTGCCTTTGGGCGAAATAGTTTTTGACTTTTACGATAAGTTAAAAAGTATTTCTAGAGGTTATGCTTCTTTCGATTATCATCAATCAGGATATAAAGAGTCGAAATTAGTGAGATTAGATATTTTATTAAATGGCGAAATGGTTGATGCTCTTTCTACTTTAACTCATATTGATAATGCTCAAGGATTTGGAAGACGTATGTGCGAAAAATTAAGAGAATTAATCCCTCGTCAGCAATTTGATGTTGCGATTCAAGCTGCTATAGGAAGTAAAATAATTGCACGCGAAACCGTAAAAGCTCTTAGAAAAGACGTTACTGCAAAATGTTATGGTGGCGATATTACTCGTAAAAGAAAATTATTAGAAAAACAAAAAGCTGGTAAAAAGCGAATGCGACAAATTGGTTCTGTAGAAGTGCCACAATCCGCTTTCTTAGCTGTGCTTAAATTAGATTAAAATATTTTATCTCATATCAATAACTTCTGCGTCAGGATATAAGTTGTTTGAATATTTTATTTCAGTATCTGGAATAGAAGGATTTTCTAAAAACTTTTGAATTTCGATTAAATAGCTAACTCCATCTTTACCAACATATCTTGCAGAATATATTTGCTTTTTAGTTTTATCAACTTTTAAAGTGATTTTAGAATATTTCTTATCTTCAATCACTTTTGGGTACATGTCTATTGCAACTAAAGGACGATTTGCTTCAAATTTATCACTTATATATTTTATTTTAAATTTGTTTTTGTAATCTTTTAATATAGTTTTTGGGTTCATCATATCTGCTTGGTTTTCTGAATTATCAGTAATGTTTATCTCTTCAGCATCTTTTAGATAAGTCCAATTAGTTTTACCGTCAGAATGAACAATTTGTCCCATTATGTCCAACTTATAATATCCTGCTTTGTAAGCAGCACTTCCAGAATAAGAATCTCTTTTCTTAGTTTGTAAATTTTCAACAAACATTTTAAAATCAACTTTAAGGCTTGTGTATCTGTCTGCTTTAGCAGCTATTTCATCAAGTAAAGCTGTTGCAGCAGCATCGTTTTGAGAGAAACTATTAGCATAAAATAATATTATGCTTAATACTAAAATTATTTTTTTCATCATTTCAAAATTTTAATTTAAAATTATTTATTACTTAAGCTATTCAAATATTGTTCCAAACTATATTCATCTGGAAATAAAACTTGTCTAGCTTTAGAACCTTCGTTAGGTCCTACTATATTTGCTGCTTCTAATTGGTCCATAATTCTGCCAGCTCTATTATATCCTATACTCATTCTTCGTTGAATAAACGATGTAGAGCCTTGTTGATGTCTAACAATTAGTCGTGCAGCTTCTTCAAAAAATTCATCTCTTTCGTCTGGGTTTATCGCACCGACACCTGATGAACCTTCTGCTATTTCTGGTTCTGGAAGTTCAAAAACATTTGGATAAGATTGTTGTTTGCTTATATGGTCAACAACTAACTCTATTTCTGGAGTATCAACAAATGCACATTGTATTCTTGTGAGTTTACCTGTACCTGAAATTAACATATCTCCTCGACCTATTAATTGATTAGCACCTGTTGAATCTAAAATTGTTTTTGAATCGTGTCCATTAGTTACTTTAAAAGCTATACGTGTTGGGAAGTTCGCTTTTATAACTCCTGTGATTACATCTGTAGAAGGACGTTGTGTTGCTACAATTAAGTGAATGCCAATAGCTCTTGCTTTTGCCGCAAGTCGTGAAATAGGAGCTTCAACTTGTTTGCCTTCTTGAACTATAATGTCGGCAAACTCATCAATAACAACAACTATATATGGCATGAAGAAATGTCCTTTATTAGGATTTAATTTTCTTGCAATAAATTTTTCGTTGTATTCAATGATATTTCTAACTCCTGCTTGTGTTAAAAGAGTATAACGCCTATCCATTTCTATACACAGCGAGTTCATTGCTGGAACAACTTTACTAACATCTGTAATAATTGGATTTTCTTCACCAGGAAGTTTAGCAAGATAATGTTTTTCTATTCTTCTATAAACAGAAAGTTCAACCATTTTTGGGTCAACTAAAACAAATTTTAACTGCGATGGATGTTTCTTGTAAAGTAAAGAAGTGATTATAGCATTTATCCCAACAGATTTACCTTGTCCTGTAGCACCAGCAATTAAAAGGTGAGGCGTTTTTGCAAGATTGAAAACAAAGGTTTCGTTAGAAATAGTTTTTCCTATTGCTACAGGTAGTTCATAGTTTGACTCTTGAAATTTTACAGATTTAATCACAGAACGCATAGACACAATTTCTGGTTTTGAGTTAGGAACTTCAATACCTATTGTGCCTTTACCTGGAATAGGAGCTATGATTCTTATTCCAAGAGCAGCCAAACTAAGCGCAATATCATCTTCTAAATTTTTAATTTTTGAAATTCTAACTCCCGGTGCAGGAACTATCTCATATAAAGTTACTGTAGGTCCTATTGTAGCAGTGATTCTCGATATTTCTATCTTGTAATCTTGTAAAGTGCTAACAATTCTATTTTTATTTGCATTTAATTCGTCTCTAGTAACATCAGATTTGCCTGTAGGATAGTCTTTTAATAATTCAATAGGAGGCATTTTGTAATATTCCAAATCTCTTGTTGGATCATAGTCTCCAATAAAATCACTATTGATTTCGTCATCGCTTAGAGCTTCTTCTTCGGTTTGCTCGTTTATTGCTAACTGTAAATTTTCTTCTGTTACAACTTCTTCAGGTTTGGCTTCTTCTTTTTCATTTTCATCATCATCTTTTTCATCTTCATTATCAAAATCTACTACATTTAGTATCATTTCAGAATTTTCATCGGTTTTTTCAGTTTCATCATCTTCGTCATTTTCTTTTCCTATTTCTTCCAAATCTTGTTTGAAGTTATCACTGTCATCTTCAAGCAAACCATCAGACTTAATTGTTTTTATATCATTTATTTTTATTTTGAACCAGTTTAAAGAATTTTTAAATGTGTAAATAGTTATAATTATTGCTGTAATAATTAATATAGTGTAAGTTCCTATTTCTCCTACTAATGCGTTGAGCCACAAATAAATAAAATATCCATGTGAACCGCCAACCATAAAATAATTATCTTTAAAAATAGCGGCAAGTGCAACGCTTAGCCAAATTGTAAAAATTAAACTTACAAAAAGAAAACGCCAAACATTTGTTAATTTTATATTTAATAATCTTAATCCAAAGACTCCAAAAATTAGAACAAACGAAAAAGACGGTAATCCAAACCAATTATAAATAAAGTGGTTTGATATTAAAGCTCCAATTTTTCCCATCCAGTTTTCTACGCTAAAGTCGGAATTTGTAAAAAGTCCTTGAAATCCAACGCCTAGCATGCTTTGGTCGGCTTTCCATGTGAATAGGTAAGAGGTAAAAGACAAACATAGAAGTATTGAAAAACCAAGTAGTAAAAGACCTAGACTTATTCTAAATTTTTCATCTTTGAAAAATCTAATAATATTATTGTCTTTCAATGACTTCTTTTCTTTTTTTTCTTTTGTATTTTTTGACTTTTTCGCCATGGTTCAAAATTAAAAAAAATCCCCATGTAGAGGATTTTTTTTTAATCTATTTATTTAAACAGGGTTGTTAATAAAATATTTTACTGTCCAAACATTCCGCCTAATTCTTCAGGGGTTTTAAGTTCGTAATCATCAGGAATAACAAATAGTCCACCTTTTACTTTGCCAGCTTTAAGTTCTTTAGCTGTCATTGTCATTGTAAGACCTTGTTGAGTCATAGAATACTCCATAAGAATTCCTTTAATTCCTTTAAAACCATTTAATTCATTTATTTTTTCAGGAACGTTAAATTCGTCAGTGTAATAAATTTCCACTACATCTTCGCCGTTAGTTACTTCAGCTTTTTTACATTTGTATCCAGCAATCATTTTTGTTTCGTCAATAAACTTAATTTCAGGGTCTTTCATATCTGCTTCGCTTAAAGCTTTGTCAATGTCTTCTTTTTCTTGCTTCATAGCAATTTTCATTCCCATAGCGTCCATAAGTATAATTACGCCACCTTTGTCAAAGTCAGAAATTGAAGCCATAGAATAAAAAGCTGATACTTGGTCGGTTCTCACTTTATTTCCACTAATGTAAGTAATGATATTGGTAGGCAATTGAGCCTTTGTCATTTCATCTAATTCTTCTTCAGAATCATAAGTAATGTCATAAGTAACTGTTCCTCTAAAGGGTTTTGCCTTTTTTTGAGAAAAACTAGAAAGGCTTAAACTAACTGCCACTAAAACCAAAAGTAATTTGAATGTTGTTTTCATAGAATATTAATTTTTAATGTTAAGCTTAAAATATTATACAATTATCATACCACAAAGATATAACTAAATTTTTGTAAATAAACATTTTTTTGTAAAAATTATTAAAATATTGTTAAGGGATTGGATTACAATGAACAGATAATATTCCAATCTTACTTTATAACAACATTCACAATCTTTTTAGGAACAATAATCATTTTTACAATTTGTTTTCCTTCAATCCATCTTTGTGTGTTTTCGTTGCTAAGAACAGCTTCTTCAATTTGTTTATTATCCAAATCAAGTGGCAGTTCTAATGTGAAACGAGTTTTTCCATTAAAAGAAATTGGATATTCAAAACTGTTTTCTACTGTATATGCAGGATTATATGTGGTCCACATAGCTTTTGTAATGCTTTCTTTATGACCAAGCAAATTCCACAATTCTTCGGTAATATGTGGTGCATAAGGCGACATTAAAATACAAAGTGGTTCTAAAATTTCTCTCTTATTGCATTTTCCTAAATCGTTAATGCAAATCATTAAAGCACTTACGCCAGTGTTAAATGCAAATTTTTCTATATCATCACTTAGTTTTTTAATTGTGTTATGAAGAATTTTTAATTCTGCTGCATTTGCTTTGTCATCACTTACAAAAAATTCATCATTATCATTGTGGAATAATCTCCAAAACTTACGAATAAATCTAAATACTCCTTCAATTCCATTTGTGTCCCAAGGTTTTGCTTGTTCTATAGGTCCTAAAAACATTTCATACATTCTAAGTGTGTCGGCTCCATATTTTTCAACAAGCTCATCAGGATTTTGAACATTGTGCATAGATTTCGACATTTTTTCTATTTCCCAAGAACAATGATATTTGCCATCTGCTTCTAAAATAAATTCTGCATCTTTAAATTCTGGTTGCCATTTTTTAAAACTTTCAATATCTAAAATGTCGTTGTGCACAATGTTAATGTCAACATGCAATCTTTGAGTTTCGTATTGGTCTTTTAAATTATAAGAAACAAATTTATTTGTGCCATTTATTCTGTAAACAAAGTTTGAACGTCCTTGTATCATTCCTTGGTTTATCAGCTTTTTAAATGGTTCTTTGTTTGGCACTAATCCAAGATCGTATAAAAACATATTCCAAAAACGAGAATATAATAAATGCCCAGTAGCGTGTTCTCTACCGCCAATGTATAAATCAACATTTTGCCAATAGTTAACAGCTTCTTCCGACACTAATTCATTGTCATTATTTGGGTCCATATATCTTAAATAATAAGCTGATGAACCTGCAAATCCAGGCATAGTTGATGTTTCAAGTTTGTGCCCATCGGCGGTTTGCCAATTTTTAGCTCTTGCTAATGGTGGTTCTCCATCGTCTGTTGGTAAATATTTATCAATATCGGGTAACTCAAGCGGAAGCTCGTCTATGCTCATTGTTTTAGGAATACCGTTTTTATAATAAATTGGAAACGGTTCTCCCCAATATCTTTGACGACTAAAAATTGCATCTCTAAGTCTATAATTAATTTTTGCTTCTCCAAGACCTAGTTCTGAAATTTTTGAATTCATTTTACTAATAGCTTCTTTAACTTCTAAGCCATTTATAAAATCTGAATTAATTAATATTCCGTCTTTTGAGTCGTATGATTCTGTCCATTCGCTTGTTGGAATAATTTTTTCGTTTGGATTTTTTATTACTTGAGTAATATTAAGATTAAAATGTTTAGCAAAAGCAAAATCTCGTGAGTCGTGAGCAGGAACCGCCATAATAGCACCTGTACCATATCCAATTAACACATAATCAGCAATATAAATTGGAATTTCTTGTTTTGTAAATGGATTTATAGCATAAGAACCTGTAAATTGACCAGACACTTTTTTCTCTGTCATTCTTTCAACTTCAGAACGATTTTTTGCCCAATTTATATATTCTTCAACTTTTACTTTGTTTTCAGCACTTGTTAATTCAGAGCAAAGTTCGTGTTCTGGAGCTAAAACCATAAAGCTAACTCCAAAAATTGTGTCGGGACGAGTAGTAAAAATTTCAATTTTTTTATCCGAATCTTTAATGTCGAAAAACATTTGAGCACCTTCGCTTCGTCCAATCCAGTTGGTTTGAATATCTTTAACAGGTTCGGGCCAATCAATAGTTTGTAAACCTTCTAGCAATCTGTCGGCATAAGCAGTAATTCTTAGCGACCATTGTTTCATTTTTTTCTTTTCAACAGGAAAACCACCTCTAACAGAAAGACCATCAGCAACTTCATCGTTTGCTAATACTGTTTTTAATTTTGGACACCAATTCACTGTTGTGTCGGCAAGGAATAGAAGTCTATATTTCATTAAAACTTCTTCTTTCTCTTCTTTCGACATTGTATTCCATTGTTCAGCAGTAAAATCTTCATGCTCGTCGCAATATGCACTTACCGCTTTAGAACCTTGTGTTGCAAATATTTCTGTCAAATGTTTTATAGAATTTGCTTTATTAAGTTTAGTGTCATAGTAATGTTCAAATAGCTGAACTACAGTCCATTGAGTCCATTTGTAGTATTTTGGGTCGCTAGTTCTAACTTCTCTATCCCAATCGTATGAAAAACCAAGATTGTCTAGTTGTTCGCGATAGCGTTTTATGTTTTTTTCTGTAGTAATTGCGGGATGCGTACCTGTTTGAATAGCATATTGCTCGGCTGGTAAGCCAAAAGAGTCGTATCCCATTGGATGCAAAACATTGTATCCTTTTAATTTTTTATATCTGGAATAAATATCTGAAGCTATGTATCCTAAAGGATGTCCAACATGCAAGCCCGAACCAGAAGGATAAGGAAACATGTCGAGCACATAGTATTTAGGTTTTTTATTGTCAATTTCAACTTTATAAGTTTTGTTTTCTTTCCAGTAAGCTTGCCACTTTTTTTCTATTTCTTTGAAATTATATTCCATAATCAATAAAATTTTGTGCGAAATTAAAACTTTTTATGTATAAAAGCTTCTAAATATTCAAAAAAACCAATTAGAATAAGTTTAAGTTCTAATTATTATTTATAACTTTGCAGTAAATTGTAATAAATATGAAGAAATCCGTAATTTTAATTTCGCTTTTATCAATAGTATTATATTCTTGTAATTCAGGTTCTTATAAAACTGTAGCTTATGCTCATGGACAAGCTGGCGATATTATTGTAGTAATGAATAATCAAGCTTGGGACACAGAAGCAGGCGATAGTTTGAGAAAAGTATTTCATGAATATGTTTCAGGTGTGCCAATGGAAGAACATATGTTTGATTTACATCAAATACCTAGAGAACAATTTGTAAAAGGAAATAAACTTCATAGAAATGTAATTTATCAAGAAGTAAACTCTTCTATTGAGCAAGCAAGTATTAAGATTTCAAGAAATAAGTTTGCAATGAAACAGGTTTTTGTAGAAATTGCAGCACCCAACCAACATGAATTTGCTAAAATAGTTGCACAAAATAAGAAAAAACTTGTTGATATATTTCTAGAAGCAGATAAGGCAAGATGGATAGAGACTTTAACAAAATATACCAACAAGATTGCAAGTAAAAGAGTACAAGAAAGATTTGATATTTTTCTACGTATTCCTTCATATTATAATATTGAAGAAGACAGAGATGGATTTATGTGGATATGTAAGGAAGCAAAAAATTATAGTACTAATATTTTAATTTATTCTTGGGAAAAATCTGATACAAGTGTTTTAACAGCCGAATATTTAATTTCTATGAGAAATTTAATACTGCAAAACAATATTCCCGGAGAAAAACCTAATTCTTATATGACAACAGAAACAAAATATGACTATCCTGAATTTTCTTTACTTATGCACAATTCAATGCAAACAGGCAAACTAAAAGGCTTGTGGCGAGTGCATGGCGATTTTATGGGTGGTCCTTTTGTAAGTTATACAAAAATTGATGAACCAAGAAATAGATTAGTAACAGTAGAAGGCTTTGTTTATAGACCTAATCAAGAGGTGAGAGACCTTATTAGAGAGTTAGAGTGGACTTGTTCAACTTTTGATATAACTTTTTAATTTATCATATTTTGTAAAAATGTAAAATAATAATATTTTTGTAAAAAATTAAATAAGAAAAATATGAATTTGAATAAAGTGATGTTAATCGGTCGTTTGGGCAAAAAGCCTGAAGTAAATTATATTCAACCAGATTTACCAGTAGCAAAATTTTCTTTAGCTACAAGCGAATATTATAAAGACAAAACAGGAGCTAAAATAGAAAATACAGAGTGGCACAATATTGTTGCTTGGCGTGGGAATGCAAAGTTTGCCGAAAATTATTTAAACAAAGGCATGCTAGTTTATATTGAAGGCAAAATTCAAACTAGAAGATGGGAATCTCAAGATGGAACTGCACGTTATGTAACAGAAATTGTTGCTGATATTCTTAGAATTTTAGAAAAACGCGAAAATAGAGAATTTACTCAAAATTCTCAAACTCAAAATACAGAAGCAAATTCTAAAAGCAGCTTTGATGAAAGCTCAAAACAAGAAAGCCAAGACTTTATGGCTGATGATGATGTTTTTGGTGGTGATGATTTAGGAAATAATGATGACTTACCCTTTTAATTAACATAATTATACAACTTTGGACTCTGAACCGTTTATAAATTCTATTATTTTACTTAATGCAGCTTTTGATACAAAAGTTGTTATAATAGAAGCAATTGCAATAGTGGTTTTATTATTTTGCTCAGGAATGATTTCTGCTAGCGAAGTAGCTTTTTTTAGTTTATCAGCAAAAGATTTACATAAATTAAAGAAAACTTCACCAAAATCGTTTGAGAGAATAGTTAGACAATTAGAAAGACCAAATTGGTTGCTGTCAACAATTCTTATTGCAAATAATTTTGTAAATATTACAATAATTATTCTTTCAACCTATTTAACCCAATACCTATTTGCTGGAATGGATACAAATAGTGTTGCTTATATTTTATTGCAATTAGTATTAATAACATTTTTAATTTTATTGTTTGGTGAAATAATGCCAAAAATTTTAGCAGCAAAAATTCCTGTTAAAGCAGCTAAAGCTATGAGCTTGCCTTTGTTGATTTTAAGCATTATATTTTATCCAATAAGTTATCTTTTAATTCATTCAACTAATTTTATTAATAAAAGATTAGAAAAAAAACATAAAAATAAAATTAGCATTGAAGAACTTTCTCACGTTATTGAGTTGGCAGGCGAGGATCTGAAAGAAGATAAAGAAATGCTTGAGGGAATTGTTAATTCTATTAATTTAAGTGCTAAAGAAATTATGACATCACGTATTGATGTTTTTGCATTGGATTATAATTTAACTTTTTCTAAAGTTGTTGAGGGAATAGTAAATTCTGGATTTTCGAGAATACCAGTTTATGTCGATAATTTAGATAATATTAAAGGCGTGCTTTACATCAAAGACGTGTTGCCTTATATATATTTGCAAAATAAAGATGATTTTAAATGGCAAAAACTTATTAAGCCGCATTTTATAGTTCCAGAATCAAAAAATATTAATGAATTATTGAAAAATTTTCAAGATAAAAAACTTCATATAGCAATAGTAGTTGACGAATATGGAGGTGTGAGTGGTTTGGTAACTTTAGAAGATGTGCTTGAAGAATTTGTCGGAGAAATAAATGACGAATCAGACGAAGATGAGGAAACTTTATTTGAAAAAATAGATGATAAAACTTATGTGTTTGATGCTAAAATTAGTTTGGTTGACTTTTGTAAAATTATTGATGTTGATTATTCCATATTTAATGAAATTAAAGGAGAATCAGATAGCTTGGCAGGCTTGATTTTAGAGGTAAATGGCGAAATCCCTAAACAAAATAAAGTTTTAGAAATTGCAGGATTTTTATTTACTATCATTGATTCTGATGAAAGAAAAATTATTAAAATAAAAACTAAACTTCCTGATGAAGTTCAATAAAATTCATATTCTTTTTTTTCTTATAGCTTTTATTTTTATTTCATGTAAAGATAAAAATACTATTCCTAAACCTAGAGCATATTTTAGAATAGATTTTCCTGAAAAAGCTTATAAACAGTATGATGACGATTGCCCTTTTAAGTTTGAAATTCCTGTTTATTCATTTTTAATTAAAAATAAGGAAGAAAATTGCTGGATGGATATATATTTTCCCAAAAATAGAGCAACTGTTTATATGACCTACAAGGAATTAGACGATAATTTACGTCAATATCTTGAGGATCAGCGTGAATTTGTTTACAAGCATGTTGTTAAAGCCGATGCAATTGAAGAAACTGAGTTTATAAACTATGATGATAAGGTTTATGGTATGCTCTATAATATTAAAGGCAATACCGCCTCTTCGGTTCAGTTTTATCTTACAGATAGTGTTAATCATTTTTTGCGTGGCTCCTTGTATTTTGATGTAAAACCTAATAAAGACTCATTGGCTCCAGTTATCAATTTTATTAGAGGTGATATAGAGCATTTTATGGAAAGTTTTAGTTGGAAATAAAATGTGTGTGTTAAAAAATTTTGTTCAAGGTAAAGCTATTTCTGGCATAAAAGAAATTTCAAAAGATTTAAACTATTTGTATTCTTATTGCGACCTGACAGCTGTTGACAATATGCTTTTGATGCAGTCTGGTTCTCTGGCAAGGCGTTTAGAAATTTTAAATACTCGAGCTTTAATAAAAGATTGTGGTTTAAAATTAAGCATAATTTATAAAAACCGAAAGCCAATAGTAGAAAATGGTTTTGTAAGTATTTCGCATTCAGATAGTTTGGTTGCTTTTGTCTGGAATCCCGATTTTGAAATTTCAATTGATATTGAAGAAATAGGCGAAAGAATTACACGAATCGCAAGAAGAGCTTTTTCAGAAGATGAATTAAAATTTGCAAACGATGATATAGTAAAGTTAAATTTGTTGTGGAATGTAAAAGAATGTGTTTACAAACTAGCAGGTATAAAAGGTTTGGAATTTAAAACACAAATCCATGTTTTTCCATTTGAAAACATTGAAAACATCGAAGCAGAGCTAATTAATTCAGAAGGTAAACGAAATTTTTTATTTCATGGCAAAATTTTAAAAGAGCATAGCTTGGTGTATGGTAGTGAAAAAGTTAAAACATTTAACAGAATTTAATCAAAAATCCTCTTTTAACTTTATACTTTTAACTTTTAACTGATTATGCGTCAGCCCCTTTCGACTTTTAACACTTCAACTACGTTCAGTGCATCGCTTTTAACTTTTAACTGAATTAAGATATATATTCTCTCCATTTGTTTATGCAATTTTGCATATCTTCGGGCAGGTCGGAATCGAAACAAACTTCTTTTCCTGTTGAGGGATGGATAAAACCTAATGTTTTTGCATGTAGGGCTTGGCGTGGGCATATTTTAAAGCAATTCTCTACAAATTGTTTATATTTGTTAAAAGTTGTTCCTTTTAAGATTTTGTCTCCACCATATTCCCAGTCGTTGAACAAAGGGTGTCCAATGCTTTTAAAATGCACTCTAATTTGATGAGTTCGCCCAGTTTCGAGTTGGCATTCAACTAAGTTTACATAATTAAATCTTTCTAAAACCTTATAATGAGTAATTGCTTCTTTGCCGTATTCACCATCTGGGAAAACATCCATTATTTTTCTATTTTTCAAATTTCGTCCCACATGTCCGGTAATGGTTCCTTCATCATTTGCTAAATTTCCCCAAACCAAAGCTTGGTATTTTCGTTTTGTTGTATGGTCAAAAAATTGTTTAGCAATTTTATTCATGGCAATTTCATTTTTTGCAACCACAAGCAAACCCGATGTGTCTTTATCTATTCTATGCAAAAGTCCGGGACGAATTTCATTTCCAGGAGTTGAAGGTAATTGTTGAAATTTGAACATTAGAGCATTCATAAGCGTGCCTTCATAATGTCCATAACTAGGATGCACAACCATTCCGGGATTTTTGTTTACAATTACAAAATCATCATCTTCATATACTATATTAATAGGTATATCTTGAGCTATTAGTTCAGTTTCGGTTTTAGGAAAAGAAAGAACTATGCTGATAATATCGCCGGGTTTTACTTTGTAAGAATTTTTACTTGGTTTGCCGTTTACTAAAATATTTCCAGCTTCGGCAGCATTTTGAATACGATTTCGCGATGTGGAAGCCAATCTGCAAACGAGATATTTGTCCAAACGCATTAATTTTTGTCCTGGCTCAATAACTAACCTGTGATGCTCAAAAAGCTCTTCGGACTGTTCAAATTCTTCTTCATTAACTTGTGGTTCGAGATGTTCTTTGTCCATTTTTAACGGGCTATGAGCAATTTTTGTGTTTTGTAATTTGCTAAGTTAGAATTTAATTTTACTACATACATTCCTGAACTTAAAGCAGAGATGTCAATTTGACTTTTTACTTTAGAAGATAATATTAATTTTCCAGTAAAATCGTAAATTTGAACTATGTCGTTATCAGAGAAAGATTCAATATTTATAAATTCATTTGCAGGATTAGGATATATTTGAAACTCAACAAAATTATCTACAAGCACATTGGATTGTTGTTTTTTAATTTCGTATTCAAAAACTGGTCTTACCATCAAAGCACCAAAAATTGAAGAGTTTTGCCAAGTTCCATCAACATTATAAAACAAGTGTTGGCTTGCATCATTATGAATATCGAAACCGCAATTAAGCATATCGTCAGTAGTTTTTGTCCAACCAATATAAAAAACATCATTAATATTTAAGACTGTATCTAAGGGATAATAAACAAAACCATTTATTTCGTCGCTATATTCTGGCAGTACACCTAGTTTTTGGAAAATTGTATCTCCCGGAACGCCACCATTATCTTCCCATACATTTAAAAAGAAGTATTTTTTATTTCCTTCGTTTAAAACTTTATTAAAATAAATATATACTCCGTATAATCTTCCATTTGTGATTGGTTTAAATTGATATGCTAAGCTTGCGTATTTGGTATTTTGTCCTGATATTCCATATCCTTTTTCAGCAGTACCATCATCATAAGCATAATAGTTTTCAAATTTTTGATAATATCTGATAGTATCATTCCAGCGATATCTGAATCTTTCGGCAGCGTCATCAGTTGTGATATAGCCTTTAAGTAAAAATCTAGCAGAGTCTTCAGAGTTGGAATTGAAAACATATGGAATTCTTCTGCTATAGCTTATTGTTTCAAAGGCTTGTATATTTTCGTTATCGTCATTCATTGAAAAACCTGAATTATTTCCATATAAATCAATAATTTCAATTTGTCTATTAATAGCAAAAATATCTGGTCCTGTATTTCTATAAACCCATGTTAGTGTGTCGTTTATTAAGCCAGAATGATTTGCTTTATAGTGTTTCCATGGAACTGCTTCAAATCCGTTAAGCATAGAGCCAAAATTTTTAATAAAGGCAACGTCATTTGCTATTGTGTCTTTATATGTTCTTGCAGTATCAAGCATTACAAAGTCTATGTTCCAATGGTCGCAATTGCTAATCCAACTAGGTTCGTAGTTTGATGATATGCTTGCATAATTTAAAAATCTAAATTGAAAACCTTTTACGAGTAGGAGGGTGTCTGTTATTGGAATTAAAACATTTTTAAATTCACTCATTGCGTTTCCGCCTGCAACATGCCATACACTTCTCCATGGTAAGTCAGGAGTTTTAAATTGCACAACAAGAGAATCTCCTGCTTCTGGTTTGTTCCCATTTCCACCAGCTTGATAGAAAAAGCTAAAATACACAGAGTCACTTGGACTTACAGCAAGATTAATCGGTTTTGAAGTTAAATAGTCAGCTATTGCAGAACTTAGAGAAGGTAAGTGAGTGTATATATTACCAAATTCGTCAGCAGCATCAAGAGTTGCTGTCATATAGGTCATTGGGTTTATGGCATAAGTATTATTTATGAATGCATATTTATCCAACCATTTTGTTGAATCGGGATAAACATAAGAAGCTGAAAAATCATCAAAAAAAGGAAGTTCCAAAGTGTCAACAACAGGGTCATTTTTTAGACTTATTTTATTGAAGTAGTTGCGACTATATTGTTGCAAAAACATATTGCCATAGTCAACAGTATATTCTTGAGCAATAGAAATTACAGAAATTAGAATTGAAATATATAAAAAACTTAATTTTTTCATCATTAATTTTTATTCATCAGTATTTTCATTTTCTTCTTCACTTAGCTTAGCATTTGTTTCATCTATAGCTTCGTCAATTACAGATTGGTCTTTTGTTAACCAAATATCAACACTATAACCTAAATTTACTTGATTTATTGTGCTAGCTCTAGGCGATTGTCGATAAATTTTTGCATTTGTTGAATCTTGCGAACTTCTAACAGTATTATCATAAACAACAGCCCCAATGTTAAGATATAAATCTAATAAAAGATTAGATGCCTCTTTTTTAGTTAAGCCAATTAAAGTAGGGACATTTGTTGTTTTGTCGCTAAGTCCTAAACCAAGAACTAAATCAATTGTTGCACCTTTTTTTATTTTTATGCCGGGTTCTATGTCTCGTCCTCTGTATAATTGTCTAATTACAACATTTACAGAAATGTCAGGAACATACTTTAAATTTCCGACTTTTAGTCCATAATTTTCAGCCATTGAGTTTACCATTTTTACTGACATTCCAATAAATTGAGGCATAGATATTTGTTCAGTTTCTTGCGAGTTTATTTTTACATAAATTTTTCGTCCACTCTTTACAAGAGAACCAGCTTCTGGATTTTGTTCTGTTATTGCACCTTTTGGAAATTTATCATCAAAAACAGTATCAACAATAACATATTGAAACCCATTTTCTTCAATGCTTGCTAAAGCTTTGTCGGCTTGTTCGCCAACAAACTCTGGTACTGTAACTGATTTACCATGTTTTGTGTATATTTTTAAAGAAAAATTTACTATTATTACAATAATAATAACAAGAGCGATAGCAGCCAGCACATTAAAAATAAATAATTTGCTTTTCAAAAAATTTAAAAATTTATTTTTGCCTTTAGCTTTTTTCATACAAAAGATTTTAGGTTGTAAAAATATTAAAAATCTATGAATACACAATGAAAATATAAGATAGATTTTTTCTAATTTTATTTTTTTGTAATAAAACTAGCATTAAAGCAGGTGGTTTTGTTAGAATTATTTTTAATAAACTACAGTTACAGTTCCTGTTAGAGGATCTAAATTGTTGCGCAGATCGATTACATACAAATAAGTCCCTGCTGGTACGGGTTTGCCATTAAATGTTCCATCCCAAAATTCGTCACCAGATCTAGCTTGATATAGTTTTTGTCCCCATCTGTTAAATACATAAACAAAAGCCTCTTTATACATTTCGATATAGTCAATTTGCCAAGTATCATTTATACCATCTCCATTTGGTGTAAATGCATCTGGAATTTTTAAGCATAAGCTAGAGCTTTCTTTAAGCAAAATATTTAAAGTTTTACTACAAGTGTTGTTGTCAGTAACAGTAACATAATACTGCCCAGCTCCTAAATCAGTTACAATATTTGTTGTGTCATTAGTATTCCATAAAATATTATATGGTAAATTTCCACCTACAATTTGTACGCCAACCGAGCCATTTTTAGCTCCTTTACATGTTATATGATTTGCTTCTGCATATAATCTAATTTCACTAGGCTCACTAATTGAAAAATAGACTTCTTTTTTGCAATTATTAGCATCAAAAACTTGCACAGAATAATCTCCTGCATGTAATGAGTGAATTGTAGGTCCACTACCTATAGTTGAATTAAGCTGACGCCAAAAATAATTATATGGTAATGTGCCTCCTGTAGCTTCGGCAATTGCACTTCCGTCAAATTTGCCATAACAAGTTAGATTTGTAACTTGTAAATCAATAGTAATAGATCTTTCAGGTTCTTCAATCACAACAAAATCAGTATGTTGACATCCATTCATATCTGTAACTTGCACTACATATGTATCGGCTTTCAATGATGTAATATGGCTAGATGTAGGTCCGTGTTGCCACTGATAAGTATATGGGAATACTCCTCCAGCAACATTTACAGTTGCCGCACCTGTTTTTTCGCCACGACACATTACATCTGTTTTATCGAAAGATATTGTTATTTTCTCTGGTTGTTGTAATTCGTAAGAAACTGAACCATAGCAACCATATGTATCGGTAACAGTTACAGTATAAGTGCCTGCTCCAACATTGCTTAAAGTTTGGGACGTTTGTCCTGCAACCGACCATTGATAAGTGAATGGACTAGCTCCGTTCTCCATATTGGCTTGTAAAATACCCGTTGTGTATCCATTACAACTTATGCCTTGTAGTTCTATAATTGATGCGTTAGAACCACCAAAAAAATCAACATTAGCGTTAATTATTTTTGTGCAGCCATTAGCATCTGTAATAGTTGCAGTATAAGCTCCGGGATGAAGTCCCGTGATGTGTTCTCCAGTATGTCCTTCTGTCCATTCTACAGTATATCCTCCAACTCCGCCCGAAATATTTAATATTAATTCTCCATCGAGTTCTCCACATTCAGTTGCCACATTACTAACACTTGTTTGTATTGGGGCAGGATTATTTAAAGTTCTACAAACTTCTAGGCTACAGCCAGCAGCGTCAGTAACAGTAACGCAATATTGGTTTCCACCAATTAAATTATGTGCAATATTACCAGTTGCACCAGTACTCCACAAATAAGTGTAGTTAGGTGTTCCATTAGTAACAGTTATGTCTATCCAGCCATTTGCATCGTTATAACACAGAGGGTCAGTAGCAGTAACGTCAACTTCAATACCTGGCGTAACAACTATTTCATGATTAATAGATGTTTGGCAACTATGTTCGTTAGTTACAGTTAGAGAATAAGATCCAGCATTTTCTAAAGTACAGTTTGTTATAATTGGATTTGTATCTGTAGATGTAAATGAATTTGGTCCTACCCATTGATAAGTTGCATTATTTACAATTGTAGCATTTAGCTCTATATCTTGACCAGTACAATATGGGGTGTTGCTTGTAACTGTAACTGCTTGCACAGGATAAACAATAACATCAACAGAGTCTATAGCTTGGCAACCATAAGCATCTTGAACACCAATATAATATCTTCCGCTCATAGAAGGAGTAGAAGCAGGTCTGCTAGGATTTTGACTGTTAGAGGTATAGCCGTTGGGTCCTGACCATTGATAAAAAATTGCAGGGTTTTCGGTAGTAACAGTCAAATTAAGGGTTTCGCCTTGACAAATAGGGCTATTGCTCGAAGCTTGAGGATTTAATGGGGGAGCACCATCCATGAAAATGGTTTCGATATATTCGCAAATCCCTTCTGAATCTGTAATCGTTATGGTATAATCTCCGTAACATAAGTTAGAAATATTAGCTGTATTAGCAGTAAACCCATTTGGTCCACTCCAACTTACTGTATAAGGAGGTGTGCCACCACTAATATTTGTAGTTTCAATAGCTCCATCGCAACCTCCAAGACAGCCAGAGAGAACCGTAATATTTACATCAGCCGTAATACCAATAATGGTAAAAGGTAAATTAACCGCCAAGTCGTTAGTGTTTCCACACTTATCTTGCACACTTCCTTGTAAGATAGAAAGCACATAATCTCCACTATGAGATAAAAAGTCATTAAGTTCTAAAGTCCATATATCATCATACCAAGTACCAGCATAGGTATTTGAAGAAGCAGCGGCGCAAACTATACTATGAGTACTATTAATGTCGTAAGTTCCATTAGGGCCTGTTAAAACAAAATCTTCAGGCTGAACGCTGGAACACCAAACAGCTTCTGACAATTGTATAGTTAAAGAAGAACTACCACAATAAGGTTCATATACTAAATTTTCGAGAGTTGGTCCTGTATGATCAATAATTGTTGCACTACCACCAAAATTAATTGAGTAACCGTTTGTTGATT
>DHVB01000088.1:4193-4482 GCA_002412425.1 Bacteroidales bacterium UBA5219 | reverse complement strand
TAAATCCATTAAGGTCGATTTGGAGGGAAAGTGTGGAATGAAATATTATCATATTTGCAATTTATGAAAAAAGAAATTTAAAAGTTTAATATTACGTTTATAAAATGATGAAACTCTTACAGTGGTAGAAATCGCCAGCAGCTAACCGCAGCTTAGTACAATTGCGGGTTCAGAGCGTGTTTGTATGTTCAGAACTTTTAATTAAATTTGTAGCGGGTTTGAAAGTGCAGTGTTTCAAGAACCGCAACATGTACCAAGCTGCATCACGTTAGCTGCAATCCCCCTTCGA
>DHVB01000088.1:0-3817 GCA_002412425.1 Bacteroidales bacterium UBA5219 | reverse complement strand
AGGGAGAAATACATTTAGAAAATTTGACTTTGACGACATATTGGTTATCAAAGCTGACGGAGCATATTTTGACGTTTTTTGCGGCACTAACAAATTTACAGTAGCTGGTAAAACTTTTGATAAATTAGAAGAAGAATTGACAGATACAGAATTAGTTCGGATTAATCGTAGTTGCATAGTAAATACAAAAAAATGTGTAGAATTGAAAGATTGTTCTTGTGCTGAAATAAAACTAATCAACAATGAAATTTTGAAGCCAGTTACAATGAATTTGGCGAAACTGAAAGAGATTTTTAATATTGAATACTGATTTGTTTAGAAAATCCTATTAAAAAGGTAAGACAATTATGAAATTTCAAAGTGCAAAATTTGCATTTCATGCTTCAAACTGCAGGATTCGTTAAATAACCCCTGATATTCACAAAACAAACACGTCTTCCACAATTTCATATTTAGAAGTTTTGTAAATTGCATGTGTGAATTGTTAAATATTTTTATAATTTAAATCTAGTTTATGAAAAAAAAGAATGTGTCATTTGACGTAGAAGAAGCAAAAAAACTATTTGGAGAAAGAGCTATTTTGTCAATGCAATTGCAAAATGGAATTAGAGGGGGAGCAAACCCAACAGTTGATTCGGTTTGTACACCTACTCCATTGCCAATAATTGATGATGACAAGTGTACTTGTCCATTACCATCACAAGATAGTATCTGTCCTAAACCTCCAGTGTAAAAAAGAAATCAATAACAAACTAAGAGGAAAATTAGTTTTAAAGCTATCTAAGTAAATGAACTTATCCTTTATAATAAAATATTAACTAAAATTTAGTTACATATTAAAAGGAGTAGTATTATTAAATAATAATTTAGATAGCTTTTTTTTTTATTTTTAATAAAATAATATTTATGAATAATATGAATAAATTGAGTAATTATAATTATGAAGTAAGCATTGATGAAACCACTAATGTCTTTTATAATAGTATATCAGATAAGATTTTAATCTTAAATAAAGACGAATCTTTTAAAGTAAATTATTTATTAAATAATTTACAAGAATTTGAACGAGACTTTCCATCCATTTTTCAAGCATTTTGCGCTTGGCATTTTATTATTGATAAAAAAATCAATGAAATAGATTTTATAAAAGAAAACTATTTTAAGACTATACTAAATAACTCAACACTCGATTTAACTATAAATCCAACACTCGATTGCAATTTTAATTGTTGGTATTGTTTTGTTACGGAGAATATTAGTCAGAAAAAAGGCACAAAAATGTCTAATAACGTAAAAGAAAAAATATTACGTTTAATTGAGAAAAAAGTGAAAAGTCGTGAGATAAATGTCCTAAATCTTGGTTGGTTTGGCGGGGAGCCTCTTTTATTTTATGACGAAATATTTTATGAAATCACAAACAATGCGAAACAAATTTGTGAAAAATATGGTTGTGCCTATTCCAATTCTATTATTTCGAATGGATATTTGTTAGATAATAACAAAATTAAATATATGAAATCAATAAATATGATTTCAATGCAAATAACAATTGATGGTTGTGAAAGAAAACACAATAAAATTCGTAATGAAAATGGTAAAAATAGTTATAAGAAAATAATTAGTAATATTATTGTCGCATCAAATATTTTAGAAAAAACCCAATTGCTCATAAGAATCAACTATGACAAAACAACATTGAATAATGTTGAAGAAATAATTAATGATTTAAATTCTGTTAATAAAAAAAATGTCCTGATAGATTTGCAAAAAGTATGGCAAGTATCAGATAGTGAAAGTTTATCTATTCAGTTTGAAGAGGCTCGTAATAAATTTGTTAGTGCTGGTTTTAATACTAGAATTTGGGCATTTAAGCCTTCAAGATATTTTTCTTGTGTTTTTGATAAAAACAATAGTTTTGCGATTAATTATGATGGGAATATTTTTAAATGTGTATCTAGAGATTATACAACACCTTTAGCATCAATTTCAGATGATGGTGACATTTTGTTTAATGATCATGCTAATGATTACTCTGCGAGGAATGTTTTCGACATCCAGACATGTGTTAATTGCAAAGAATTACCAATGTGTTTTGGTCCATGTCTTCAAAAAATAGTTGAAAATACAAATTTAGAAGACGCATGTGTTCTAAAGTTAAGTGAAACAAAAGTTGAAGATTATATAAAAATTAGAGCTTATGAAGTTATCAAGAAAATATAAAAATTACAGAATCACATTATTTATTTTTTTTAATGTTATTACTATATTTGTTTTTTCTCAAAACATTACAATGCAAGAAAAACAGTATGGTCTCTCAAAGCTATGGAGTGAAGTCACATACAATTTCCCATACATTAATGAACTTGATTTTAGTATTGATAGTCTCTATTTTTCATATATATATAAGGTTAGTAATTCTCAAAGTGATTTAGAATATTATACCTTACTTAATGATTTTGTTTGTCAATTGCATGATGGACACTCTTTTGTTAAGTATCCCACATATCTACAAAATTATTATTATTTCCAAATATTTTGCACATATACAAACAATAAATTTTATATAACATCTAACACTTTTTTTAACAATGCTATTGTGCCAATTGGTGCAGAAATATTGACCATTAACCAAAAAAAAGTTCATGACTATATTGATTCTGTTTTGTATCCTAGCTCCCCTGTGAGGCCTGAAATAAGATATAGATACTTATCTGAATATATGCTATTTTCTTCATTAAATGACAGTGTATTTAATATATGTTTAAAAACAACAGATGGACTAATTAAAAATGTAAATGTCCCAGCAATAAAAAATGTGTCTGAATGGGAACATACATTTTTTACTTATCCTAGAAAGGATAAAATTGAAATGCTAGAAGATAATATTTTATATATTTCATTTAAAGATTTCAAATCAAAAAGAACTGTGGACAGCTTAATTAGTAGAATTGACTTGCTTGACAATAGTATTGGGTTAATTATAGATTTACGGCATTGTATGGGTGGAACAGGATATGGGATGTGTCTTTATAAACTTTTTACCGATGACACTGTTTACAATGAAGCGTATTATGAACATAGAATTATACATCCCTATAAGAGAGCTAGAGGGCTTTCAAATTATAAACAAGTTTTAGATTCACTTGGCATAACTAAAAACAATAATAATTACTTATATTATGAGAACCAATATTTAGAATTTCAAAAATGGGTCGAAAATAAAGTATTAACTTTAGATAGCATTTCAATAACGATAGAAAAAAATGAATTTAAATTTGATAAACCAATTATTATTTTGATTGATGAAAAAACGGCATCAGCAGCAGAATTATTTGTTATTGGAATGCAAAATTTAACGAACGCAATTCTCATAGGCACACCTTCATATGGTAGTGCTGGCATGCCTCTTATGATCCCTTTACCCAATGGGGGTATGGGACAAATTACCACACAAAAAATATTATATTCTGATGGTAAAGAATTTTTTGGATTAGTTCCAGATATTATAATAGAACCTACGATTGAACAGATCTTGAGTAAGAATGATACTATTTTAAATTATAGTATTTCGAAAATAAATGAATTAAGTAAATAATGGCAAAATAGATCAAACTAATTAGAGTTATTTCTATCATAGTTAATAAACTATTTGCTAGTCAAATTGTATAATTTAACAATGTTTTAAGTCTTTTTAACTGATGAGCAGAGTTTTTTTTCCACACTACACCCAACTTGATTCAATGGATTGTGGAGCAACTTGCTTGCGCATGATTGCAAAATATTATGGCAAATCATATACTGCACAAACACTTAGGCA
>DHVB01000030.1 GCA_002412425.1 Bacteroidales bacterium UBA5219 | reverse complement strand
GGTTATTAGACAAACTGCCGTTCCCCCCCCTACTCCTCATTAGCTTCTTTCAGTCTTTCGGCATTTTCAGCCATAATTAGGTGGTCAATTAGTTCGCCAATTTCGCCAAGCATAAAGTTTTGCAAATTATACATAGTATAATTAATTCTATGGTCGGTAATGCGTCCTTGTGGGAAGTTGTAGGTTCTAATTTTTGCTGAGCGGTCGCCTGTTGATACCATAGTTTTACGCTTTTTGGCAATTTCATCAAGATATTTTTGATGTTCCAAATTATAAAGTCGAGTTCTAAGCTCTTTCATTGCAACATCTAAATTTTTAAGCTTAGATTTTTCGTCCTGACAAGTAACAACTATTCCTGATGGAATATGCGTTAAACGAATTGCAGAATATGTTGTATTTACCGACTGCCCGCCTGGTCCTGAGGAACAAAACTCATCGCGTCTAATGTCGGCAGGATTTAATTTTATATCAACCTCATCGGCTTCGGGCAAAACAGCTACAGAAGCAGCAGAAGTATGAACACGTCCTTGAGTTTCGGTTTGTGGAACACGTTGCACACGATGCACTCCTGATTCATATTTCATAATTCCATAAACACCATTGCCTGTCATGCTTAAAACTACTTCCTTATAACCACCAACCGTTCCTTCGGTGTATGAGGTGATTTCGGTTTTCCAATTTTTCGATTCTGCAAATTTTACATACATACGCATAAGCTCGCCTGCAAATAAACTTGCCTCATCGCCTCCTGTACCTGCACGAATTTCAATAATGGCATTTTTATCATCTTCAGGGTCTTTAGGAATTAATAATAATTTAATTTTTTCTTCTAAAGGCTCTAATTTTGGTTGCAAATCATCTAGTTCCATCTTTGCCATTTCACGCAATTCTGAGTCTTTTTCATCAGCTAAAATGTTTTTTGCATCTTCAATATTTGAAATAATTAAAACATATTCATCATAAGCCTCAATAATAGGCTGAAGGTCTTTATATTCCTTATTTAGCTTGATGTATTTATCCATATCAGACACTATAGTTGCATCTGTTAATAGATTTCCAACTTCTAAAAATCGTTTTTTTACATCGCTAAGTTTATCTAAAATTAAATCGTTTGCCATAATCTGTCTCTTAATATATAAATTCGCCCTTTTCGGATTTTATTGTAAGTTTTTTGCTTTCGCTCTTTTCTACCCTACCAATTATTTTTGCGTCAACATTAAAGCCTTTACCAACCTCAACTACCTGATTAGCAATGTTTTCGGGCAAATATAATTCCATTCTATGTCCCATATTAAAGACTTTATACATTTCTTTCCAATCTGTATTGCTTTGCTCTTGTATCATTTGGAACAACAAAGGAACTTCAAACATATTATCTTTAATAATATGAAGATTATCTACGAAATTTAAAATTTTTGTTTGAGCACCGCCACTACAGTGAATAATTCCGTGAATTTGATTAGAATAATGCTTTAAAACTTCTTTAATAACTGGTGCATAGGTTCGAGTAGGCGAAAGAATCATTTTTCCAACATCTGAATAAGGCTTTTCTAAACTTTCTGTTAATTTTTTCTTTCCTGAATAAACTAATTCTGCTGGCATTGCATTATCGTAGCTTTCGGGATATTTTTCGGCAAGATAATTTGCAAGCACATCATGTCGAGCCGAAGTTAATCCATTGCTTCCCATTCCTGCATTGTAAAAATTTTCGTAGCTTGCACGACCAGTTGAAGAAAGCCCTACAATCACATCGCCTGCTTGAATATTTTCGTTTGTAATTACATCTTTTCTCAACATTCGGCAAGTAACAGTTGAATCAACAATTATTGTTCTAACCAAATCGCCAACATCAGCAGTTTCGCCACCTGTAAGAACAATATTAATGCCATGCTTGCCCATTTCGTCGCAAAACTCTTGAGTTCCATTTATAATTGCAGAAATAACTTCGCCGGGAATTAAATTTTTATTTCGTCCTATAGTTGAAGAAAGCAAAATATTGTCGGTAGCACCAACGCAAAGCAAATCATCAATATTCATAACTATTGCATCAATTGCAATACCTTTCCAAACCGACAAATCGCCTGTTTCTTTCCAATACATATAAGCTAAAGAAGATTTTGTTCCTGCTCCATCGGCATGCATTATATTGCAATAGTTTTCATCGCCAGCCAAAATATCTGGAATTATTTTACAAAATGCCTTTGGATATAATCCCTTATCTATTTTACGAATTGCATTGTGAACATCTTCTTTAGAGGCTGAAACGCCACGCAAATTATATCTGGAACTATCAGTCATTTTAAAATTTTTACAAAAATAATTAATTTTCTGATTTTTTTAGCAGAGAATTTAGTTTTTTACATATTTCAAATCTGGATTTTTCTTGATTATTGCTTGATAAAAAATTTCTTCTATAATAGTTCGAGTGTTTAGTTTTAAAATTTTCCAGTTTTCAGCATCTTTATACACACGGTTTGAATTGAAAACATAAATAAAATCATAATGTGGGTCTGCCCAAACCATAGTGCCTGTATATCCGCTATGTCCGTAAGCTAAATTTGATGAAGAACCAGTACCCAATCCTTTTGTTGTATCGTTTGGAACAGGTTTATCCCAAATCAAGCCTCTTCTGTTTATAAGTGAATCGAATTGATATTTTGTAAATAAATCTATAGTTTCAGAATTTATATAATCGAAATTTCCATAGCTTCCTTTTTCGATAAACATTTCCATAACTTTTGCCACATCGTTAGCCGAAGCGAACAAACCTGCATGTCCTGAAATTCCGCCCAACATAGCAGCTCCTTGGTCGTGAACATAGCCGTGTAATTGTTCTTTTCTAAAAACATTATCTTCTTCGGTTGGCGTAATATTTTTCTTTGAAAATTTTTCTAATGGCGAATAACGCAAAGTCCATGCTCCCAAACGAGAATAAAACTCGTCGTACAAATACTCGTCCATAGATTTTCCTTTAAATTTTTTAATCATTTCTGGGAAAAAATAAAATCCCATATCTGAATAAACATATCTTCCGTATCTATTATGAGGCGAATTAATTATGTCTTGAAAAATTGTGTCGCGATACGAATCTAAAATATAAAAAACCTCGCAAACTCTTGTATTGTAATTTTCTGCTTTTTCTTTTGAATAAATTAAATTTTGAATACTATCGTTTTTAATAGTTTTTTTAAAAAAAGCTTCCCAAGATTTGAATCCTGCTCTATGGGTTAAAATATCAAAAATTTCAAAATCGGCTTTTTTAGTATTTTGCAAAATTGGAATATGTTTAGATAATTTATCGTTCAAAGTAAATAGCTTTTCGTCATAAAGTTTCATAAGTGCTGGTGCAGAACCCACAACTTTAGTTACCGAAGCCAAATCGTATAAGTCAAAATCATTTACTTCAACTTTGTTTGAATAATCGTGATAGCCGAAGGATTTTATATAAAAAACTATTCCATTTCTTGCTGCCACAATTTGTCCGCCCGGAAAAGCTTTGGCGTTAATTGCTTCGTTCATCATAGAATCAACTTTGTAAAGATTTCCTGAATCTACTCCTGCTTCTTCGGGAATGGAAGTGTATTTCAATCTAATTTTCTTAGTATCGTAACCCGAATTTACTGAAAATTTATTTCCTACACTCACAGGCAAACGTCCTAAAGCTGGAATTCCACCAAAAATTAACTGAGCCGACAAATCATTTGTCAATGTCCAATCGTTGTATGAAACAATAATTGCAGCACATTTTTCAGCATTTTTAAAATAAGCCAAAGCATAAGGATTAGCAAACAAGTCTAAAATCACATTGTTTTCTGCACAAATTTCATCAACAAATTCAGTTGTTTGCTTTGAAATTCCAAACTTTCGAGATGCTAAAGAATTTGTGTTGTGAATGCCCACAATTAACAAATTATACTTTTTAAGTTTTGCCTTAAAACCCTGACTACCACTTTTTTTGATTTCAGTTTCAAAATTAAACTCATCAACTTCGGCATAATATTTTAAGCGATTTTGAAAGCTACTCATATTATTAGAACCAAAACTTATGCTTGCAATTTTTAATGTGTCTAATCTTTGTAAAGGAATTAAGGAATTTTTATTTGTAACTAAAGTTAAGGAATTTTCTATCAATTTTTGTTTCATCAACAAAGCCTCTGTATTGTTCAAATCTGAATGCAAATTTTCTAAAGAAATTTCTTCAATTTTATTCAAGCCAACCCAATATTTAGCCATTAAAACTTTTTTGCATCTATTATCGATTTCTTCTTGAGAAATTTCGCCATTTTCTATTGCTTGTTTAATTTTTTCAATAACCAAAGGAACTTCGTTTGGAAAAAGTAAAATATCATTTCCTGCTAAAAGTGCTTTTACGTCTGCTTCTCCAGCTTTAAAACCTCCGGTAATTCCGCCCATATTAAGAGCATCAGTAAATACTAAACCTTTAAATCCCATATTGGTTTTTAAAAGTTCGTTTATTGTTTTGGGCGACAAAGAACTTGGCAAATTTTTGGAAGAATCAATTGCAGGAACAAATAAATGCGACACCATAACAGAAGCAATTCCTTTATCAATCAAGTATTGAAATGGGTACAACTCCAAAGTATCTAAACGCTGAAAACTGTGATTAATCACTGGCAGAGCTTTGTGAGAATCAACATGAGTGTCGCCATGCCCGGGAAAATGTTTAGCACAAGCCAAAACTCCATTGTCTTGCAAGCCTTTCATATAATAATATGATTTTATGCTAACATTATACTTATCTTCGCCAAAAGATCTGTCGTTAATTACAGGATTAAGTGGATTGTTGTTTACATCGCAAACAGGCGAAAAGCTAACATGAACTCCTACTCTTTTCAACTGTCGAGCAAATTCAGCTCCCATTTCATAAATAAGCTCATTATCTTGAATTGCTCCCAACATCATTTGCCGTGGATAAAGCACGGTAGAGTCCAATCTCATGCTCAAAGACCACTCCGCATCCATTGAAATTAAAAGTGGCAACTCAGAATTTGACTGATATTTATTCAACAAAACAGCTTGCCTATGCGGACCGCCTTGCATAAAAATTAAACCGCCGATTTTATAATTTTTTATTAAACTTAAAATATGTTCTTCGTGAGACTTGCCTTTATTGGAATATGCAGGCAGCATTAATAGCTGTGCGATTTTCTCATCTTGTGTTAAAGTATTAAAAACTGAATCAACCCAAGGATTATTTTCGTCTAAAAACGAAGGTGGTTTTGTTGTTCTCTTTGTTGGAAAATCGTTGGTTTTATAGTTAAAAGAAGTGGTAACCAAGCAAAGTACAGAAGTTAAAAAAATTACAAAAGACATTCTCCACATAATTCAATATTTTTAGTTGCAATATGCTAAGATTTAACGAAATAAACGATTGACTTATTTTGTTTTTTTAACAATATAAAGTTAATTTAAAAAATATTATCTTAGCGATTGAATTTTTTAAGTTTAATACATGAAAAAATATAGATATTTATTTTTAATAATTGTGGTTTTTAGTTTAGGCTTTAATGCTTGCGACACCGATAAAAACCGCTGTATGAAATCTACTGGCGAAATTACAACTGAAAAAATCTATTTAGATGATTTTAATAAAGTGCAAATTAAAAGCGATTTTGAAATTACATTTATCACTGGTAGCGAACATATTTTAAGTATTAATTGTGGCGAAAATTTAATTCCATTTATTAGTCACGAAATTGAAGGCAAGGAATTGATTTTAGAAAATAGAAACACTTGCGAATGGCTAAGAAAAAGAATTAAACCAAAATTAACCATTACTTGTCCTAACTTAAAAGAAATTACAATAAACGAAACTTGCGATTTAAAAACTTTAGATAGTTTATATTTTAATACTCTCTCGATACAAAACTGGGCAGGAATTTTAACTACAGACATGATTTTGAGTGGCGACAGTTTGTATTTTAGAAGTCATGCCTCCACAGGCGACTACAAACTTGAAGGCAGATGTAATTACGCATATATTTACAATGTAGGAAACGGATATTTTAAAGGAAGAAAATTGTTTTGCAAAGATATTCATGCTGTTCACAAATCACTTGGCGATAGCGAAATTAATCCTATCAAAAAATTAATTATAGAAGATATAAAATACGGAAAGCTTTACTCCTTCGGCACTGAATGTCCTGAAATAATTAGCTATGCTGAGGAAGGGTGGCAGGAAAAGTTTGAAAACATAGGTTGCTCAAAATAAGTTGAAAGTTCATAAAGTTCGTAAAGTTTGTAAAGTTCGTAAAGTTGGTTAAGTTTGTAAAGTTAAAAGTATATAAAGTTTTTAAAGTATGAAGTTTAACAGATTTGAGGAAATTATGGCTTGGCAAAAAGCTAAAGATTTAACAGTTAGAGTATATTCATTATTTAAAGAAAGTAAAGATTTTGAATTTAAAAACCAAATACAAAGTGCTTCTATTTCTGTAATGAATAATATTGCTGAAGGGTTTGAACGTAAAAGCAATAACGAATTTAAGCATTTTTTATTTATAGCCAAAGGTTCTTGTGGCGAAATTCGCTCTATGCTATATTTAGCAAAAGATTTAAACAAAATATCTGATGATGATTTTAAATTACTTTTTGCAATGTCAGAAGAAGTTTCAAAAATGCTTTCAGGTTTAATAAAGTGTTTGTAGAGTTTGTAAAGTTTGTAAAGTGTGAAGTTTAAGAGATTTGAGGATATTATGACTTGGTAAAAAGCTAAGGGTTTGAACAAAATATTTTATGACTAATTTTTCTTAAAAGTTGAAAAATGAGTTAAAAATGGATATAATTAATTCTTTAAACTTTGACGAAACCCACAAACTAACTCCACTTTACAAACTTTTAACTGATTTCATTGTGTTGCCCTACGGACAAACTACTGAAAATCAAACACTTGCCTTCTTTATAAACTTTAAGAACTTTTAACTCTTGATGACTATCAAAGCGCTCAAATATTTTATTATTCTAACTCGTAACTTTCTGCCTTTATTCTATAATTTGTATAGTGTGAAATTTCTCCACTTATAATTTGTTGATATACATTTTGTATAAAAGCAAGTTCTTCTTTATAGTGATCTGTGTCTTCTTCGCCTTTATGATTTTGCTTCATTTTCTCTTCCCATTGTTTTACAGCCTGTTCGTCCATTATTATTGGAATTAAACTTCCTATAACTTTTGCTTTGCTACCAACGATTGCAGGGTCAACTGTTTCAAATTCATCACCTAATTCAATTCTTATAAATAGGTTTTCGTTTTTACCTACAATTCTAAAACGTTTCTGGCTGTGTTGGCAAACATGTTCAACAACACCTTCTACATATACTGTTTTATTTGCCAAAGAGTCGCCTTGAGCAAACACATCATCAACAGATAAGTAATTAATATAATGGTCCCCTTTTTTAGG
>DHVB01000059.1 GCA_002412425.1 Bacteroidales bacterium UBA5219 | reverse complement strand
CATCTTTGACTAAAGCATAGTTATAGACAGTTTTATTAAACTTTCCAATTTTTTTGTAATTGGTAGGAACTACTTCTTTGCCATAACTGTCAATAAATCCATAATTCCCAGTAATATCTTTTACCAATGCCCAATCTCTGTTGTATGCACCATATTTATACACTTTTTTATATCCATTTTGTGCAAAACAAAAAATTGCAACTACAGCAAATATTAATGTACAACAAGATTTTTTCATTTTATTTTAATTTCATCATTACAAAAATTGTTATTATCTATACCGCTTGTCGCATATTAATTATTGTTCAACTACCTCAACACGTCTGTTTTTAGCTCTACCCTCTTCAGTTGAATTGCTTGCAACAGGAGAAACAGACCCCACACCATATGGTTTGAGTTGATCTTTAGAGACAGCATAATCAGATATAAGTTTTTCCATTACTGCATTTGCTCGGTCTTTTGAAAGAGTTATATTCATATCAAAATCACCTACATTATCTGTATGTCCCACTATTATAACTTTTTGGGTTTTATTTGCATTCAAATATTCGGCGATAGTTTTCAAGGCATCAGCAGATTCTGGTTTTACTTCAGATTTTCCTGTATCAAAAAAGATGTCATAAACAGTAAAATATCCTTCAGTTTGAATTCCTTTCGAAATATTTTCAGCAGTAACCATTCCTGTTTCAACTGCTTCAACTTCAACAACATCTTGAGTAATTAAAGTGTAATTATCATCAACCACAGTATAAATAATTGCATAAATATCTTTTCCTGCCTTATTTCCCTGTGCGACTATAAACGAATGATTGCTTTTCCAAGACGGGAAATTCAATCCGATTCCAAATTTATCATTATATAAGCCATCGTTCCCATATAAGCCTGAACGGTAGTATTTGTCGCTCCATGAATGAGGTCTATCAGCTACACCAAGCTCTTCATTTGCTATAGAAATTAAAACTGTAAAGCCTGCTTTTTTAAATGCTGCTTTGTAATTATGTAAAACAAATTCCGAGTTATTATCAACAGAGGTAGTGTATTGAATACGTGTAACCTTGCCTTCTAAAACATTAGGATTTCCCCAATCAATAGCTCCTTTTTCGTTAACAGGTAATTTATAAGATCCCCATTTTGTTTCTTTATAAAACTCAATTACGGCATTGTCAAAACGACTAATTAACGGATAGTCCTTACCATTTTCAATATCAGTTGTGCGTTGAGCAAATAAATTTGTTGAAAATGAAAAACTGATAAGAACAAGTACAATTAAAATTTCAAATTTAGTTTTCATGATTATTCGCTTTAATTTTTAATAAATTAGTTAATACAAATACAAAATTAAACATATTTTTTAAAATAAAAAAATATATTTTTCTTCTGCTTATTTTTCAATAAAAACAAAAAGCAAGGCAAACGAGTCCGCCTTGCTTTCAACTTTTATGCATATGAATGTGTTAACTACTAAGCTTTTGCCAGTGCATTTTCTAGGTCTGCAATAATGTCTTCGCAATCTTCTATACCTACTGAAAATCTAACTAAACCGTCAGTAATTCCTGCTGCTTCTCTTGATTCTTTAGATAGGCTAGAATGTGTCATAGAAGCTGGGTGTTGAATTAGAGTTTCTACTCCGCCTAAAGAAACTGCTAACATTGCTAATTTTACGTTATCCATAACTTTTTCGCCTGCTGCATATCCTCCTTTTAGTTCAAAACAAATCATTGCTCCAAATCCTGTCATTTGTTTTTTTGCTAATTCGTGTTGTGGGTGAGATTTTAGTCCTGGATATTTTACCCATGCTACTTTAGGATGTTTTTCTAAATATTCAGCTATTTTTTGAGCTGATTGCATTGAGCGTTCCACTCTTAAAGATAAAGTTTTTACTCCACGACTTACCATATATGCTTGGTGAGGATCCATATTTCCTCCCATATAAGCCATAGTTTTTCTCAATTCTTCATCAATTTTTGGATCTTTTGTAATTAACATTCCGCCAACAATATCAGCATGACCATTTATGAATTTTGTAATTGAATGTAGAGAAACATCAGCACCTAAATCCAAAGGTTTTTGCAAATATGGTGATGAAAAAGTATTATCAACACAAACAACAATTCCGTGTTTATGAGCAAGTTCTGTAGCAGCTTTTATGTCTGTCAAAACCATTGTTGGGTTTGTTGGTGTTTCGATATACAACAATTTAGTATTTGGTCGTATTGCTTTTTCGATATCTGATATTACTGAAGTATCGATAAAATCACATTGTACACCAAAACGAGAAAAATCTCTTTCTAGAACTGCTCTCGAAGTGCCGTAAATTGCACTAGAGCTAATCATATGTGCATCTTTTTCAAGAAAAGTCATATACACTGCTGTAACCGCAGACATTCCACTTGAGAAAGCTATAGCACGATAACCATTTTCTAATTGAGCTATTTTTTCTTCTAAAGCATTAACTGTTGGGTTTCCCAATCTAGTGTAAACATAACCAGCCTCTTTACCCGAAAAGCAATCAGCACCGTGTTTTGAGCTTTTAAATCTAAATGTTGAAGTTTGATAAATTGGCATCACAGCTGAGCCAAAAGCATCTTCATAATCACCAGCGTGAATTAATTTGGTGTTAAAACCTTTATTTTTAGTATCCATTTTATAAAAATTTTAATTAATTAATTTTAAAACTACAAAATTAATAATATTTTTTTAAAATCCTAATATCCATTTTGCTACTGAAAAATAAATTAATATTCCACAAATATCAGCAATAGATGTAATCAATGGCGCAGAAGCTGTTGCGGGGTCTAATTTGAATTTTGTAAAGATAAAAGGCAATACCAATCCTACTAAACTTCCTGTTATTACAATTAACACCATTGTTATTACTAAGACTAAAATTATTTCTGGAGCTCTGAAACTTGCTACCAAAGCTACGGTTGCAGCCATAGTAAGACCTAATAGCAATGATACTAAAAGTTCTTTCCATATTAATTTATACCAATCTTTAACTTGCACATCTCCTACCGCTAAAGCTCTAATCATAAGTGTTGCCGACTGCGAACCTGCATTTCCTGCACTGGCAATTAAAAGTGGAAGAAAAAACACTAAAGAAACCATTGTTTGGATAACACTTTCGTAACGTGATATTGCTGCTCCTGAAAAAACATTCATAAAAACTAATGCAACAAGCCAAATTATACGATTTTTATAAAGATTAAATATTGTTTCTTTCAAAGGATTAGTAATTGCAGATTGTATAGAACCAAATTTGTGGAAGTCTTCGGTAGATTCTTCTTCTGCAACGTCCATAACATCATCGAAAGTAACAATCCCTAACAACATTCCTTCATCGTTCACAACTGGTAAAGCTACTCTGTCGTAATCTGTAAAAGCTTTAATTGCAGTTTCTTGATCGTCCATCACATTAAGAGCGACAAATTTAGAATCAATCAAATTTGCAACTTTTTCTTGAGGATCAGCAAGAATTAATTCTTTAATTTTTATATCGTCAATTAATTTTCTTTCATCATCAATAATATAAATTACGTTTAACGTTTCAGAATCACGTCCATATTTTCTAATATGCTGGAATGCTCTATCAACAGTATAATGTGCTTTAATAGCTACATATTCTGGTGTCATCAAACGTCCAATACTATCTTCGGGATAGCCAAGAAGTTGAAGAGTAATTTGCTTTTCTTTAGGCGATAAAAGTTGAATTAATCTTTGAGAAACCTTTCCTGGAAGTTCTTCAAAAAATGCAGTTCTATCGTCAGGTTCAATATCATTTAATAAGTTAGAAAGATTTTGAACATTATGTGCAATACCGTCAATTATATCTTCTTGTTTTTCTTGTGATAAAAGTTGGAAAACTTCTTTTGCCTGCTCACGACTTAAAAGTCTAAATACAACAATCTCTTGATTTTCCTCTAAGTCTTCAAGGATTTCTGCAATTTGAATACTATCATACTCGTTCAAGGCTAGTTTTAAGCCTCTCCAATTTTTTTCATCAAAAAAAGTTTGAAAATCAAATTTTACTTCAACCATTTTTTTGCCTCCTCACTTTTGCTCTGTAAGGGGCATAAAGACACCTTACAGATGTGTTAATAATTATTCTTACTATGATAAGGGCCTTCGTCCATTTGTAAAAAATTTTGTTTAGCGTGCAAAAGTAAAAAAATATTTAGAAAATGAAAAAATTATTTTAGGCTTTTCTTTTTATTATATATATATTCAATTATAAACAAACTTGCCACGTAGAATGGTAAAAGAGGAATTTTGTATCTAACTAAAGCTCCAAAATTAGCAGTAGCTAGTCCAACACCAAAACCAAATATTATTACAAAACTCAAAGAAAATATTAAAAATGGATCTGAAAAAATAATTCTGAAAAATCTTAAAAAACCTGTCTTAAAAATAACATAAATCATAAATAAAAATAAAAAAGTTCCTTCTAAAGCTGCAAGTAAAATAAAAGGATTACCAGCTTCCCATAAAAAAGGTCTATAAATTCCAGAAATTGTTGCGATAGGAAACTTTTTTAACACCCCCATGGGAGTTGCTTCAAATTTTCCAATATCATAATAATTATGCCCATATTGTTCATGACGCACAAGGTCTTGTTGTACAACGCTTGCTTGAGCTAAGGTGCTGTCTAAATCGCCGAAAACACCCATATATTCAGAAGCATTTTTCATTAATAGTATAAAAACTAAAATCAAAACACCTAAAATAGCTGGAGCAAGCAAAAATTTAATAATTTTTGATTTTATAGCTTTCATTTGCCCAAAAAATGCCCAAATAAATAAACCTGGAACTAAAGCTGCAAAAATATAAGCTTTAATATTTATTATTATCAAAGAAGCAAAAAATAAAATAATAAAATACTTTAATCTTACTTTTCTCAAAATAACTAATTCATAAAAAGCATAAATAATCCAACCTATAGCACAAATACATAAGCTATCTTTTAAAATGCCAGAAGACCAAAAAACTAAAGAAGGAAAATATAAAATTGCTATAGCAATTTTTTTTTCCATTCCTGGATAAATTTTGCATAAAGTTTTAAAAAGTTTCCATATTCCTGGAAACACTAATAAACTTGCAATAATACTACTTATTAAATATGAATTTTTAGAAATAATTAAAAAAGGAGCAAACAATCTTGTTACAGTAAAAGCAGTACCGCTTCTCCACATATAATGAGCTGGATATAGAGTTTCGTTGTTAAAATATGAAAAAAACTCAGGTTTATTACCTAATATAATTATATCAAAATAATGCTTTGGATTTTCAATAAGCACATTAGTAAAACAATGAATATTGTGAAAATAAGTTACACTATCTCCGGCATATACAAAAAAAGAAATCAAAGCATATACTATCGAAATTACCAATCTAAAAATTAAGGCATTTTTTAAATATTTATTTGAAGTCTCTGTGTGATTTTTATTAGCTTTATAATTTGCATATATATATATAAATATAAATATTATTAGTAAAAAGAATAACTCTAAAACACTGATACTAAATGCATTATTGCCAATATGTTTATATATATACATTTTGAAAATTAAAATTCAAAAATATAAAACTATTCTTTTATTTTAAGAAAACAAAAGATTTTCCAGATAAATTGTCAAAAACTATTGTATCAACTTCATTTTCAAAAATATTGGGAAGCTGAGTATTTTTTGATAAAAATAAAATTTTAATGTTTTTATCTTTAATAAATTCATATTGTAATTCTGATATTTTATTTTCATTAATTTCTTCAAGTTTTTTAGCTTTAACAAATTTATAAAATAAATTGCTTTTCATTGCTGACTCCAATCTAAACTTACTAAGTTTATCAAATTCATCAAGAGGAGTAATAAAACAATTTAAGTTAGTTACATAATAATTATTAGTTAAAATTTCTAAGTTTGTGCCTCCCATACTAGAAGGACGGGCTGCCCAATATTCTGTCAAATTTTCTCTATTACTAATATATGCTATAATTTTTGCTTTATCTTTAGGAATTGCATCAAATTTTTGTTTCAAACTGTTTAAATATTGCTCAGAATAAACATTTGTTGCTTTATAAAATTTATAGAATGGTGTTTTATTTAAATTAATTATATTAAAGACTAATAAACAAGCGATACAACAACTGAAAAAATAAAGATATTTAGATTTCTTATTTGCCTTTTGGTCTTTTAAAAATTGAAATGTCTTTGCCCAAATAATAAAGATAAACAAATTTAAAAATAAAATGCTTGGCATATAGAAAAATTGCATAGAATCATGAATGGGATTAGTTAAAGACCATAAAACTAAGCCTATACCTAAAAATAAAAACACAAAAATCAAATGAAATTTTATTGATTTTAAATAGTTCTTAAAGTTTTGTTTGATTAAAAATGCAGGAATTATTGGTATAAAATATAAAATATATAATGAGATTAGTATTAAAATACTTCCTGCTATAATTTTTAAAGGTTTTAGCTTATCAATTGATAATCCGTAAAATATACTATTTACATCAAATTCTCCACCAGCTCCAGAACCTGAATTTAAAGCATAAAACATAAGTATTATAAATCCTGAAATTATTGCATCAAAAAGAACATGTTTTGGATTGAAAAAACTTTTCTTTTTAAATAGAATAAAGAATAAAGCTAAAACAGCCAAACTAGAAAGGACAGAAGGAGAACAAGCAATACTAATTATTGGTAAAATTAATAAAGGAAAATAAAAGAATTTATTATTATTTAATAATAGTATTGAAAACCAAACAAGAAAAACACTAACAATTATTAATTTTGCATTCCAGCCATTTGCTAACTGATAAGAACTTGTTTGTTCCAAGAAATTAAATAATAAAATCCCAACTATAAAAATTGAAAGAATTGCAAATATTTGTAAAACTATAGAGTTTGAAATTTTTCTACTTAAAGCTAATAAGCCTAAAACAAGAATAGTAGCAAAAACAGAGTGAGTTACTATTACATAAGCTTCTGAAGATAAAACATTGAAAAATTTTGAAATTAATGCAGACATCCAAAACTCTGAATAATGATATGGCATAGGAGAGTTTTTGCCGTCCAGTAAAAGATAAATTGAAGAATTGAAGCTTTCAACATTATTATATGTTAAAAAATCAATTGTCATAGAATAAAAGTTCATGTCTCCTTGTGGCAAATTGTTGAAAGGAGTGTTGTAAAAGAACATGGCTTGTAAAAAGAAAAATAAAACTCCAATACTTAAAGTTAAAACTAATGATTTTAAATATTTTTTCTTAAAACAAAATTTTAAATTATATTTCATTTTGTCTGTTTTTCGATTACGAAATAAAAACAAAGCCAGTATTAATATTAAGCCATTTAATACAGTATTAAATCCTGTAATATAATTTGCATATAAAATTATTATAGTAAATATTCCAGACAAAACTTTTAAAAAAGCATCATATACAAAATCTTCTTGCTCTTTAATTTTTAAAATAAAAAACCAAAAACTACCAAGTAGCCAAGCTATGCCTAGACATAGCACTATTGCTAATAACATGTTAAAATTAATCATTATAAAAAGTTTTTAATTATTATATCACAAATATATTCTATTTCTTTTTCTTTTAATTCATAATACATTGGCAAGCGTAATAGACATTCTGAGAATTTATCTGAATTTTCTAAAACTCTTCCATCATGTTTATTTTTATAATACTCGCTTGAATGTAAACTAAGATAGTGAAAAACTGCTAAAACTCCATGCTTTTTTAGTTCTGCTATTAATTTTGTTCTATCCTGTAATGAATTACAAACAATAAAAAACATATGAGCATTATTTGTTGCAAAGTTTGGAAATTGTGCAAATTTTATATATCCTTTTTCTTTTAGCGGTTTTAATAATGTATAATATTTTTCCCAAATCTTTTTTCGTTTAGCTTGAATATCCTCAATATTTTCTATTTGAGCCCACAAAAAAGCAGAAATAATTTCTGATGGCAAAAAAGATGAACCTGTGTCAACCCAACCATACTTATTTACTTCTCCTCGAAAAAACTCAGCTCTATTTGTTCCTTTTTCCCATATAATTTCGGCACGTTTAATAAATTTTTCGTTATTTATAACTAGCATACCACCTTCTCCAGAAATTATATTTTTTGTTTCGTGAAAACTAAATGTTGCCAAATCCCCAATGCTTCCAAGTGGTTTCTTCTCTCCATTTTTGTTAAAATAGTAAGAGTCAATAGCTTGAGCTGCGTCTTCTATTACAAATAAATTATGTTTTTCTGCTAAAGCCATAATTTTATCCATATCACAAGCCATTCCAGCATAATGAACAGGTACAATTGCCTTTGTTTTTTTTGTAATTAGACTTTCAACTTTATCCACATCTATATTTGGATGATAAGGCAAAGAATCTGCAAAAACAATTTTAGCTCCTTGTCTTACAAAAGCCAAAGCAGAAGAAACAAAAGTATAGCTTGGCACAATTACTTCGTCTCCTTGCTTTATATCACAAAGAATAGCAGCCATTTCGAGAGCATCAGTGCAAGAAGTAGTTAGCAAGCATTTTTTTAAGCCATATTTTTCCTCAAAAAAACTTTGACATTTTTTAGTAAATTCACCGTTGCCCGAAATTTTCCCTGAATTAACGGCAGTTTCGATGTATTTTGTTTCATTGCCTGTTAGGTAAGGTTTGTTGAAAGGTATTTGTATCATTTTTTGTCTTTTTGTTTTAATAATTCATACCAAAGTACCAAAGTGGTATCACATTCACATATCCATATTCGATATCGTCTTTTACAATAAAAGCATTTTTAATGTCTGCAACTTGCGCTTGATTTTTTTGTTTTCCTCCAATTTCAAACGTATATTCTTCAATCTTAAAATCTCCTTTCTCTGTCCAGAAAACTTCGAAATTAAGTTTCATTTGATTGTAAAAGAAACATTCTCTTACATTTCCAATATTTGTTTTTGAACCAGAAAGTGCGTACATCAAGTTTGGATTTTCTAAGAAAACCTTTTCCACTTTTCTTATAGCTCCGATTCCGCTTGACGCAACACGTAATTGTAAAATTAAACCTGCTCTTTCTAAATAATGAAAATAAGCAGTAGTAGAATTTCGGTGTACTTGAATAATCTCACTTATTTTTGTAAAATTTGGCTTAAATGGCACACTCTCGGCAATTATCTGCATTAAATGCTTTAATTTTTGAGCAGTAGAAAAATTCATATTTGCAAAAGCAGGAATATCTTGCTCTAACATCACGTTAACTACATTTTGAAGCCTTATTTCATAATTTGGCTCACTAAAAAAAGGATAGTATCCACGCTTTAAGTATTCTTTAAACTGCACCAACGGATGAGAAATATCTGGCAATTCCACTTTGTTTTCCAAAATTTCATCTAACGAATACTTTTTAATCTTTACATTCTGTGTCATGATTAAATATTCCCTAAATGAAAGCCCTTGCATTTCATACTTAATCACTCTTCTACTTAAATCATCACTACCTTTATATACATTCAAAATAGACGAGCCAGTAAATACTACATGCAATTGTGGTAGATTATCGTACATCATTTTCAGTTCCTTAGACCAATTCGGATATTTATGAATTTCATCGATGTACAGAAATCTCCCACTATTCTTATAAAACGTATCAGCTAAATCAAACAACTTATTTTCGGTAAAATATATATCATCTGCCGAAACATACAAAGCTTCATTGTACGAATGTACCATTTTAATTCGTTGTAACAATAAAGTTGTTTTACCAACACCACGTGCACCCAAAATAGCAATAAATCGACTGTTCCAATCAATTTTGTCATATAAATACCGCACAAATTGCAAACTTGTATTGTCAATCAACTCTCTATATTGTCCTATCAATCTTTCCATTTTTCAGTTGTTTTCTAAATATTTTCTGCAAATATAAGCATTTTGCTGATTTAAAAGTGCATTTTTTTAAAAAATTGCTGATTTTATTCAGCAATTTCGCACTTTCCTATATCCAAAAATGATAAATATTGATGACGCTATCTTCCTCAAAGCCGTATTTTTTGTAAAATTTGCAAGCCTGCAAGTTGTCTAATTGAGTTGGAACAGTAAGGGTTTCGACAGAACATTTATTTAAATAGTTTTCACATACATTTATTAGTTGTGTTCCCAATCCTTTGCCTTGTGCATTTTTACCTATCGCTATTAAGCCAATGTTCCCGTTGTTGTTATTGACTTTTAAAGTAACAAAACCAACTATTCTATCAGCTTCTTTTGCTACAAAAACCTCATCAGCCAATTCTCCATTTACAGATTTTACCAACCACTCTTTATACATTCTCTCAAAACTTCCTTTTGGAAAGTTCTTATCTAATCGGAAGCGTGAATATTGACCACTCAAATATGCCAAACCCAATAAATCATCATTTACACTAGTATCATCATAAGGAAAAACAAACTTATCTTTTTTTATATTTGTGCTAACTTCCTTTTTGTAAACAACTTTTCTATCAACTAATTTTCCATTCCATTGATTAAGTATTTCAGATGACAACATTGTATTTTTATCTGTAAAAACATATAAAAGTTGATAATTTTGCTTTTTAGCCTCATCTAAAAGTTTTTTTAAATCACTTTCAGAATTATTAAAAACAATTCTACCTACTTTGATTTCGAAAAACTCACTATCCCAATTTAGACTCTCTAACTTCATATATTTATCTCTTCTTGTACAATAAAGTTAGGACGGTCTTTTACTTTTTCAAACATTTTTCCGATATACAAGCCCACAAATCCGAGTATAAATATAATTATGCCCGATAAAAACCAGAATGAAATTATAAGGCTGGTAAATCCTAAAACCTTTATACTTCCTGTTAAATACATAATAAAATAGACCAACATCACTAACAAAGAAATCAACGTAATTCCGAATCCTAACTTTACTGTTAGTCGAAGTGGCTTGTCAGAAAAAGCAAGTATTGAATTTAACGCTAACTTGAAAAGCCCTTTGAAATTATAGCTTGACTTGCCCTCAAAACGTTCGGAATGTTTCACTGGCAAATAATATTTCCGAAAACCTACCCATTGTACCATAGTAGGGAAAAAGCGTATTTGGTCTTTCATAGAAAGGATTGCGACTATTACCTTTTTATTATAAATACCAAAATTTGCTACACTTGCATCTTGTTTAGTCTCTGTAAGATAACTAAACAGATAATAAAAGAGTTTAGATAATTTCTTTTTTAAAAAACCGTCTTTTCTTTCTTTTCTTTGTGCAAACACTATATCCCACCCTTCCATCGCTTTTTTATACAAATTCGGTATTTCGTCTGGTCTATCTTGCAAATCGCAATCCATTACCACCACCCATTCACCTTTGGCATAGCTAAGACCGGCAGTAATGGCGTAATGTTGACCAAAGTTTCTACTTAAATTAATTCCTTTTACTCGTTTATCTTTTTTTACACTCAGTTTCAATAGCAACCCAAGAGTTATCTGGTGAGGCATCATTTACTAAAATAATTTCAAAATCTTCTGTAATAGTTAGCAGATTTTCTTTTACTTGTTTTACAAGTTCTTGCACAATTTTATCTGCCCTATAAACTGGTGAAACAACAGAAATGTGAACAGGTTTTTCCATATTGGATAATTTCTTAATCGCAAAAATAGTAGAATAAATTAAAACTACAAAAGGTTTCTTCGCATTTCATTAAGCCCAATGTTCGAAAGTAAGTTAATCTTGAATTATAATCACCCCAACTCCACCACTATCGGACAATGATCCGACATTACCACTTCGTTTTGTATTGAGGCGGAAATTAATTTATTTCTCATTGGTTCAGAAACCATATGGTAGTCTATACGCCAGCCCAAATTTTTCTTTCTTGCTCCTGCTCTATAGCTCCACCATGTATATTTTTCAGGACTTTGGTCAAACACCCTAAACGAATCTATAAATCCACTTTCTAAAAAGTCGGTCATCCATTGTCTTTCTTCGGGTAAAAAGCCTGAAACTCCTTTTTTTGTTTTAGGATTGCTAATATCTATTTCTTTGTGACAAATATTATAATCGCCTGATAAAACAATGTTTGGTCTTTCCTTTTTAAGCTCATTAACATAATTTTGAACAGCATCTAAATATGCATATTTAACTTCTTGACGAACATCGCCCATAGTTCCTGAAGGAAAGTAAGAATTTATTTGAGTGAAATCTCCAAAATCGGCTCTAATAAGGCGACCTTCATAATCAAATTCGTCAATACCAATTCCTATTTGCACAAAATCGGCTTGTTTTTTTGAAAAAATAGCAACTCCACTATATCCTGGTTTTACTGCTGAATGAATTATAGAATGATAACCTAACTCTTTAAATTTATCAACTTCGATTTGCGATTCTTGTGCTTTAGTTTCTTGAACGCACAAAATATCAGGGTTTTCATTTTTTAACCAATCGTAAAATCCCTTGTTTATTGCTGAGCGTATGCCATTAAGATTAAAACTTATTATTTTCATAATTCAATTTTTAGAAAAGTAAATCTAACAAAAGTTTTTAGTTTTTTATAATTTTTCAAATTTATATCCACGTTTTGTATAATATTCTAATGTAAATTCTAAAGCTGGTAACATTTTTTGAGAACTTGCAATATTATCATGAAAAACTATTATAGAGCCATCTCTAACTTTGTTAAATAATATTTTTTTTATTTTTTTTAACGAATAATCAGTTCGAAAATCATAAACCATAACATCCCAAAAAACTAATTTATATTTTTTTCTTAAAACTCTATATTGCCAAGGGAAAATATGTCCATAAGGTGGACGAAAATAATAAGCTTCCGATACTGGCGATTTTCTCAACACATCAGATAGCCATTTTTTATTTTTATGCTTAAAAGCGTCTAAATGCATGTAAGAATGGTTTCCAATGGTATGACCTTCGGCTTTTACTTTGTTAAAAATTTCTGGATAAAGATCTGCATTTTTCCCTTTGCAAAAAAAACTAGCCTTTGCCTTGTATTTTTTTAAAATTTCTAAAACTTTTTCTGTTACCAAAGGATTTGGTCCATCATCAAAGCTTAAATATAGAGTTTTTGGTCTGTCTTTTTTTCGCGACAAAGCTTTGCAATAAAATAGTTTAGGATATCTAATTGGCAAAAAACTCATAAGTTAAAACTCTATTTTAGATTAATTGTTTTATCATAAATTTGTTTTAGCTTTTTATAAGTTTCTGTATTTTCTGATTTTTCATACTGTTTCGCTAAAATCATTAGTTCTTCTAAAGTCTGTTTTGGCTTTATATAAGATTGTGTTAATCCACTTTTTAATTCAACAGAAAGACTATTATAAAACTCTAATTCCTTTTCAACATTTTCTGCTATCATTAAAGTTAATATACTTGCTTCGGGAAATTTTCTTAATCTGTAATATGAATGTACTAATCCAACCGTATAATAATCAAAGTTAACTTTTTTATTAGGGATTACTTTTATGCAATGTGAAATTACTTGTTCCGCAGCATCATAAGCTTGTGCTAAAAACAAACCTCTTGATAATTTTGTATAATCTGCTCTCAGAAGAAATAATATATTTTCTATGCTTTCATCAATATAATTTAGCTTGCCCCATTTGAATTTGTTGATAAAATTATCATACATTTTATAAGAATTTACGTTAACTAAATCATTGGTTGTAAATTCTGTTTTTATTGGGAAAAGTCTGTAAGCCAAACCTTCTAAATATAAATATGATTCTAATCCAAAATAATTTTCCTTATCTAAAAACGATGAGAAATAAATTGGTCTTTCCCAATTGTTCTCATTAATAATCTGATATGCAATAAGTTGAGATTTATTCAAATATTTTTGACTTGTATCAATTTGCCAAATTATTTTATCGACCAAAAGTTCTTCACGCAAGCCTATTGGCTCAAAATATTTTATTGCTTTTGATTTATTTAACTTCATATTAAATTCATAACCTGGACAATAATTAGTTGGGTAATCATAAAATTTTGACGCAATCATTAAACTTGTGTCTTCGGAAAACATAAATTCAAGTTTTGATTCTAAATTTCCAAGATATAAAATTTGAGAAGTTAAAAAATTGTCTAAATCTGAAATAAGTTTTTTTGCTTGTTGCTCAGTAATGCCATAATATTTTTGAATTTCATCGTCTTCTAAATTATAAATTATTGAACAAAAATCTTTAAAGTTTTCGTTGTTACCAAAAGCTTTTATATTTCTAAAATATTCTTCGAAACTTTCAAATTCTAATTTATATTTATTGGCATAACCAGATTTTTTCAATAAACTGCAAAACTCATCATGAATTTGGCTATACTCTTCGTCAATTTTTTCATATTCTTTATCATAAATAAAAGAATAGTATTTTGCAGTATTGTCTATAATCGGCAGAATATCAGCTTTTCCTGAAATATACTTACGCCTATCTAAATTTAATTTTATAGCTTTATTTCCACGCTCAGCTCTTTGAATTTGGTCTATATACCAATCATTATTTAAAAAACTTAAATTTATTACTCTTACATCTGTTCTAAAATTTTCACATTCTTGCAAATACCATAGTGGAAAAGTTTCGTTATCGCCAGACACAAACAAGATAGCGTTTTGGTCGCAAGTATTTAATAAATTTCGTGCAAAATGATAAGCAAAATCGTTGTTAGTTTTATCTTGAATTTTGTAATTTTTCAAAAGCATTTGAGCTGGAGAAATTAAAATTCCTAAAATTCCCAAAGCAAAAATTAAAAATTTCTTTTTCAAAAATTTGTGTAAAAACAAATATAAGCCCGTAATACCTAACCCAATCCAAATTGTGAAGGCATAAAAAGATCCCAAAAAAGCATAATCTCTTTCTCTAACTTGGTAGGGACTTTGATTTAAGTAAAAAGCAATTGCAATACCTGTAAAAATAAAAAACACAGAAATCACAAACAGATTTTTTTTATCGAATTTTAATTGTGAAAAAATCCCTATAAGTCCTAAAATAAAAGGTAGAAAATAATATGCAGTTTGATTTTTCTTTAAAAAATCTGGTTTTTTCTCTTGATTTCCCAAACGAAAATTATCAATAAATTTTATTCCACTTATCCAATTTCCATGAATTGCATCTCCATGTCCTTGAATATTATTTTGTTTTCCAACAAAGTTCCACATGAAATATCGCAAATACATATGTCCGAACTGATAGCGAAACATAAAACCAAAATTTTGCGAAGCTCGTGGAATTTCACTATTTGTAATATTTGTCCATTCTGAATAAGCATAAATATGAAGAGGATTATCGCTCCACATTCTTGGCAAATATCTAATATCTGATTTTTTATAGTTAGTAACTGGCTTATGGTGAACAAGTTGGTACTTACCATTAGTTTTATCGTAAATTGCTTCTCCTTTTTTGTAAGGTTTTGCTTTATCTAATTTGCTCGAAAATTGTTGTCCTCTCCATAAAGGACGGTCGCCATATTGTTCGCGATTTAAGTAAGAAACAAAATTGTAAATATTTTCAACATTATTTTGGTCAATTGGTGGATTAGATGCCGACCTGATTATAATAATTGCATAGCTTGAATAGCCTATTACAAACATTAAAAAACTTGTAAAAATTAAGTTTAACACTTTTTTATTTTTTACTCCTGACCAATAAATTCCCAAACCTATAAGCAAAATAAAAATTAACGAAAAACTAATTAAGCCAACATAATAGCCAGCAGATAAGTGATTTGTAAATATTTTCTCGAACCAAGCTAAAATTTGTGGTAAACCTGCAACAAAAATTTGAACAAAAATTAATATTCCAATAGCCAAAACTATTGCAATTGCAAATCCTTTATAAGAAAATTTACATTTATAAAAATAAAATAAAAACACTAAAGCTGGAATTATCAAAATATTAAGTTGATGAACTCCAAGACTTAATCCAAGCATTAATGCGATTAAAACTATCAAATTATTTGCTTTTTGGTTTGCCTCATCTAAATATTTTGTCATCAACCAAAGGCATAAAGATGTGAAAAACAAAGAAAGAGAATAGACTTCTGCTTCGGTTGCTATTGCCCAAAAACTTGTAGAAAAAGCTAAACTTAGAGCTCCAATTATTGATGCAAGAATTGAAACTAAGTAAGAATTTTTAGGGTCTAAATTACTCTTTTTTGCAATTAATTTTTCACTAAACCAAAAAATAGTTTTAAAAACAAAAAATATTGCAAAAGCAGCCGAAAAAGCAGAAAACAAGTTTATTGCAAAAGCAATTTTTTGTGGACTTGAAGCAAAGATTGAAAAAATTCTGGCAAGAAGCAGATAAGTTGGATTTCCAGGAGCATGGTTTATTTGTAAAGTATTAGCACAGCAAATAAATTCGCCTGAGTCCCAAAAATTTACTGTTGGCGACAGAGTTAAAACATAAATAATAAAACTAAAAACAGCGGTAAGAACTGCTATTAAATTATGTGGTTTTTTAACAAACTTCATTCACAAAAAATTTACTGCTAAAATAAAAAAATGCTTTAAAAAAACCTATATATTTTTAATAATAAGTGCTTTTTATACGTTTAAATACTATATCTTTGTATCAAATTTTAAGAATTATGCTTTATAAATTACAGATTTTTGGATTTTGTTTATTATCAATGCTTTTGTTGCGAGCATGTGGTCGTCCGCCTTGCGAAACAACAGTAATTGACAATGGAGTTTTGCCCGAATCGGCGTTAGAATATGTCCCATATATTAGCGGTAAAACATATAAATTTAAGCACTCAAACGGTCTTGTAGTAAATTTTGATGCTAGTAGAGAAACACAAAAACGTGAGGAATGGTCTAGTTGCATGAGGTCTTGTCCTTATGTAATTCACTATGAGTGTAATACTACGAGATTAATTCCTGATTATCCGATTTTTAATTTTGAACTTAATATCTGCAACTTAGACACTTTAAACTATAACTGCAATGTATCCTTAGGAAAATTTGGATTTCACATACCAACTGGCAATTTTGATACTAATTATTACGAACAAGTTGATTCAATTAAAATTGATTCAGTATATTATTACCAAGTTTTTAAATTAAAATCTTACTACGACAGATATTCCTCACATGACTCAATTTATGCTGACAGCATGTATTACAGTTATGATAAAGGTATTATAAAAATAACGCTTTCAAATAATGAATACTATACGTTGTGCGAGTAAAGGAATTGTGTTTCTTGCTTTAATATTGCTAACTGCTTGTGTAAAAGAGAGAACTAATTATTTTTCTCCTGAAAACAAAGATTGGATAACGCCCTATAAGATTGGTGATAGTTTTGTTATGAAAGATAATAATAACATATCTCATAGTTTTACTTTGCAAAGTAACAATTATTATTTTACTGAATCTGCTGGAGGAATTCTTTTTTTTACAACTAGGAGAGCAAATACGGAATATCATTTTCAAGAATTTACTTCAAATTATAGTGCAAAATTTTCATTGTCGCTAACAGCAGCTTTTTATAATGATGACGAAGGCGATGAAATTTATATAGACCTTAATGATATTTGCTTTGCATACGATTTAAAAAACAAAACTATTTCTCGCATTTATACACCATTTGGGAATTTGTCAAACTCAACATACGAAGAACTTGACGACAATACGCAAATTAAATCAACTGCCGAAATTCTTGACTCTTATGTTGTTGGTAATTCTAACTATTCCGAAGTTTTACATTTTGAATTTAAAGATTTTACTGAACAATGGAAAGATTTTACTGTAAAAGAAATTTTTGTTGCTAAAAAATACGGTTTGATAAAATATGTTTTAAACAATAACATAACATTTGAAAGAGAATAAACTGAAACAAAATAATTTAGATTGAAACTAATATTTTGTTAAAAATTTTTAACATTCAATAATTATATTAAATTTGCATTTATAAATATGTATTCAAAAAATATTAATAAAAAATGATAATGACTTAAAAATTATAAAATAGTAAAATAACGAAGCGTTAACTTTTATTTTTGCTTTCGAAAACCGCCAATTTTCAGAAACACATCAGAAATAACAAGTTCAAATGCTCACGCTACGGCGTGGGATGTACTTATTTGATGTGTAGGTGTCTGGCGGTACCTCGAAAGCAAATAAAGTTACAGTTCCACGCTTTTTTTTTATAAACCGCCCAATTGGAACTTAAAGGCACAAAAAACAACTAAAATATTAAAGACAAGAGAACCGCCTAAATGTTGCCAAATCTTCAAGCAATCTTAATAATTTAAAAAGTGGAAATCAGAAACCACTCTAAAAAACGAGGCGTAACCGAAAAGCCATACGAGTAGGGAAAAATAAATTAAATTTTATATAAAAAAAAAAAAATGTTAATTATTACAACTGCAATTATTACAATTTTAGCATTTGCTAGTTGTCAAAAAGAACCTAGTGCAAAGTTTACTGCAAGTAAAACTTCTGTAGTTACAGGCGAAGTTATCACTTTTACCAATGCCACTGTTGACGGTTATTCTTATGAGTGGAATTTTGGCGATGGAACAACTTCAACTGAAGAAAATCCAACACATGCTTATGAGGATGCAGGTACTTACAACGTACAACTAACATCTTTTTCAAAAAATGGTAAAAAATCAAAAGCATCAAGTCAAACTATTACTGTTACAAAAGCTAATGAAATCAAATATGATGGTAATAAATATTCACTAACAAAAGGATATTTAGAAAAGTACGGCGATTTTGATGGTCTGTTTGATTATTATAATTTTGACGTTTATTTGGTAAATGATGCTATTACGGTAACACAAGACGATGCAATGGGTACTGGTGATATGATTTTACTTGAATTATGGTCTGCTTCCCCAAGTGGCATAAATCCTGGAACTTATAACTTTGCAAACAATTATTCTGCACAAACATTTTCAGCTGGCATATTGGGTTTAAATTATAATATCGCAACAGAAATAGGAACAGTTTATGAAGCTACAGGTGGTACTGTAACTATTTCACAATCTGGAACGGATTACATTTTTGACGTAACTTTTACATTAGCAAATGGAAAAACTGTAAATGCTTATTATAAAGGGGCTATGATTATTTACGATCAAACAAATAATCCTGTTAAAAAACACTCTGGTAAATAAAATCAATCCAGAATAAAAAAACACAAATAGTTCTACTGCAATTGCATTATGAATTATTTGTGTTTTTTACAAACAACTTGTAAGGAATGTTTTATACTAATTTCAGCACAAAATTTTGGATAGCAAATATATAAGCATAAAACAAACATTTTCGCACCAAAAAATTTAACTAACAAGCTCCTGTAAATAAAAAATATTTTTATCCTATATTTTTTGAATTAAAACCATTATTTTTGTATGAATATTAAATTTTATTGCAATGAAAAAATCATTTATTAAACAAATATTTATAATTCTTGTGATGTCGGGCATAGTATTTTCTTGTGTACCTGCACGTCAGTTTGAAGATGTTAAATCTCTGAAAGACAAATATCAAAGCGAAAGAGATGAGCTTAAAAAAGAAAATGAAAGATTAGCAACAACAAACAACGAGTTGCAAGCACAATTAGATAAGCTAAAAATTGATTTTAACGCTTTAGCGACCGACACTTTAATTAAAGGTAATGCCTATAGAACATTGACTGTACAATATGACAAAATTAATGAATTATATTCTCAATTGTTAGCAAATCAAGAAAAACTTAGACAAGGTGCAGATGCTGACGCACAAAAAGCTATGGGTCTTTTACAACAAACACGAGAAGAATTACAAAGAAAAGAAGATGAATTGCGTAATTTAGAAGCAAGATTAAACCAAGAAAGAGCAAATCTTGATGCTATGAGAATCCAAAACGAACTTAAAGAAAAAGAATTAGCCGATAAAAATGAAAAAGTTCAAGAATTACAAGCTCGTTTAAATGCTCAAGATTCTATAATGAATGCTTTGCGTAAAAAAGTTTCAGACGCATTAGTAGGTTTTGAAGGCGATGGACTAACAGTTACACAAAAAGATGGAAAAGTTTATGTTTCACTCGAAGAAAAATTATTATTCAAATCTGGAAGATGGGATGTTGATCCAAAAGGTGTGCAAGCTCTAAAAAATCTTGCTTCAGTTCTAGAAAATAATGAAGAAATAAATATTTTGATTGAAGGACATACCGATGATTTAGCATATTCAGGTGGTGGGAACATTCAAGACAACTGGGATTTAAGTGCAAAAAGAGCAACTTCTATTGTGAAAATTCTTTTACAAAACTCAAATATCGACCCAACAAGATTGACAGCTGCAGGAAGAGGTCCTTATTTACCTATAGACCCAGCTAAGACAACCGAAGCTAGAGCAAAAAATCGCCGTACAGAAATTATTCTTACACCTAAGTTAGATGAGCTTTATAAACTGATGAATGCGAACTAACAAATCAGTTAAAAGTTCATAAAGTTTGTAAAGTTCATAAAGTTTTTAAAGTCTGATTGAAAGAACTATATAGCATAGTGTAGGGACGGTGTATGTCGTCTTTTGTTACCAATGCAAATCTATTTTTCATCCTTGCTCGCGCGGATTTGCAATCCGTGCGGAAAAATATTTAATTGTGAAAACACTCGGATTGCAAATCCGAGCGAGCAAATGTTGTGAAATTATCCTAATCAAACAACCAAGGTGGCTTAGAAGTGTTCAAATGCACATCAGTTAAAAGTTAAAAGTCGAACCGAGCTTGCGAACTCACCGAAGGTAAAGTTAAAGTGGCTGACGCATAATCAGTTAAAAGTTAAAAGTCGAAAGTTGAAAGAGTTTTTAGTGTTTAGTCTATTGCTCAAACGGATTTAACTTTACGAACTTTAAAACTTTTTAACTTTTAACTGATTTGATTGTGTTGCCCTTGCGGGCAAGGCTTTTGAGGAGATCATACCGCAGGCTGCGCCTACGGTTAATCACATGTTGCCCTTCGGGCAAACTTTTGACAGTCAAACACTTACCTTCTTTACGAACTTTATAAACTCAAGTCAGGACACTTATAAGCCACCGCCTTTATCAAATATTGTTCAGGACAAAATAATACATAGCTTAATAAAAACCACTAAACCAAGGTGGCTTAGAAGTGTTCAAATGCGAGGCGTCTGAGATTGAAAACGAAGGAGCGTACATAAGTACGTGACTGAGTTTGAATATCGAAAGCAACGAAGCAGTTGAATACTTATAAGCCACCGAAACCGCCTAAAAGAATTTGGCACGCTTAATTAAATATGGTTTCAAAACTTCGCTAAAGTCTTTGCTTATATCAGTTTCGATTATATCAATTCCATATTGAATAGAACGGTTTGTAAGTTCTTGCACTAAATTTTGAGTTCTTTCTATATAAGTTTCTCGAATTTCGTTTGGGTTAAGTTTTAAAATATTTCCTGTTTCTAAATCAACAAATTTGTAAGGTCTGTTCGAAAAAGCAAATTCTTGCTCAAATTTTTTATCAGTAACATGGAAAATTATCACTTCGTGTTTGTTGTATTTTAAGTGTTGAAGTGCTGCAAAAAGTTTTTCAGAATCTGTGTCTTTACTTGTGAACATATCGCTAAAAATAATAACTAAAGAGCGTTTGTTTATTATTTCAGCAAGTTGATGAAGCACTTCTGCGGTATTTGTCTTTTTCTGTAGTCCTATATTTTTTGGATTAAGATATTTTCTAAGCTCATTATAAATCATTTGTAAATGAACTTTCGAAGAACGAGCATTTGCATGAAATCTAATTTCGTCATCAAAGCTTGAAAGACCAATAGCATCGCGTTGACGAATAAGCAAATACATTAAAGCTGCTGCGGTGTAAATTGAAAAATTAAGCTTATTTATAATTTTATTTTCGTAAGGGAAAAGCATTGATGAAGAAATATCTAAAAATATCTGACCACGCAAGTTTGTTTCTTCTTCATAACGTTTTATAAAAAGTTTTTCGCTACGAGCATAAAGTTTCCAATCAATATGCTTGGTACTTTCGCCTTTGTTGTAAATACGATGTTCGGCAAATTCAACCGAAAAGCCATGGAAAGGACTTTTGTGTAAACCTGTAATAAACCCCTCAACCACTTGAGAAGCGATAAACTCAAGATTATCAAACTCTGGGAAATATTCTATATCTCTTAGGTTTTCCATTCAATAATTTTTGCAAATATACGAAAATACAATTGTTAATTCATTTTAAGCCACATATTTTGTTTTGACAAATTATATGTTGATATTTTAATGTTAAGAAAATCTTAAAGTTTTTTACAACTTGTTTAAAAATATTAATTTTGTCCAATGTTTAAACAAATTCATCTATTTCAATATTAGGCAGTTTTTATGAGCGATCAAATCAAACATGAATGTGGTATTGCTTTAATGCGTTTAAGAAAACCTTTATCGTATTATCAAGAAAAATATGGAACTTGGCGTTATGGTGTTAATAAATTATATTTATTAATGGAAAAACAACATAATCGTGGTCAAGATGGAGCTGGGATTTTAGGTTTAAAATTAAACATGCGAGCAGGCTTAAAGTACATGCACAGAAAGCGTTCGGTTAGTTCAACACCTATAATTGATTGCTTTAATGAAATTTATAGAAGTTTTGATATTGGTATAAAAAGCTCTCCCGAAAAAGCTAATGATGCAAACTGGGCAAAACAAAATTTAGATTTTGTTTGCGATTTATATATGGGTCATTTACGCTATGCAAGCTATGGAAAAGACAATATTGATTATGTTCACCCTTTGTTGAGAGTGAGTAATTGGCGAAGCAAAACTTTAGCTTTAGCAGGCAATTTTAATCTTACTAATGTAGATGAATTATTTCAATATTTAATTGAATTTGGACAGCATCCTAAAGAATGTGCCGATACTGTTACAGCTTTGGAGTTGATAGGTTTATTTATGGAAGAAGAAAATCAAAAACTTTTCCGTGAATATAAAAATCAAGGCTATAAAAACTATGAAATCACAAATCTAATTGAAGAAAATATTGATATTGCTAAAGTTTTAAGAGAAGCTACAGCAAGTTGGGACGGCGCTTATGTAATGGGTGGTATTACTGGTCATGGCGATAGTTTTCTGATTAGAGATCCAGGAGGAATTAGACCTGCATTTTATTATTATGATGATGAAATTTTTGTTGCAGCCTCAGAACGTCCAGCTATTCAAACAGCTTTGAACATTACCGCTGAACAAGTCCATGAATTAGATCCAGGAATGGCATTAATCATAAAGAAAAATGGAACAATTAACACTGAAATGATTAAAATTCCTGAGAAAAAAACTCCTTGCAGTTTTGAGAGAATTTATTTTTCAAGAGGAACAGACCACGAAATTTATAAAGAAAGAAAAAAACTTGGCGAACTGCTTGTTCCAACAATCTTAAAAGCAATAAATTACGATTTTGAAAATACTGTTTTTTCTTTTATTCCTAACACTGCCGAAACAGCTTTTTATGGTATGCTCAAGGGCTTGGAAACTCATTTAAACGAATATAAAACCAAGCAAATTCGTGAAAAAGTTGACACAATGACTGATGAAGAAATCAGAAACTTGTTAGAACTTCGTCCAAGAGTTGAAAAAATTGCTGTAAAAGACGTGAAAATGAGGACTTTTATCACTCAAGATAAAGATAGAGAAGAAATGGTAAAACACGTTTACGACATTACCTATAAAACTATTAATAAAAAAGTTGATACACTTGTAATAATCGACGACAGTATTGTTAGAGGAACAACTTTGAGACAAAGTATTTTAAAAATTTTAGATAGATTAGAGCCTAAAAAAATAATAATTGTTTCTTCTGCTCCTCAAGTCAGATATCCCGATTGTTATGGAATAGACATGCCTAGGATTGGTGATTTTGTCGCTTTTCAGGCGGCTATTGCTTTAGCAAAAGAAAACAATAAGGAGGATTTAATTAAAGAAGTTTACCAACTTTGTAAAGAGCAAGAAAATTTACCAAAAGAAGACGTTGTAAATTATGTAAGAAATATTTACAAAGAATTTTCTGCAGAACAAATATCTCAAAAAATTGCCCAGCTAATAAAAAACGACTCTGTTAATGCAGAATTTCAAGTGATATACCAAACAATTGAAGATTTACATAAAGCTTGTCCTAACAATCATGGCGATTGGTATTTCACTGGTAATTATCCAACTCCCGGCGGAAACAAGGTTGTAACACATTCATTTATAGACTTTTATGAAAAAGCATATTAGTTTGTAAAGTTCATAAAGTTTTAAAGTTCGTAAAGTTTGTAAAGTTTTTAAAGTGAGATTTTAGTATTTTCAACTCCCCAAACACCTTCTAATTTCCTCCATTTTTCTTTCTCTATCCAGCGAAAATGTTTTATTAGTAAAAATGCAAAAGAGCCAATTAACTCATTGCTGACTTATTGGCTCTTTACTATTTTTAGAAGTTTATACCAAACAGTTCGTTTTGTATCCAATTGACCTATTTAAAACATTTAAAATCAGTCTATCTTTTCTATACACTTAATTTTATGCACACTAGGTACACCATAGTAACGACAAATTTCTCTCTTTATTACTTTGAGGCAAATTTTTACATCAATTGTATCTTTTACTCTAAAAGCTTTAGGGATATAACCAACTATATGAACTCCATGACCTTCTGGGGTTATATATAAACCGCTAGTTTCTGTTTTTTCAGCACAAAAAATAATTTCTTGTGGTTCTTCATAATACACAAATCTACCTATCTTTTCGTCACAACAATCGCAATTACTCTGTTTAACACAACCTGTTGTAAAAAAACAGATGAACACAATTAATAATATAATATATAATTTTTTTTTCATAATTTTAAGTTTTATAAATTGTGCCTACTTCGGTTTTTAGTCTCTTTCGGCATATTCCGACCAAAAACAGCTTTATTTATACCCTCGCTTAGGTTGCTAATACTGCAACCACCATTTAAACGAGGGCAAACAATCAAAATCGTTTTTACATAGCTTCCAAATTGAAATAAGTATATATATTGCTGGAATGCTGTTATTAGATATATGTGTGTGTATCTCCTTAAATACTGCAATATTTATAATTTTGTCGTATAAAAAAATACAGCTATCTACTACAATGTAAACGATCTTCTTAATTGAATTTAAAAGTAAATATAATTTATTACAATGCAATAGTTTTGTACATAGAAACATTAGTAAAATAAAATTTACAATATTTACATGTGCACATACATTTTTCGTTTTTACAACAAACCTCATCAACTAAACATTTCTTCAAAAATACAATATTATTTTTAGAAAATCAAGAAAAATGTAAGTATTTATTTTAAAATTTTAAAAAAGTCCAGGGGTTAAAATTTGTACTGTTTTGGTAATAAAATATAAAACTTCATTTTGAAAAATATCTAAAAATGAAAATTATAATACATTTGACTATTTCAACTCCCCAAACACCTTCTAATTTCCTCCATTCTTCTTTCTCTATCTAACGAAAATGTTTTACTACTAAAAATGCAAAATTCGTAAAGTTGAAGTGCTTTTTCTAAATAGTTTTCTGATTTTTTAGCAAAACCTATTTGGGAAATAATATCTGCCAAATGTTCTGTGTTTTCCACATTAAATCCCTCAAACTCAGAAAGATATTGTTCCGTCTCAGCTTTATCCAAACTAAGAAAATTATCTATATCGAACTTTAGTTCTGTTAATAAAGCATCTTTAGTTTCTTCCATTTGTTTTTCAATAGTAATTGCCAAATTTTCTTTTCCACCAAAAAGTTTTTGTTTTATTGCAATTAGTATTAGTCCAATCTTTTCTATTTCCCTAAGTATATAGTCTTTTTGTTCCATTTTGCTAAAATTTCAACGTAAAGATAAACCATTTTTATTTATAAAGTGGTTTTAGTTTTTAATAATTAAAATAAAAAACTAATTTTACACATTCTTAAAATTTGATTTCAATGTCGATTAAAGTACAAAATATTACAAAAATTTTTGGCACACAAAAAGCATTAGATAATGTAAGTTTTGAAATTGAAAGTGGCGAAATTGTTGGTTTTTTAGGTCCCAATGGTGCTGGGAAATCAACAATGATGAAGATAATAACTGGTTTTATTCCACCTACTAATGGTGAGGTTTTTGTCAATGACAAAAATATTGTTGAATTTCAAAACTATATAAAACGAATTATTGGCTATCTGCCTGAGCAAAATCCTCTTTATTTTGATATGTATGTGCTTGAGTTTCTGAACTTTATAGCTGGGATTTATTCTCTACCTAACAAAAAATCAAGAATTAGTGAAGTTGTGGAACTTACAGGCTTGATACCCGAAATGCACAAAAAAATTGGAGCTTTATCAAAAGGTTATAAGCAAAGAGTTGGTTTGGCTCAAGCTATAATTCACGACCCGCAAGTACTAATTTTAGATGAACCCACTTCTGGCTTAGACCCAAATCAAATTATTGAAATTAGAAACTTAATTCAAGATTTAGGTAAAAGCAAAACTGTTTTACTATCAACTCACATTATGCAAGAAGTTGAAGCTATTTGTGATAGAATTTTAATTATAAACAAAGGTATTATTGTTGCCGACGGCACTACTAAAACAATTCAGGCAAAATTGAAAGACAAAGTAAAAAGTTTGGATTTAGAAACATTAAATCCTATTGATACTAAAAAACTTAAACTTATAGCTGGTGTTTTAGCTGTTCGCGATTTAGGAAAAAATCATTATAATATTGAATTTGACTCTAAAACAGATATAAGACAAGATATTTTTAATCTTGCTGTTGAAAATAATAACACTGTGCTTAGTCTTCAATTAAAAGAACATAGCTTAGAACAAGTTTTTGCTGAATTAACAACCAAAGCCAACTAAACTTCTATATAAATTTCAATAATTTCGGAATAAATTTCTGGAATAATATTTACATCTTTTATTGCTGCAGGAATTAAAATAGTTTCTCCTTTTGATAATGTTTCCGTTTTGTTAGAGGGTGTTTTTATTTGGACTTTACCATTTACACAAAAATAAACTACAAAGCTATCTAAATTATAGTAGTTTTTCTGAATTTCATTCATAATTGGAATGTAATTCAATGTGAAAAATTGGTTTGAAATTATTTTATTTTGGTTATCCGCTTTTTTAGAGAAATTAATTTTTAGATTTTCAGTTTTTGAATAATCTATCACATCTTTTGCCAAGTCTAAATGCAGTTCTCTGTCTTTTCTATTGTAATCATAAACTCTATAAGTAACATCTGAAGTTTGTTGCACTTCTAAAATTAAATTTCCTTCGCCCAAGCTATGCACTCTGCCTGCGGGAATATAATAAACCTCTCCTGCTTTTGTTTCAACAATATTTAGTAAATTTTCAAAATCTTCTTTTTCTATCGCATCAAAAAACTCATTTGAATTTGTGTTTTTACAAAAGCCCGAAATTAATTTTGCTCCTTTTTCTGATTCCAAAACATACCAAACTTCTGATTTACCTCTGGCATTATGTCTTTCTGCGGCAAGCTCATCATTAGGGTGTACTTGAATTGACAAATTTTCTTTAGCTTCAATTATTTTTATTAGCAAAGGAAATTCATATCCAAAGTTTTCAAAAACCTCATCTCCGACAATTTCGCCCATGTAAACTTCAATAATTTCTTCTATGGTATTATCTTTTAAAAATCCATTTGCCACAACAGACAAATCGCCTTGTAATGCAGATATTTCCCAAGATTCGCCACAATTATCAGGTGTTTTTTTAACTGATTTCAAATTTTTAATTTTTTCGCCACCCCATACTTTTGGCTTATATATTGGTTTAAATTTTATTGGATATAGCATATTTAAAATATTTTTATTATTTTTAAAAATTCAAAATTAATATTTTTTTTCTAAAAATGATAATATTATGTTAGTGGTTGGTATTGCAGGCGGAACTGGTTCTGGTAAGACTACTGTAGTTAGAAAACTTATAGACCAACTTCCCGAAAATTGTGCTACATTAATTCCTCAAGATTCATATTATAAGGATAATAGTCATTTGCCATTAGAAGAAAGGCAACAAATAAATTTTGACCATCCCGATGCTATAGAGTGGTCGCTTTTGATTGAACATATCAAGGAGTTAAAGCAGAAGAAAACAATTTATCAGCCAATTTATTCGTATTTGACTTGCACTCGTAGTGAGGAAACTATAAAAGTTGAGCCTTTAAAAATTATTATTATTGAGGGAATTTTAATTTTGGCAAACAAACAGTTGCGTAGCCTAATGGATTTAAAAGTGTTTGTAAATGCCGATGCAGACGACAGATTATCTCGTGTTATTCAACGCGACATTATAGAGCGAGGACGTTCTGTTGACATGGTTTTGGAAAGATACGAAAAAACTGTAAAACCTTCTCATCTTCAATTTATTGAGCCAACTATGAGATATGCAGATATTATTGTTCCACAAGGTGGTAACAACGATGTTGCAATTGATTTATTAAGTAAATTTATTCTTCAAAATATAAATAAGTAATTATGTTAGAAAAAGTTAAAATCAACGAAGTTTTATTTTTAGATATTGAGACTGTTCCTGCACAGCCTAATTTTGAAAGCTTAGAAGAGAATTATCAAAAACATTGGGAAAAGAAATCTGCTTATTTTAGAAGCGAAAATGAGTCTGCTTCAGATGTTTACAATCGTGCTGGAATTTATTCTGAATTTGGAAAAATCATTTGTATATCTGTTGGGTTTATTTATGAGAAACAACTTAGAGTAAAATCATTTTATGGTGATGACGAAAAGCAGTTGCTAACAGAATTTGCGAATATGATTTCAAGTTGGGATAGATTTGGAAACAAACAAATATGTGGTCATAATATTAATGAATTTGATGTTCCTTATATAGCTCGCAGAATGTTGGTAAATGGTTTAAACTTACCTCCTGCTTTTGATTTAGCTGGCAAAAAACCTTGGGAAGTAAATCATATCGACACTCTAAAGTTATGGAAATTTGGAGATTATAAGAACTTTACATCATTAGCACTTTTGGCTGATTTATTTAATATCCCTACCTCAAAAGATGACATAGACGGAAGCCAAGTTTATGCAGCTTATTACGAAGAAAAAAACTTAGAGAGAATTGTTACCTACTGCGAAAAAGACGTTTTGTGTGTTGCAAATCTTTTGTTACGTTTTATGGGAAAAGATATTATTGATTTGAAAGACCTTGTTAAAACAGTTAAAAGTTAAAAGTTGAAAGTGAAAAGTCGAAAGATTTTTTGATTTGGAATTAGTGAAACGTGCAAATTAAAATTTATCTCAACTAATAAACGAATTTTCCTTCAGTAGCGAACCATTTCATACAGCCATTACATAAGTTTTTATCAAAAGGCAAATATTCAACGTCAACAACCCCTTTTGATTTTGTATATATTAATATTCGAGAACGGTAACTTATTTCTCCAATATCAACTGTCTGATTTTTAGTTTTATCTGTTATTAGTTTTGTTTGTGGACATGGCATTTTTTGCAAAATCTTGTATGTATCTCCATCTATTTCCAACAATTGAGAGGTCGAACAGTTTGTTTTATCTAAAATTTTATCATCTCCTGAACGAACATAAAAAAATGCGCTTTTGTCATTTATGTTTGCAATAGGAATTAGATATATTTCGTTTTCAGAGGAAAAATACTGAATAATAAAAAGGGTGTCGTTCCTTATTCCAGTTACAAATAATCCTGTTTTAATATCTAACAGTTTTTCTTCGTTTAACAAAGCTTGCAACTCCTTGTTAGACTTTAGCATGTCGTATGAAGGAATATCATGTTGTGCATTAGCAATCTTTATAAAGATTAGCAAAAAACAAAAAAATAAAGTTCCCGTTCTGATTAATAATTTCATATTTTAAATAATCAGCATTGCATCTCCATAAGATCCAAATTTATATTTTTCTTTAATTGCCACATCATAAGCTTTCATTAGTTCGTGATAGCCTGCAAATGCTGCAACAGAAATCATTAGCGTTGATTTTGGAAGATGGAAATTTGAAATCATAGCATCTGGCACTAAAATATCTGCTGGTGGGAAAAGGAATTTATTTGTCCAACCTTCAAATGGTTTTAGGTATCCGGTAGTTGTAACAGCACTTTCAAGAGTTCTTAGAACAGTTGTTCCTACTGCACAAACTTTATGTTTTTCTTCTTTGGTTTTGTTCACTAGGTTAGCCAATTCTTCTGTAATAAAAATTTGCTCTGAGTCCATTTTATGTTTTGTTAAATCTTCCACATCAACTTTTCTAAATGTACCCAAACCCACATGCAGCGTAACATAACCAAATTCTACACCTATTATTTCTAATTGTTTTAAAAGTATTTTACTAAAGTGCAAACCAGCTGAAGGTGCTGCAACAGCTCCTTCGTTTTTGGCATAAATAGTTTGATATCTATCTTTGTCTTCTTCTTCCACTTCTCTTTTTATTATATGTGTTGGCAGAGGTGTTTGTCCTAAATTATAAATTTTTTCCTTAAAAGTTGGATAGTCGCAGTCTATTAAAAATCTTAAAGTTCTACCTCTTGAAGTTGTATTATCAATAATTTCTGCAACCAATTCGTCGTTTTCGCCAAAAAATACTTTATTTCCTATTCTAATTTTACGCGCTGGGTCAACCAAAACGTCCCACAATCTTTGCTCTTTATTTAGTTCGCGAAGTAAGAAAACCTCGATTTGAGCACCTGTTTTTTCTTTAGTTCCGTAAAGGCGTGCTGGAAAAACTTTAGTATCATTAAAAATCATTAAATCTTTTTCTTCAAAATAATCTTTAATGTCTTTAAAAAGTTTATGTTCTATTTCATTAGTTTTTCTATGTAATACCATAAGTCTTGCTTCGTCTCTATTTTCTGCTGGATACAAAGCAATTAATTCGTCTGGTAGGTTAAAATCAAATTGTGATAATTTCATATTTTAAATAAGTTATTAAAATTATTTTTTACAACTAATTGTCAATTTATTTTCATCTAAAAAATCTATAAACCCCTCTAAATCAATAGCATCGTCTATAGAATAATCTCCACTTTTAATTCGCCTAAGATAATACAAAAAAGCCCCGTTGTCAAGTCTTTTTCCAAAATCATGTGCTAAAGTTCTGATATAAGTTCCCTTAGAGCAAGCAATAGTAAGGGTTACGTCAGGCAAATTAATTTTACTTACATCAAATTTTGTGATATTAATTTCGCGTTGTTCGAGTTTTAGTTTTTTCCCTTTTCTAGCAAATTCGTAAGCTCGTTTTCCTCTAATTTGAATTGCAGAATATATTGGTGGCGTTTGCATGCTTGTTCCCAAAAAACTTTTTGCAACTTTATAAATATCTTCTTCTTTTATATTATCTATTTCAAAATTTTTATCAACCTCTGTTTCCATGTCATACGAAGGCGTTGTTGCTCCAAGTCTGAAAGTTGCTTCGTAAACTTTTTCTCCTTCTTGTAATTGCTCGATAAGTTTAGTGTATTTTCCTGTGCAGATAACCAAAACTCCTGTAGCCAAAGGGTCTAAAGTACCAGCATGTCCAACCTTAATTTTTTGATTTCCTGTAACTTCTCGTAATTTATATCTAATTTTATTTACAACATCAAAAGATGACCATGTTAAAGGTTTATCGATAACAATAATTTCTCCTTGCTCGAAGTTAGGGATTGTATTTAGTTTAAAACTCTCTATCACTTATCTAACGAAGAAAATAGTTATAACACCTATTATTAAACAATATATGGCGAACCAATAAAGTTTTCCTTTTTTTACAATATTTATCATTGTTTTACAAGCAATCAATCCTGAAACAAAAGCTGCCAAAAACCCTATAATCAACGAACTAGTAGGTGTTCCACTTGAGACAGCAGTGCCTCCAACTATATCTAAAAAGTTTTCTCCTAAAATAGGAATTAACACCATCAAGAATGAAAATTTTGCTATTTCTTCTTTTTTATTTCCATTTATTAGTCCTGTTGCTATTGTTGCTCCTGAACGAGAAATGCCTGGCACTACAGCTATTGCTTGTGATATTCCGATAATAAAAGCGTCTAAATAATTTATATCTCTTTGTTTTTTGTTTTTGAAAAAATATGTAAAAAACAATAAAGCCGCAGTAACAATTAGCATTGAGCCAATAAAAACAAAGCTATTTCCTGCAAACAATTTTTCTATATGTTCTTTGAATAATAATCCAACTATCAATACTGGAATCATAGAAACAAATATTTTAAAAATATAGCTTGTTTCCTCATTATATTTGAACTTAAAAAATCCTTTGATTAGTTTTAAAATATCTTTCCAGAACACAACTAAAGTACTTAGAACTGTTGCACCATGCACCATTATTGAGAAATAAAAATTTTCTTCTCCTTTTATGCCAAATAAGGCTTTTCCAATTTCTAAATGAGCACTACTGCTCACTGGTAAAAACTCGGTTAATCCTTGAATTAATCCAAGGATTAATGCTTCAAACCATTCCATATATTTCTTTTATTTAGATTTGGGTCTCCACAAAATTGCAAAAATTTCAATAATAAAACCAATAAGAATAATTATTGGAGCTAATGAAATTCTTCTAAAATTAAAAATTTCTTCATTAAACACATTTGGGTCTGTGCTTTTTCCACCCGACATCAATATAAATCCTAATATTATTAAGGCAAAACCGATAATAATAAGTATATAATTTTTCTTACCTAAGGTAAATCCAGAATTTTGTTCTTGATTTTCTGTTTTTTCAATTTTATTCATATTTTTAATAATATAAATTAGATGTTTTTAATTTTAAATATTTATTTACTGAGAAATAAGTTGAAATACTTGTCAACAACATGCCAATAATAATTAGTATCGCATACAATGAAACAATAATTAGTGGGTCTATAAGGCTTACTACTTCTCCAATATGTTTGTTTACAAAATAAAAGATTGCACTTAAGATAGCTATTGCAATTAGTGAGCTAAAAAATCCTTGTAATGCTCCTGAAATAAGGAATGGTTTTCGTATAAAACTTCGTTTTGCTCCTACTAATCTCATTGAGTTTATAATAAAGCGTTTAGAGAAAATCATTAATCTCACGGTATTGTTTATTAGAGCCAAAGAAATCACGAGCAAAGCTGCAGAAAAGACTAACAATACAAGACTAATTTTATTTATATTATCATTTATAAGTCCTAATAAATTGTGTTGGTATGCCAATTCTTCAACAATATCACTTTCTGTCAAAAAAAAGTTTTCTATTTTTGCTATACTATCAGGGTGAGCATAGTCAGCTGTTAAGTAAACATTTAGTGTTGCCGACAAAGGATTATATCCCAAAGTACTAATAAAATCTTCGCCAAGTTCTTCTTGAAGTGAGTTTGCGGCGTCTTCTTTGGTTATATATTCAGTTGCTTTAATAAAGTTTTTAGCATCTAAAGTTTTTTGATATTGTTTTATATCTGCTTCTCTGACATCATTTTTAATAATTAATGAAAAGCATATATTTTCCTTAACGTAATTTGACAAAAAACTTGCACCTAAAATCATCCAGCCCACAATTCCAAGTAGAAGCAACACCATTGATATACTAACCAAAGATGTTAGATATGCTCCTCTTACTTTATTTTTAATTTTTCCTTCTTTCATTACTTATTGTACAAGTATTTTTGTATTGATGATTTTATTATTTTCTCCTACAATTTTCACCAAATAAAAACCTTTCGCAAAACTACTAAGATTATATTTAACTTCCCAATTATTAACAATTTCTTTAGAAATTAATTTTCCAGAAACGCTATAAAACTCTATATTTTCTATTAAGAAATCGTTTGATTCGAATATTACAAAATCGCTAGCGGGGTTTGGATATACAGATATTTCGTTTGCAATTTCGTCTTCAATTCCTGATTGCCCATAAAATGTAACTTTTATTGTGTCTGTGTGAGTACAACCGTTTAGAGCATAGGCTGTTAGCCAGAATTCATGTGTTCCATTTCCATATTCTGAGCCATAAACAGTTAGCATAGATCCTGTAAATCCTGTATTCCATAAATATTCTGAGAAGATATGTTCAATACCAATATTTACGTATGTATCAACATGTGCTGAGACATCATTTCCTAAACTAAAGCTAATAGGTTCGCGTAAGTCCACAACAATTGAAGCAGTGCTTTCGCAGCCAAAGCTATCGCCTGTAACTGTTACAGAATAAGTGCCAGGTGCATTTACTGTAATACTTGATGTTGTTGCATTATTACTCCAAAGATATGAATATGCTCCGTCTCCTGCATTTATAGTATATGGACCACAAGATACTATATTGTCTGGTATTGATGCTAAACTATGATAAGGGTGAAAAGTAACAACTATAGTATCTGAATTTGGACAATCATTACTTCCTATAACTTCGAGAATAAAAGTTCCTCCCAGAGCTACTTCTAAATACTGATTATGGCTCAAACCGTTGTTCCAGTTATAGTGTGAATATGGCAAGTCTGTTCCAATAGTAACTGTTTCTCCATCGCATAATTCAACGTCAGGTCCTAAATCTATTTCTGGAGATGGCTTAACAACAACTTCAACAATATTGGTTGATACGCTTGCGCAAGCATTGTATGCCAAGCAATAATAATTTCCTGCATTTTCCAAACTTAAATTTTGAATATTTAAAACTGTATCATTAGCTCCTGAAATAGGAACATCATTTTGATACCATTGTAAAGAGTAGTTTTCTCCTTGAGCGTCCATTATTAGATTTAAAGTTTGGTGTTCGCATAAATTTTGATTTATTGGCTGCCATGAAATTGCTGGAGGTGTTCCAATAATCACTTCAACTTCTTCGGAATCAGCATAAGAACAATCGTTTGCGACTCTACAAAAATATATACCTGTTTGATTTATTTGTGCATTAGAAATTATTATTTCGCTATTTGTTTCTGTTGATATTGCCGAGCCATTTCTATACCATAAATATGACAAAGGTTGTTCTCCTGTTGCAGTAATAGACATTTCGTGAGAATCGCCAACGCAAATTTCTGCTCCAATAGGATTTTGTATTACTTCTGGCAATGCTTTTACTAAAATACTAATAATTTCGGAAGAAACTTCGCCACAGATATTTGAAACTTTGCAATAGTAATCTCCAGATACTTCTGGCAAAGCTGATTCAAAAACAAATTCACTTCCTTCAAAAACTACAGTTTCCGAACCCACAACATACCATTCTATAGTTAATGGTTCTGTGCCTAAAGTATTTACATTCAAACTAAAATCTTGTCCTTCACAAAATTCCATATCTTGTGGAAACTCAATAATACTTGGTGGTGTATTTACTATTACTTCAACTGTATCACTTGTAATAGAGCCACATTCGTTAGTTACAACACAATGATAATTTCCAGCTTGTCCTGCATTTATTCCTGTAATAATCATTGTTGCTTCTTGAATTCCTGTAATATTATCTCCAAATACATCTGCACTATTTTTTTGCCATTGGTAAGTCATTGGTAACGTGCCTTCTGTTTTTATTAAAAGAGTGTGGTTTTCTCCTACACAAAGTTCTGCTCCAATAGGTTGTGTTAAAACAATAGGTGCTTTTTTACCTATAATTTCAGCGGTGTTGCTAGTCACTGTTCCGCAAGTGCCAGATAGCACAAAATAGTAACCAGTATTTTCTCCTTCTGATATAGAAATTGTTAAATTATCATCGGTTGCATTTGGTATTAATCCTGTATATGTATTATACCACTGATATGTTACTTCTGTTGTACTATATCCATAACCGTGAAGCACAACATTGTCGGTTGCACACATGATTTGATCTTCTGGATGTCCAGTTATTGTTGGCACTGTATTAACTGTTGCATGAACGTTGTTACTAGTTGTATCGCCACAAGTATTATATACATATACTGAGTAAACATCTGAATGTGGATAGCTTAAATTTGTTAGTTGTAAACAAGAAGCCTGTTCAGCAAGCAAATTTTCTCCATTTTTTTTCCACAAATAATTTAAGTATTGTCCTTCTGCTTCGACACAAAACTCTATAGAGCCTCCTTCGCAAACTGCGGTTGTTTGTGGTTGTGTAGTAATTGTTGGTGGACCAAAAACATTTATTTCTACACTATCGGAAAAAACAGAACCACAAGCATTTACAACTTCACAATGATAAATTCCTCCGTCACTAAGTGTTGCATTTGTTAATTGGTAATTTTGAACATGACCTACATCATCTGATCCGTGCCACCAAATAAATGCACAATTTGTTCCTGTATAATCGACAGAGAAATTATTATTTGTTCCTAAACACACTATATTAAATTGAGTTGACACATCGTTTATAGTTGGCATGTTAGAATCAATTCTTAGCACAATAGTATCAGATGTAACACTACCTTCGCTATTGCTAACTTCACAATAATAATCCCCGTCATCGCCAGCTACGAAACTAGCAAAACTTAAGATATTAGTATTTATTCCTGTTGGACTTCCATTATGGTACCATTGATAGGTTAATGGTTGTGTTCCTGTTGCTGTAATTTTTAATTCTCCGCTTTCGCCTACACATTTGTGAAGACCAGGCGATTGCACCTCGATAACTGGTTGAGCAAAAGCAAATTTTACAAAAAAAACGAGAAAAATAAATGCTAAATAATTTTTCATAATATATGGCTTTATGTTTTAAACAATTTAAGCAAGCAAAATACAAAAAATAAATTATGTAATAGATATATTTTATCAAATATTTATAAACAATTTACTATTTATAAAAAGAGTTGATTTATTAATAAAATTGAATACTATTGTTTTATCATTTTTTTGTTTTCTGTCAGTTGTGTTTAAACGCCAATAGTTTATTCTTTCTCAAATGTTAATGTTCGATTATTATCATAGAATATACAAGGTGTCATAACGCAAACATTATTAACTATTTTTAATTCTTTATTTGTCAATCTTAAAATTTTCCATCTGTCTCCTATGTATTTTTTTTCTCCTGCATAATAGGTGTTATTTTTTAACTCAACAATAAGAAATAAACCTTCTTTTTTATCTAAATATTCTCCAATATTGCAACCAGCTCCAAATTCCTCATCAAAAAATTGCCAATATCCATCTGCTGTAAATAAATCTACCCCTACAGAATCTCTACTTACACATCCTGTTTCCTCCTGAAAATTGATAAAGCTGGCTTTATAATAATCATCATATGCAGGATCTTTTGTTAGTATCATATATTGTTCAACTTCAGGATTTAATCTCTCAACTCCTTCCATAGAAACTAAACGCCACTTACCAGTTATGCGGTTCATTTTACTACGTAATGAAAAATTTGGTCCTTCATCATAAGTTTTTTTGCAAGAACTCATTGTTAAAATTGTGCTAACTATACTAAGTGCAAGTAAAATTTTTAATGTAGGTTTCATAATTATATATTTAGGATTTACATCTGCGTATTTTTAAATTTAGTTATTACAAATTTAGAGTAAAAAAAACGGGAAAACAAATAAAAATGCGAAAAAGTTTATTGGGTGGATTCGACAATTTTTTGTAATTATGACTTTTTCAATCTGTAAATCTATATTTTAAACCGATAGAAAAATTCAACCAATCAATAAGCCATGGATCATACCCTCCAAGCGTTCCAAATTTTTCATAAGCAGTTAGTTCAGGATTTATCATTATTGATGTAGAAATTCTTTCAGAAAAAATTTTGCTTATTTCATACTCAATTAAAAAACCTAGTCCTAACCTACTATTTATGCGATAGTTATACTTAAAATTTCCACCATTGATAAATCCATTTTCAATTCGCGTTTTTTCGCCTTGAAGATGAAAATAATTTATACCAATATTACAACCTATATACAAATTAGATTTTTCGTTTTCAACTAATGTGTATGAATAAATTAAATTTAATGCAATTCTTCTATTTTGAGGCTCATATATTTCAATATATTTTGAAACCCCATCTTCTGTTGATAAGTAAATATCATCATATTTAGTATTGTAAAAATAATGCCTAAACGATAAGCCTATTCTATTTTTTTTTAATAAAATGATTATACTTTAAATCATAAGCCCAGTTGTTTTTAAACTGTTTTGCCGAACTACTAGAATATAAGGCTGAAACATCTATTTGTTGTCCCTGAACAATATTTATTAAAAATAGAGTAAAAATTGCAATTAAACATTGTTTTTTCATTTATAAAGTTTTAAAACAATAGTTTTCCTTGTGTTTCCACAGGATTTTCATAATTTTCGTCAATTAATAAATTAGTAGATTTTATGGCTTGAGTTGCTAAAAAATCACATCTATTATTTTCCACAGTTTCTGAATGTCCTTTAACCCAAACAACTTCAACATTATGTTTTTTATAAACATCTAAAAATCGTTTCCACAAATCGGGATTTTTAACTTTTTTAAATTTTCTTCTTACCCAATCTTCAATCCATTTTTCATTTATAGCTTCGGAAACGTATTTTGAATCTGTATAAAGTGTAACATTTGAATTTTCTTTTTTCAGTTGTTCTAAAGCGACAATTACTGCCAGCAATTCCATTCTATTATTTGTGGTAAGCCTAAAACCTTGTGACATTTCTTTGCGATGTTGTCCAGATATTAAAACTATACCATATCCTCCTGGTCCTGGATTACCCGAACAAGCACCATCGGTGTAAATAGTAATATTTGGTTTATCCATAAATTATTTACTCAACATAACTCTTTTGTTGACAATATTACCATCAAAATTTAGAGAGAACACATATAATCCTTGTGGCAAGTCAGATATATTTACAGGAATTTCTTGTGTATTTACTACTGAATTTAATACTTTCACTACTCTACCAGTAATATCAATCACTTGTACATCTAAGTCTGTTCCAAAATTCACTTCTCCTGTAGATATGTAAACTATATCTGTAGCTGGATTTGGATAAATATCTATATTATTATCAATTTCGAACTCGTTAACATCAACTATACAAGTAACAGGACGAATAGCCGATGATGTTCTATATCCAAATTTGGCTGTTGCTGTTGCCCATTGTGAGTTAGATTCTACATACAAGGTGTTTGGAGAATAAGCATCTCTGTTATTTGCAATACTTACCGAAAATCTATCATCGCTTATTCCGTCATTATCTACATCTACATAATTTATTTTATATCCTACGAAAAAAGGTCCATCAACCTCTATTGCTTGTCCGAACTCAATTACATAATTAAAATTTTCGGGGATATCTCTAATAAAATAATCTTTCTGTGCGAGCACTATTTCGGGATATACTGTACTTCCGTCCCAAATATAGAATGTTACTTTTGAGTCATATTTTCCTGCTTGCGATTTTACTACAGGAACTATTAAAGCATCAACTCTTTCAAAAGCATGTTGTTCAAATTTATCTGCATAAATTCTAATTTTTTGTCCATTATGTCCACCAATTTCTCCCCATGATGCTCCTGGAACTCCTGGACTACAAATGCCTTCATAAGGTTCAATATTTGAAATTGTATCACAATATACATTAACTGGTCCTGAAAAGACTAAAATATAATCATCTTTATGTTCAGAATGTGAACCGCAAGCATTATTTACAGATAATGACACATCAAAAAAGCCTGAAACATTATACTCAATTCCTCTTGTAATATTTGATGTTGCTGCATAAGTTGGATAACCTCCTTGAAAATACCAATTCCAAGTTGTAGGATTATTTAACGATTTATCTTCGAAATATACTTTTGTTCCAGATTTTACTAATCGAGTAGATGCTTTAAATTTAGCTTCGGGTATTGCCACACATGGGTCTGTTTCGGAGACAATAATATAATCTACTTTTCGTATGGTATCTATACCCATATTGCTTTCTACAATTAGCTCTACATCATAAGTTCCTGGTGCAAGGTATAAAATTGCATTTGGATTTTGCAACGCTGATGATGTTTGTGCTGCTCCTTCGAAGAACCATTTCCAAATATAAGGGCTGCCCTTGCTTCTATCTGTAAAATTAATAAAATCGCCCGGAGCTATAAATATCCTATCTGCCATAAAGTCTGCAATTGGTGGTTCTGTTGCTGCTGGAATAACATTTATATATTTTTCTTTTACTTCAGAATCTTGGTCTCCATCAGCATCTTCGACTCTCAAACTAACTTTATATTTTCCTACTGTTGGGTAACCTACTGGAGTTGGTTCTGCAAAAGTTGAACTTGATGGAATTCCACCCTCAAAAACCCATGCGTAAGATTCGAATGGTCCATTTTGAGAAATATCTGTAAATTGCACAACTCCACCTGCAGGAATTGTTGTGTAATCTGCAACAAAATCGGCAATTGGTGTTTCTGTATTTGGCAACACTTCAATACATGCTTCAACAATTTCAGTATTTACTTGAGTGCTATTTTGAACTTCCAACATTACATCATAAGTTCCAGGGAAATGGTAACAAATTCCTGTTGGATTTTTTGCTGTAGAAGTGGTTGTTTGTGCTCCAGGAAAACTCCATAGCCAAGCTGTTGGTCCACCTGTACTCATATCTGTAAAATCAATACATTCGCCAGCTGTAATTGTATAAACCGAAGCCACAAAACCAGCATCTAAATTGCCTTTTGAATCTTTTGATTTTTGTGCAAAGCTTGTAAATCCTAATAAAACAAAAACAAGACTTAGGATTGTAAATTTTTGAGTAAACATTTTTATCATAATGTTACAATTTTTAATTTGTGCTAATTTACAAAGATACAATTATAAATAAAATAAACGTGAAATTTTTAAATTAATTTTACACTTTGTGAAAAACATTAGCATAAGATAGTGTTCATAAATATTTAAGTTGAATGTTGAAAATATTCGCCTACGGTTAATCTCATATACTTTCAACACTCGGATTACAACCGAAGTCCGCAGGACAAGCTCAGCGAAGCTAAATCCGAGCGAGCGGGGGAAGTCAGTTACAAGCTGACAAATTTTGTTATAAATTTCCCTTTATGAACTTTAAAAACTTTATAAACTTTTAACTAATTGTTATTTTTTAGTAATTCTTGAATAGGCGGAATTCCATTAGGCGTTCCTTCTTCAATAGCTGTTAAAACTGCTCCACCACCAGTAAACATATAATATTTTGGATTATCTAAAGCACTTAAATAAATTCCTGGTAAAAGTTGTTTTAATTCCTGTAAAGTATCTCCACCTCCATAAAGTTTTAAAGCATCTTTATTTTGGTCTATTAAGCTATCCATAGCAATTGTGCCATCATTGAAGTGAGGTGTGAATCCCATAACAGCATTAACAAAAATTGTTTTTGCTTGCATAAAAGTATCTTGCACTTCTTTTTCTTTAAACGATTCTGGTGCAGCATCTAAAACATATCCTAATTCTGTTTTTGGTTTTAGTGTGCGAACATCTATAGTTTTGTATTTTCCTTCTAATTTGCCGTCCATAGTTTCACTTTCGATAATGTATGGAAGCTCTACTATTTTGTTAGGATATTGTTTTGAAAATTCGTAAAATTCTTTTGCTAATTTAACATCATCTTCGCCAACGCCTTTGATTGAAATATCATATTTTGCACATAAATAAGCATTATACAAAACTCCACCAATTACTAATTTATCAGCTCTTTTGATTAAAGCTGAAAGAGAATTTATTTTTGTATCGAATTTACTACCTGCAACAACTGCTAACAAAGGTTTTTCTGCTTCAAATAATCTTTCTAAGTTTTTAATTTCTTTTTGCATTAAAAAGCCTGTGTAAGATGGCAAATATTTATTTACTCCAACTGTAGAAGCATGGGCTTGCCAAGAGCCAAAAGCATCGTTTACATAAACATCAGCTAATCCTGCTAATTGATATGCGAATTTATCTTGTTCTTCGCCTTTTGATTCTTCGCCTAAAAACCAACGTGTATTTGGCAAATAAATCATATCAATTTCATTATTTTTTAGTTTTTTTAGAAGATGATTTACGCTTGTATCAACACTTAAATAACCTTGTGTTTCAGATGCGGTAAACTCAGGAACTTCTATTCTTAACTGCAATTTTTCTTTTAAATAATATACTATTGGTTGCACTGAGGTTTTTTCGCTTATAATTATACTTTTTGTTGCTTTATCTTTAGGACGACCAACATGAGTCATTAAAATTGGTTTGCCACCATTTGCTAAAATATAACTTATTGTACCAAAAGTTGAATCAATTCGGTATGGGTCGTGTATTAAACCAGATTTCACAACGTTGTGGTCAACACGAACTAAAACTATTTTGCCTCTTAAATCAGCATTTTGTAAAAGTGGAAGATTATTTTTCATGACATTAAATTTTTATTTTCTACAAAAATATAAAAATATATTTGGATAAAAAATGCTTTATGTTATTTATTTATGTGAAGGGAAGAAAAGATGATGTCTGATAATTATAGAATTTCGCGATCATACGCAAATAATACTTAATCACTCCTGTTCCTCCAACAATTTATAATAATATTCGCGAACAGTTTCATCTTTAAAAATTATATTTCGATTTTTGCGATTTTCATTTGATTTTATGATATTTGCAAGTTCAAATTCATTAACTACTTGTCCAGTTAAACAATAATTAAAGAACTTAGAGCTATGGGAAAAAGACCATGCCTTTTTTTTATGAAAACAAACAACATTATCGCAATATAACTTTTTACGATACTTATCTATTTTTTTAATATTAAACTCTTCTGGTGTAGGTTCTGTGTGATAAAAATAAACCTGAGAATTATAAATCCAACCATGACTGTCCTTTCCAAGAGTATATACTCCATTAAATTTATAGCCTGTGTATTGAATTTCGTTAAAAAATGATCGAGAGTCAAGATTTCCATCTATTACATCATTATAAAGCAACTCATAAGCTTGTGGTCTATGTTTGTTGTGAGTAAGAATCAAACCAATTGCATTAAAATTTCCTATTATTTCCTCTGAGATAATGTCGTTATTTTTAATAAAACTAAGTACTCTTTCATAATTGAGCGAATCTATAATATTAATAGAATCAATAGTGAATTCGTTATAAGTCTTTCCATTATATTTTTCACGACATTGCCGTCTATAGTCTTGATCGTTCTCTACCAAAAACGACATAAATTTTATAGTGCTTGAATCAACAATGCATACACTTGTGTCAATTACATTTTTTAATTCTTGCCAAAAGTCAAGGGCTAAAAAGCTACTATCATTATAAAATTCTTCTTTTTTATCACCTTTTCTAACTAACAAATTAACATATCTAAAAATATTGTACTTATTAGGCGAACTTTTTAGTTCACATTGTATGGCGTTTTTTAAATCATATCTGAAAGGAATTACAGAGCCACTAAATGCCTTCTCATAGATTTTAGCAGCTTTGGCAAACTTTTCCTTAACAATAGCATCTTCTGCTTTATATATTGTAGAATAATATTTTTGCACTTTAGGATTAAGTTTCCCATTTATTATTAAGCTATCTACTTTATCCCAAGTGTTTTGCCCTAATACAAATTTATTTTGTAAACAGAAACAAAAAATCAAAATAATAAAAACAATAGATTTATTCATAAAATATTGCTTAAATTCTGTTTTTTTGAACTTTTCGCGATTTAAACTTTTTAAATTCATAATATGTAATTTTTTAAATTAATAATTCAACTGTGAACAATCTTTATTACAACTCACTTTGCTCTTTTGCCCACTTTTTAGCATTATTCTCAAGAGTTTTTTTAAAAGCTGTTTGCTT
>DHVB01000068.1:72765-89360 GCA_002412425.1 Bacteroidales bacterium UBA5219 | reverse complement strand
GGTTATTAGACAAACTGCCGTTCCTGGAAAACCAGGAATGTATGTTGGTGTTAAAATTTCACAAACCATAGAAGATAACTTCTCTGCATACAGTTTAGATTATGGAACTACTTGGGAAATGCTTGACGACTCTGTTCAATATACAAACGTAAAAATGTTTAACCAAAATACAGGATGGGCTGGAGGATTTAACTTAGATGCAAACACTAGCGGTATTTACAAATGGTTAGGAATACCTAATCTTGATAGTCCATATTTCACTTCATTACCAATTACAAGCATTAATGAAGGAGAAGAATACTCTTACGAAATTACAGCAGAAGATCCTAATACACTCCCATTAACAATAACTGCTCAAGAAAAACCAGATTGGTTAGAACTAACCGATAATGGAGACGGCACAGCTATTTTAACAGGAACTGCTCCTACCATAACGCAAATAAGTCAAAACTTTAACGTAACTTTGCAAGCATCTAATGGCACAGACATTGGAGAACAAGTATTTACAATAACTGTTCATACGACCAACACACCTCCAGAGTTTGTTTCTGAACCAATTACAAGTGGAGTTCAATACGAACTTTACGAATATAATATCGAAGCAACTGATGCAGATGGTGATGTAATTACACTAACTGCAACAACACTTCCAGATTGGGCTGAAATTATTGACAATGGTGATGGAACTGGTAAAATAACTGGAACTCCAACAGAAAAAAGTGTAATAGGCTTTCAAGTAAAAATTCAAGCTTCTGATGGAATTCATCAAGTAGAACAATCATTTAGAGTAAAAGTTGCTGAAAGTTATGTTGAAGATTTTGGACATGGTAAAATCAATATTTTCCCTAACCCAACTAAAAACATCTTAAATATTCAAAATTGCCAAAATACAAATTATGAAATAATTGATGTAACTGGAAAAGTTTTACAAACTGGCAAAATTAATGATTCAATAGAAACTTTAGATATGTCTAACTTTGCTAAGGGTAACATTTTTATCAAACTACAAGACAATGAAAATGTCTATATAATGAAAATTGTAAAAATGTAAACCCAACTAAATAACTAAAAGCACCGTAAAAGTATAAAATTAAAACTTCAAGTAATAAACACTTGATTTTAATTAAAAAAAAACTTACTTTTACGGTGTTTTTTTATGGAATATATTGATATAATAATAGTTATAGCCAGCCTAACTCTAACAGCAGGATTTATATGCAATAGAAAAGCATTTAAGCAACATTTAATTTTCATATCGCTTATTGCTATTGTTGTATATTCTTTTTTGCGACCATTCTACCCTATCGGAATTGTAGCAGCCTTAGGAATTATCTCACATATAATTTTCATTATTAAAAAATCGAAAACAAAATCTACAATAAAACTATTAGAAGTTGAATTTGACAATGCTTATATCCAAGAATTTATCAATAATTACAAAAGAGATATTTATAGTTTTTTCCCATTTTATCAAGCTGAAAAAGGACAACGTTGCTTTTTAATGATGTTAAATGCTGATATGGCAGGAATTTTAATTGCTAAAATAAACAAAAATGAAATGCTTATTGAAGTTGATTACACTAAACCAGACTATAGAAACGAAGTTATTGGAAAATATATTTTCAAACAAAATACAGGTTATTTTAAAAAATTAGGAATAGATAAACTCTTAACAAAATCATATCATAAAGGACATTCAAAATATTTAAAAAAAATGGGTTTTGAACAAGTAAACTTAGACAATCAATCATTTTTCGTGAAAAATTTATAAATAATTAAAATGTTTTAATTTTAAACACATAAATTTTTTAGTATTTGTAAAATTTATTATTTTTGACTGATTTTTAAAAAACATTTTTGACAAGTAATGATAAAAAGAATATTTTTTCTCATCATATTATCTCTAGCTATCTCAAACATAGGATTGGGACAAATTGATATTCCCGATGCTCCCAAATTTATTTCCGCTTCAATTATTCCAGAATCAAACCCAACTAGCGTACACATAAAATGGCTACCTAGCGATTCGCTTGATGTGCAAGGATATATTGTTTATCAAATAATAAATTCTATAACAGAGACTATAGATACTGTTTGGGGAAGAGAAACTACCGAATATATATATGGTCTAGGAAATTATCAACAATCCGAAAAATTTAGACTAGTTTCTTTTGACAATCAATACTATAAGAGCAACATAACCTCGCCACATACAACTATTTATCTAGCACATGAATATAATAAATGTAACAAATACGTAAGTTTAAATTGGACAAACTATGAAGGCTGGCAAACAGTAAAGGAATATAACATTTATAGAAGAAATATTGAAGGAACTTACGAACGAATAACTAAAGTTTCTGGAGATAAAACTAGCTATGAAGATAAATCTTTAGAAGCCAACAATACATATTACTATTATATTGAAGCGGTTAGTCCTGAGAATTATAAAGCTAGTTCTAATTCTATTAAAGTAAAAACAGAAGCTTACAGAGCTCCAAATTTTTTAATAACTAGTCAAGCAAGCGTAAAAGATAATAAAATAGACTTAAAATTTGTTGTAGATAATACTGCTGAAATTATAGAATTTAGAATTCAAAGAGCAACTAGCCCTGATGGAGACTATAAAACAATAAAAGTTGTACAAAACACCAGTCAAGATGTAATATTAATTTCAGACAATGAAATCGATACAAATAATGAAATTTATTATTACAGAATAGCATCAGTCAATCCATGTGGAGATATTAATGCCTATTCAAACTACGCATGTAATATTCTACTAAAAGCAGAAACTGCAGAAGATTTGAATCATTATTTAAGTTGGAATGAGTACCAACAATGGGCAAATGGTGTATTTAATTATAAAATATATAGAATTTTTGATAATATTGAAGCTGAAATTGACGTAAATCCAAATAATTTATTTGACTATACATATAATATAGAATGGTATGTAAAATACTGTCACAATCTAAAAATAAATACATCTAGCAAATACTGCTATTATGTTGAAGCTGTTGAAAAACAAGGAGAAATAGCAATAATAAGTAAAGGACGTAGTCGCTCAAATATCGCATGTGTTTATCATGAGCCTGTTTTTTGGATACCTAACGCATTTAATGTTTCGTCTCTAGAACCTGAAAACAAAGTCTTTAAACCCATTATATCTTTTATAAAAGAAGAACCTTATGAGTTTAGTGTTTATAATAGATTTGGAATGAAAGTTTTTGAGACCAACGACTCTCAAGAAGCTTGGGACGGCAAAATCAACAAGACATATACTGCCCCTTCTCAATACTACACTTATTATGTGAAATATTTTGATTTTAATGATAAACAACACATTAAAACTGGCATTTTCTTTCTTTTTATAAAATAACATTTTAGAAATATTTTATTATTTTTGTAAACAAAATAAATTTTGTTTTAGCTTTTTTGTATGGGACTAACAAAAGAAGAAGAAATATGGATTGAGTCGCAGTTTGATGAACTTATAAAAGTATCAAAACGCTTGAGATCTCAAGATGACATAGATTTAGTTCGCAAAGCATTTGACCTTGCAAACGAAGCTCATTCAAAAATGCGAAGAAAATCTGGCGAACCTTATTTTACTCACCCAATAGCAGTTGCAATGATTGTAGCCTCAGAAATTGGACTAGGCGTAAAATCAATTGTTAGTGCTTTATTACACGATGTTGTTGAAGATACAGACTATACTCTAAATGATATAGAAACACTTTTTGGTCCTTCAATTGCTGGAATTGTTGGAGGGTTAACAAAAATTGCAAACATTTTAGACAAAGATGCGAGTTTACAAGTCGAAAATTTTAGAAGAATGATTTTAACAATGTCACAAGACATAAGAGTTATATTCATAAAACTAGCAGACAGACTTCACAACATGCGTACTTTAGACTCCATGCCAGAATATAAACAAATAAAAATAGCAAGCGAAACAACATATTTATATGCTCCATTAGCTCATCGATTAGGTTTATATTCTATAAAAACTGAATTAGAAGATTTAGCTTTAAAATACGAACACCCACTGATTTATTGGGAAATAAGTAAGAAATTTACAGAAACCGAAGAAGAAAGAAATAAATATATTGAGCAAATAAAACTTCCTATTCAAAAGGTGTTGGAAGAAGAAAATATTAAAGCTAATATTATAGGGAGAACAAAATCTATCTACTCAATTTGGAACAAAATGAGAACTAAGAATGTTCCTTTTGAAGAAATTTACGATTTATTTGCCATCAGAATAATATTTGATCACCCTGACGATTATCCAGATTCTAAGGCAAGGGCGAAATGTTATCATATAATGGCATTAGTAACTAATATTTATCCACATTTAGAAGATAGAGTTCGAGACTGGATAGCAAAACCCAAAGCAAATGGCTACGAAGCACTACATGTTACAGTAATGGGACCAAATGGCGACTGGATTGAAGTTCAAATTAGAAGTAGAAAAATGAACGATATCGCCGAAAAAGGACTAGCTTCGCACTGGAAATACAAAGCAAACAACAAAGACGCACTAGGAAATTTAGATAATCTCATAATCACTTTACAGCAAACTTTAGAAAACAATGTTAATGATACGCTCTCGTTTTTAGATGACGTTAAAATGAACATTTTCACTAAAGAGGTTTATGTTTTTACTCCTAAAGGCGAAATAAAAAAAATACCATCAGGTGCTACTGTTATTGATTTTGCATACGAAATTCATACAGAAGTTGGCAACAAAGCCATTGCTGCAAAAGTGAACCACCAATTAAAACCTCTTTCTCATGTTTTAAAAAGTGGCGACCAAGTAGAAATCCTAACTTCCGACAAACAATCTCCAAAAAGAGAATGGCTAAATTTTGCAATTACAACAAAAGCAAAAAATAGAATCAAAAGTTCTTTAAAAGAAGATAGACGATATCATATAGATAAAGGACAAGAAATTTTCATTAAAAAGGTAAGAGAATTAAACTTAAAATTAGACCATAAACGTTTTAAAGAACTAAGAAAAACTTATAACACGCCACATAAAGAAGATTTCTATTTTAAAATTGGCTCGGGACTTATTCAAATAGATGATTTGGAAAAACAAGCAGCTAAGACCTTTAAAACTTTTGCAAGTTACTGGAAACTCAGCATTCCAAAATTTAGAACAAGTCAACCAAAAAGTAAAAAAAACACTCTTATTATTGATGATAACGCTGACACAAAGCGAATTACTTTAGCAAAATGTTGCAATCCAATACCCGGAGACGAAGTGGCTGGATTTGTTAATCCTAACGAGTCTATAATCATTCATAAAAGAATTTGTGAAAGACTAACAAACCTTGCTGCAACTCAAGGCGATAGAATTATTTCGGTAAAATGGACTAGCTACAAACTTCAATCTTTTAAAGCAAAAATTCAGATTGAAGGTATGGATAAATTAGGAATGTTGAATAAAATTACCAAAGTAATTTCTTTAGACTCAAGAGTAAATATAAAAACATTAAGTTTCAATACTGATGACGAAATTTTTAGTGGGGAAATAATTTTATATGTTCACAACTTACAAGACTTAGAAGATATTATGAAAGATTTGCTAAAAATTGATGGTGTTGAGAAAGTTACAAGATTAGAAGAATAATTAAATGGATAAAAATAAAATCATATCATTATTAAAATTACTAGAAGACCCTGACGAAAAAGTGTTTTCTATAGTGAAAGATGAAATTGTTGGACATGGAGAACTTTTTAAGGCATATTTAGAAAATTATCATGCTCTATCCACTAACAGTTTAGCCTTAGAAAGGTCAGAAGATATTTTAGACGAAATTTTTTGGGAAAGTTTTGAAACAAAATTAATAGAATACTTTACAAATCCTGAAGCGAAGTTTTATGAAGGAGTCTTTTTAATTGAAAAATTCTTTAACAGAGATATAGACACCAAAGAACTTCAGACAGACTATTCGATACTAAAGACATCGATATGGATAGAAATGAGTAACCAGCTAACAAATATTGAAAAAATAAATGTTTTAAACACTACTCTTTTTGACAAATTAGGATACACAAAACTAACAGTAAAAGAAATCAAATCAAGCACATTAAGCATAACCTACTGCATTAGCAATAAAAAATTTCTACCACCAAATATAGCTGTGTTATATTGTATGCTCGCTGATGAAATACAAATTCCTGTTTTCCCAATAAATTTACCAGAATTATTTGCACTATGTTATCGCAACGCAGACATACATTCAGAGGTTTTTAAAAACAAATCAAACGACATTATTTTCTTCCTATTCCCTAGCGAAAAAGGTGCAATTATTTCTAAAGACCTTGCTAACAGACATCTTGAAAGGCTTAAATCAAAATCACAAATTAAAATAGATACAACCATTGATGATATTGAAGCAACAAGTTATGACAATCTTCTGTTAAACTATTTTAATATTAGAATAAAAAGTTTAAAAATTTCTAATACAGATAATTTTTGTACTAAATATGCTAAAAAAGTGGAAGATATTTTTCATGAATATTTATAAGTTAAAAAATAAAAAATGCAAATAGTAATTTCCGGAGCTGGAGAAATTGGTCTTTATTTAGCTAAAATGCTTGTAAAAGAAAAACACGATGTTTCTTTAATTGATATTAACGACACAATAATAAAAGAAGTTGATGTCTCCTCTTATGACTTAATGACTGTTTGTGGAGACTGCACCAACTTTTCAGTTCTAAAAAGCCTTCAAACTCACACTTCTGACCTTTATATAGCTGTAACTAACTCTCAAGACACCAATATTTTATCTTGTATTTTCGCAAAAAAACTTGGAGCAAAAAAAACCATTGCCAGAGTTAATAATATGGAGTATTTGAATCCTATTAACAAACTCAGTTTCATAAATTTAGGCATAGATAAAATGATTTATCCCGAACTATTAGCAGCAAAAGAAGTTGTTGGCGTTATAAAACAAACTGGGACAACAGAAATTTTTGAATTTTCGGGTGGTAAACTTACCCTATTCGTAATAAAACTCGACAAAAACAGTCCTATTCTCAACTTAAACCTAATGGAAACCTCACAACTCGTGCATAATAAGCACTTTAGAGCAGTAGCAATCAAACGGTTAGATGAGACAATTATTCCAAAGGGAAAAGATATTTTAAAAGAAGACGATTCTGTATATATAATCTCAACGCCAGATGGAGTTAAAGAATTACTAAAAATTTTTGGTAAAGAAAGACATGACATTAATAATGTTATTTTTCTTGGAGGCAGTAGAATTAGTATAAAAGCTTCAAAATACATTTCTCAACAACTAAAAGTAAAAATTATAGAATCCGACCCTGACAAATGCTTAAAACTTGTTGAAATGTTACCAAACACAATGATAATCAATGGAAATGGACGAAACACTGATCTATTGTTAGAAGCTGGTTTGGAAAAATGTGATGCTTTTGTTGCAGTTACTGGAGATTCAGAAACAAACCTTATTACTTGTATTTTAGCAAAAAGATATGGAGTAAAACAAACATTTGCCGAAATAGAAAATTTAGATTATATAGATATAGCCTCAAAAATGGGAATAGATACAATTATAAATAAAAAACTTATTGCAGCAAGCAATATTTATACTCAAACTATGAAGGCAGAAGTTACTTCAATAAAGTGCTTAACAGGTACTGACGCAGAAGTTTTAGAGTTTGTAGCTTCAAAAAATGCAATTATAACCCAAAACCGACTTAAAGATATTAATTTCCCTGAAGGCGTTATTATTGGCGGTATAGTTAGAGGCAAAAAAAGTTTTATAGCTATGGGAGATACTCAAATTAAAGCAAATGACAGAGTTGTACTTTTTGCTCTACCCGAAGCAATACATAAAATCGAATATTATTTCTAACAAAATTAGCTTATAGTTCAGTTTTACTTTTCAACAAATTCAAATTTTATTTTGCATAATTCCTCAAATTCTTTCCCACTTTCCAAAATATCTTCATCATCAGAATCATAAAACCAAGTAAGTTGTAAATCACTGATTGGTATTACTTTTTTCAAATAATCATATAAATACCTAGCTGAACTTGTGTTAAAATATTCTAAATCAACATGTAAATTTAGTTTTTTTGTTTTTTGCAAAAATTCTTCAGTAAAAGAGTAAAGCTCTTCGAAAAAAAGCATTGGATTTTCCGGGATAAGAACACCCACAATTTTAATTATGTTTAACTCTAAGTCTTTTTCAACCAATGGTGTTTTAGCTTGAGCTGGAATTTGTGTTTTCATAATAATCAATTTTTAATCTTATTATAAATTTATATTCATCTTCGGATTTAGCTTCTAACAATTTTATATTTACAAAATTTTTAGTTTTTAATCTGCAAGTTAACAGGCCATTACCACTTCCTAGATTAGATTTAGTATTTTCAATATTTCCCTTAATTTTCAAACTAATATTTTCAAAATTCAATTCATTTACAAATTTTATATGTTTAACTAAGTTTTCAAATTTCTGTTTATCTGTAGATTGAACATAATCTAAAATAATAAAGTTGTCTTTTTTATATATTTCAAGTCGCGAAACTTCCTTACAATTATGTATTATATTGTTTTGGATTAATTCTATTGCACAAATTATTATTTTTTTAAGATAAGGTTTTTCAATATCCTCGATAGAATTAATTTTATTAGTAATAATATCAAAAAACGAGTCGTAATCGCTATTTGAACTAAAATCTATTGTTAATATTTCATGATTTAAAATTTTCATTAAATAAAATGTATAGGCTTGGGGATAGTTATTTGTTTTATTGCTTCCAAGGTAAAAACATCTGTCATTCCTGCAATATAATCTGTTACAATTTGGGAATTAGTATCTTTTGTTTTATTGTAAAACTCAAACATATCTTTCAAATAATTTCCAAAATTTCTATCTAAATCAATTGCGCTTTCGGAATATTTTTGAAATTCATAAGCATTTTTATCCATTAAATTCATCAAATAATCGAACAAAGTCCTTATTATTTTATCACAAAACAAATCATAGGTTTGCAGTTTATGATGACTATAAATATATTTATAATTAAAATGTTTGAGTTTTGTAACAAATTCATAGGTTCGATCTGAAAATCCAATTTTTTCAGAATCTTTAGAATTTTCAACAATATCAATAATCAAATTATTGATAATTTGCCCATTTCTATTCCCAAGTGCTTCTTTCACATCTGCTGGAATATCTTTTTCGCTTATAAATCCGGCAGCAAAAGCATCTTCAATATCTCTTCCAAGATATGCTATTTTATCAGCAAATCTCATCACACAACCTTCGTAACTAGTTGCTACTACTCTCCTATCTTTAATTTCGTCTAATACATTTGGTGTTTTTGTAGGCTTTAGATATTGCTCATCTTTTTCCCCATTATGACAAATTATTCCATCTTTAACTCCATAAGACAAATTTAGTCCTTTACCTTTATTTGCTAAATATTCTGCTTGACGATAAGAATTGATTTCATGAATAAAAGCATTATTCCCGCCTAAAATTTTATTTAAAGCTTTTTCGCCAGCATGTCCAAAAGGTGTATGCCCCAAATCGTGTCCTAATCCAATTGCATAAGCCATTTCAACATCAAGATTATGAGAATATTGATTTAAGCCCTTACAAATACTTGCTGCAATTGTAGCAACATGTAAAACATGCTCAATTCTAGTACAAATATGGTCATTTTCAGGAGCGAAAAAAACTTGAGTTTTATTTTTTAATCTTCTAAAAACTGTTGAATGAATTATTGCGGTTTGATCTCTAAAAAAATCACCTCTAACATCAGGAGTCCAAGGTTTAGTTCTTTGTTTATAAAATTCTTCTGGAAATGGGTTTCTCATAATAAAATGTGTTTTTTATTCTCTTAAATATTTATCATAAATATTTTGATGAGTATAATTATTAATATAATCTATTGCCTCGCTTGGTGAATTTGCAACAAAATAAAGATTTCTATAGTTATGATTAGCAAAATTAGTTTCAAACATATAATCAAATTGTTTAAATAAATTATCAAAATATCCGTATGCATTTATAAAAACAATAGCTTTATTATGATATTTTAATTGTTTTAAAGTTATCACTTCAAGAATTTCCTCCAAAGTACCAAAACCTCCTGGTAATGCAATAAAAGCAGAAGAATTTTCTCTTAAATATTCTTTTCTATCCTTCATATCTTTAGTTACAACCAATTTTTGATTTTTTGAATCTACAATATGAGGCTTATTTAACTTTTCTGGCACTACACCAATTATGTTTACATTATTTTCTTTGGCGGCATTCAACAAACTCCCCATTAGTCCTATACTGCCAGCTCCATGCATTATACTATAATTTGCTTTTTTAATTTCTAAAACTAAGTCTTCGGCTAATTTATAGTATTTTGGTTCTAAATCATTACTAGAGCTACAAAAAACACAAAGTCTATTCTCCATAAAATCATTTTTTTTGTAAATTTAAACAAATTATGCTAATCAGTATTTTCAACTACATATATTTTTTAACATTTCATTATCAATAAAGTTAATAACAAAAAACATTTTCTTTATCAAAAAAATATAACAACTTGAAAACTAAATCGCTACACATGCATAATGGAAGTAATGTTATAGTTAACACCGCTTAATGACTGATAATGACACAAATAGATGTTTTTTTATTTTTTTTCAAAAAAATGTATAAAAATGTTTTGTTTGACAAAAAAATGTCTTATTTTAGCAGATGATTTGAAGGACATTTTTTTGATTGCTTAATCAAAAACAAAAATTAGCAAACTCTCTGACAATAAGTTTGTTAATTTTTTTTGCTAATTTTTGTTTTGAAGAGATAAAGTTTAAATTATAATTTTAAAAGCAAAAAAAAAGGCTACTTTAAATATATTTATTAAAGTTAAATTAATTAAAAGCTATTTAATGAAATGGTAAAAAAGTGTGAAGAAATATGGGGAAAGTGTTTGCAGATCATTAAAGACAATGTGCCGAAAGTTAGCTATCAAACTTGGTTTGAGCCTATCGTTCCTTTAGATATCAATGATAAGGTTTTAGCCATACAGGTTCCAAGTGAGTTTTTTTATGAATTTATTGAAGAAAATTTCCTTGATTTACTTAAAAAAACTTTAAATAAAGTAATAGGAACTGGTGCTAAATTAGAATATCATGTAGTTATCGAAAATGGTGCTAGTGCTGATAAAACCTATGTTCTCAAAAAACCTTCTAGCGATAAAATTCCAATAACAAATCGCCCAGTGCAAGTGCCACTTGATTTAGAAGCTAATGCTATTGTAAATCCTTTTATTATTCCTGGCATCAAAAAAATGCACGTAGATCCAAATCTAAACCTAGAATATACTTTTGATAATTTTGTTGAAGGTGAATGTAATCGTTTAGGTCGTTCGGCTGGTTATGCTGTTGCACAAAACCCTGGCGGAACAGCTTTTAACCCTTTATTTATTTACGGAAATTCTGGATTAGGAAAAACACACCTAGCACAAGCGATTGGAATAGAAGTTAAAAAAATAATGCCAGAAAAAGTAGTGCTATATGTTGACGCAAACAAGTTTTTAACTCAATATATGGAAGCTACTAGAAATAATAATAGAAACGATTTTATTCATTTCTACCAAATGATTGATGTTCTGATAGTTGACGATGTGCAATATTTCTCTAAAAAAGAAGGAACTCAAGAAGTATTCTTCCATATTTTCAACCACCTACATCAACATGGAAAACAATTGGTTTTAACATCTGACAAGCCACCAGTAGAACTAAACGGCATGGAACAAAGATTACTCTCAAGATTCAAATGGGGCTTATCTGCAGATTTACAAGAACCAGATTTTGAAACTAGAATTAAAATTTTAAAGAAAAAAACATATAAAGACGGTATTGATATTAAAGAAGAAATTCTTGAATACATTGCCTCTCATATCACAAACAATATACGCGAACTCGAAGGTGCTTTAGTTTCTTTATTGGCACAATCAACTCTTAACAAAAAAGAAATTACTTTAGAATTAGCTAAAGATATGATAGACAAGCTAGTTAAGAGTACTAGAAGAGAAGTCTCTATTGACTATATACAAAAAGTTGTTTGTAACTATTTTTCAATGCCTGTTGAAACACTTAGCTCAAAAACACGCAAACGCGAAATAGTACAAGCTAGACAAATAGCTATGTATTTTGCAAAAACAATGACAAAATCTTCTTTAGCAGCTATTGGTGCAGCTATTGGTAATAAAGACCACGCTACAGTGTTACATGCTTTCAAAACTGTTAATAATCTGATAGATACAGATAAAAAGTTTAAAGCAGACGTTGAAGAAATTGAAAAAAGATTAAAAATGTAAAAACTATGTCTTAGATGTGTCAAACTTTTGATTTTGAACACATTTAAGACAACTTACTTTTTTACCATAAAGTTTGTAAAAAAACACTTTGTATTCACGTTTTTAATTAATGGAAACTGATTATTTTTATACTATTGCAAGCCCAAGTGAAGGAATTTTTACAGAAAAATCAAGTAAATTTTTAGCTTTTGCTTTCCAAGTTAGTTCAGAAGAACAAGTAAAACAACATCTAAACGATTTAAAAAAGAAATATTATGATGCACGACATCATGTTTATGCATTTATTATTGGCACAAAGCAAGAAACTTTTAGAGCATCTGACGATGGAGAACCATCAAATAGTTCTGGACCACCAGTATTGGGACAAATTCGATCATTGAATTTAACAAACACACTTATAGTTGTAGTTAGATATTTTGGTGGAACAAAACTTGGTATTCCAGGCTTAATAAACGCTTATAAAACAGCAGCAAAAAATGCTTTGGATAATGCAAAAATTATCAAAAAATATATCGAAGAAAAAATTGAAATTACTTTCGATTATGAAGATATGAACTTTGTAATGAAAGTTATTAAAGATTATGAAGCTAATATAATATCGCAAGAATTTCAAGAAAACTGTAGCATAATTTGTACAATTAGGTTATCTTTGTATGAAAATTTTCTAGAATCTTTAAAACAAAATCATAAGTTGATTATAAAGCTAGATGAAGAAGACATTTGCTAAAATATATTTTAAATTAAACAGATGGAAATACAATGAGTTTCCTGATATTAAAAAAGCTGTAGTTTTAATGGCTCCACACACAAGCTTCTGGGATTTTGTTTTAGGAAAATTATATTTCAACTTATATAATTACAAACCGCAAATTTTAATAAAAAAAGAAGCTTTTTGGGGACCTTTAGGATATTTTTTAAAAAAATGGGGCGGAATTCCTGTTGACAGAGGAAAAAGAAACGGCATAGCAGATATGCTTACAAAAAGAATAAAAGAAGCCAAAGACAGATTTTACCTCGTAATTACACCAGAAGGAACAAGAAAAAAAACGAAAAACTGGAAAAAAGGTTTTATAAAGATAGCTAAAGAAGCTGATGTTCCAGTTATTGTAGGTTTTATAGATAAAAAAACCAAAACATTGGGCGTAATAGGTTTATTAGACATGCAAGGCACTGACATGGAAATTATGGAAAGATTAAAAAAACATTATATAGGTATTACTGGACTTAGAAAAAATAAATTTGAAACAGGTTATGAGTAAATTAAAAGTTTCGGTTTTACAAACCGATATTATTTGGGAAAATGCAGAAGAAAACTTAAAAAATTATAATAAGTTAATATTACAAAATCCTGGCTCTGACTTATATGTCTTACCAGAAATGTTTAATTCTGGCTTTACAAACAATGTATATGGCTGTGCCGAAGACAACAATGGGAAAAGCCTAACAACACTTAGTGAAATATCAAGAATTTCGGGTGCTGCTATAGCAACTTCGCTAATATTAAAAGAAAATGATTTGTTTTACAATGTTTTCGTTTTTGTAAAACCTGATGATAGAATTATAAAATACAATAAAAGACATTTGTTTAAACTTGGTGGCGAAGGAAAAATGTTTACCAAAGGTAGCGAAAGAGTTGTTTTTGAATTTAGAGGATTCAAAATATTATTTCAAGTGTGTTATGACTTACGCTTTCCTGTATGGAGTAGAAATACTGAGGGCTACGACTTAATGATAAATGTTGCATCATGGCCCATAGAAAGACGTAAAATGTTTGACATACTTCTAAGGGCTAGAGCAATAGAAAACCTTTGTTATGTTGTGGGCTGCAACAGAATTGGTATAGATGGGAATAACTTGTTCTACACAGGTGGTTCATGCATAATTGACCCTAAAGGCGAATATATTGCATTAGCAAACGACGAACAAGAAGAAATAATAACCGCAACTCTTGATACAGACACTATTCAAGAATATCGTAAAAGTTTCCCTGCTTTAGACGATAAAGATGATTTTAATATTCTAGTATAAACAAAAGCTTATTCGCTTTCGCTTAAAGGATAAATATTATTATCCAAATATAGTCTTAAAGTTTTTATCTTATTAATTTCTACATTTTCACCACTTTCTTTAATTACCTTTAATTTATTATTAAAGTTTTCTTTCCATGTGTCATCGGCAAATGTAAAAACTCTAAGAATTGTTCCTTGTTGTGGATGGTCTTCACCATGATAAACAGTCCATGCATATTCTCTGCCTTTAATAAACTTTTGAGGTTCATAATACAAAGTATAAGTTGAATCTGTTGTTGGAATATTATAAATTAATTCCCAATTTCCTGGATTATAAACCTTTAGATACAACTTCTTTTGTTTTGGATTTTTCCAACTTAAAGTAAGACTATCAATTAATAAAACAGCTTCATCAAATGGAGCTACAAGAATATCGCCAACAGCTCTATAAACACCACCACTACGCCTTGCTTTCTCATTTTCTTGAATCATATTATTAGCAATATAATCAAAAAATTCTTGTGTTAAATTACTGTTACCAACATTTTCATAAATTTTGTTTAAATCAGCAATACTATAAGTTCCAGGATTACTAATACCCATAGGCACCTCATTTTTGTTAGTTAATACTAAATATGAATTTGCCGGAAGTTTAATACTTGCTTTAGAGTTTAAATAAGTATCTCGTTTGACACTTATTTCTTTACCTTTTTCAACAATCTTAGGACTGCCTGAAAAATAGAATACCTTATACTCGCTTTCTTGTGCGTTTAAACCTATTGCGAATAAACTCAAGGCGAACAATGTAACGAAAATTTTCAATTCTTTCATCTCTAGTGTATTTAAAGTTTTGTGTTAAATATGAATCAATTTTAAAAAGTTCTAACGTTTCTTCGTATAAATATAGCACTTCTATACATAAAACCAAAGTTAATACTGATGGTATCATATCAATTTTTATACCAAACTTTGCAAAAATCATAAAAGTTGCCCATAAAACTAAAACAATTAATAAAAATTGTATTGGTTTTGATAATATATCAAATAATTTAGCCCCATGTACATAATAATAAACCAACCACATTAAAAACAATTGGCATATAATTAAAGCTATTAAGTAATTTATCCAATCTGGCACTTTTTGAACATAATCTTTTGAAAGCAACATACTTAAAATATGTGCATGAATTTCTATTCCTTTTGTATCTGCATAGCCATATTCTGAACGTTTTATTGGTGTAAAGTGGCTATCAATAGTATCTGTAGGTGCTCCCTGATGCATTCTTACATAGCCCATTAGCACAATTTTATCTTTTATAATTTCTAAATTTGAATTCGTATCAGAAATTTCTTCATAATCAAAAATTATATATGGATGATAACCCGCTCTATAATTAATAATTTCAGTTTTTGATTTACGTTGAGCAAATTCTAAAAATACATTTGGGTCATATTTACTCATTATCTCTAAAGAAAAAGCATTAATTATAGTATCATTAAATCTAATAAACTTGTCAAATTCTCTAACAATTTTTGGGTCGGCAATAAACTCTAAATGTCCTACTGGAAACTCGCCAAAAAAAGGATTTGACTTTATTATACCAATAGCTTCGTCTTCATCATCTTCGTCAAACTCTCCAAATCCTCCTAATACAATATTATTATCTAAATTCAAAGCCTGTTTTAACAAATAATCTTCCATTCCTTTTTGTTCGGCAAAAACCGCATCTATTCCTATTACTTTAGGTTGAAATTTTTGAAGGACTGTAATTTGTTTAGCTAATTCTGCTCGACTTAAAGTTCCAATATTTACAATAAAAATATTAGTGTCTGGAACCATGTCATTATGTCTTAATTCTGAATAATATAAGTCGGTATAATCAAAATTATCAAAAAATTCATCTAAGGGATTAAACAAATCAACAGAATCAATGATAGCCCATAAAAGCAAAACTGCTAAAAATGTAAATATATTTATTATAAAAGCATCAAAAAAAGTATAATATTTTTTTTGTTTTTTCATGTGCTTAAATTAATTCTCACATATTTTATACAAATATATATAATTTTAGAAAAAAACAATACTTCAATAAAAATATTTTTCAATAAAATAAACTTAACTTTCAGAAAATGTTGTTAAAACTTCACCATTAATTTAAGATTAAATCTTCGTCCTGTCAAGTAATTTGGAACTCCATATTGCCAACC
>DHVB01000068.1:58442-72466 GCA_002412425.1 Bacteroidales bacterium UBA5219 | reverse complement strand
AACAATTGTTTTGAAATACCTAAGTCTATTCTACGATATGCTGTAAATCTGGCTGGTTCTTTAGCTTTTTCAACTGGTAAACCTGTTCCAAACAATAAATTTATATAAGCTTGCCATGTTTCATGCTTGGGAATATAATCTTGGAAAAAGATTCCGAAATTAAGTCTTTGGTCGGTTGGACGAGGTATCATATCTAAATAAATAGTATCAACTGTTCCATCAGCATATTTTTGCCTATAAAAATCGCCTTCTATATCTTCTTGGGTTTGCATTACTGCTACGCTAAACCAAGATTCTGTTCCTGGAACAAATTCTCCATTAATTTTTGCTTCAAATCCCATACTATAACCTCGAGATAAATTATCCCCATAATATTTAATCCTCACATTATCAATATCATAAGGAATTAAATTATACATATATTTATAATATGCTTCTGTAACAAGTTTAAATGGTCGTCCCCAAGCTTTAAAAACATAATCTCCTCCTGCAACAATTTGATACGAAGATTGTGCCTTAATGTCTCTATTAATACTTCCGTCTAGCCTTCGGATTTCTTTAAAAAATGCTGGCTGATGATACAATCCTGTAGAAAATCTAAAAACAACATCTCTTTTACAATTTGGTTTAAATCCCATATTCAAACGTGGACTTATCAAAAATTCGTGGTTAAAGCTCCAATAATTAAATCTTAATCCTCCACCCATAGAAAATTCTCCTGCATCAAGTTTTATTAAATAAGAATCTTGAATAAATGCATTTAACCTGTTGCTATAAATTTTCATATTATCAATATCGGTTAGGAACAAAGGCACAATATCACGATTTTCGGGAATTAGTTCTTGTTGCGAATATCCATAAGATCCTAAAGAGTATCCCGCCGAATCTATCATATTCCATTCATGGACAGAATAATCAAAGGTTTCGTAATTATATTGAGCTCCCCATAAAATACTGTGATTCCCTGTTTTATAATTTCCTAAATATTTGAATGAAGTAACATAAGCATTCAAATAATTCCTGGCATGATTTAGATAAGAACCTATACCTATGTTTGCTACGCTGTCGCCCAAGTTATCTGAACCTAATTGTTTGTCTAATTCATTCAAATAATATTGACCTAAAATATCGAAAGCTTCTTGCTCTAATGCGTAATACGAAGACAAAATAAACTTCATATCTAAATTTTTATTTTTCTTATATTTTGCTGTTAAAGCTCCTGTAGTATTTTGAAATTTATTTTTTTCTTGTCCTTCGAAATACATCATTATTTTTAAAGCTTCGTTTAAAGTTCCCCAAGAAGTAGCTCTATCTTCTGGAATAAAATTAAAAACATTACTGCTTGCATTTCCCAAAAAACTTAATTCGAGTTTATCGCTTACATCATAAGTACAATATGTTTGAAAGTCAAAAAATTGAGGATCATAATTTCCTTCTGTATCTAAAGTTCCTAAAACATATTTTGTTGTTTTATATCTGAGACCTGTATTATATCTAAAAAGGTGATTTTTGCTTACACCTTCGACATGAACATTTGTTCCTAATAAGCTAGCACTTAAACTTCCTCCAAATTGCGAAGGTTTTCTATATTTTATATCAAGCACAGATGACATTTTGTCTCCATATTGTGCCTCAAACCCTCCAGCTGAAAACACAACACCCGAAACCATATCAGAATTAATAAAACTCATTCCTTCTTGTTGACTCGATCTGACTAGAATAGGTCTAAAAATTTCTATATCATTTACAAAAACTAAATTTTCATCAAAATTTCCACCTCTAACGCTATATTGCGAACTAAGTTCGTTGTTAGACGAAACCGAAGGCAAAGATTTTAACATATCTTCAAAACCGCCAATAGTAGGAATTTTAAGAGAAATTTCGGGATTTAATCTTACTGCTGTTCCATGCCTATCCGAACTTGCAACAATGTCTGTACTTGGCAAAATATTTGCAGCTTCATATAATTCTACTTCAAGATTAAAAACTTCGCCAGGATTTAAGTTTAGTAAAAATGTTTTTGTTTCAAAACTTAAATAAGAAACTTCAATATTTATATCGATAGAAGCTGGCACTATTAATTCAAAGTATCCTTTTTTATCGCTAGTTGTTCCTATTGAATGTCCTACAACGCTAATGTTTGCATAGTGCAAAGCCTTTGATTTTGAGTCATGTACTATGCCAGTTAGCGTAGCAGTTTGAGAAAATGAAAAACTACTAACTAAAAATAAAGCTATGATGTTAAATATTATTTTCAGTTTCATAAAGCTTAGAAAACATAGTTATAACTAAAAGTCCGCAAATATATTGTTTTTAATTAATTTTTTGAATTAATTTCGGGATAAACTATGCGAGCATGATAAATATTTTTTATTTTTTCAGCAAATATTTTCTTAGCTTTAGTAATTTGTTCTAATGTAATACTTACTTCATTAAACTGACCATCATTGAGTTGAGAATCAATAATGTTAGAAACTGTATTTTGAATATTTTCGACAGTATAATCTTGCAAAGTTCTCGAAGCAGCTTCTATTGCATCAGCCATCATCAGAACAGCAGTTTCTATGCTATGTGGTTTAGGACCAGGATATTTAAAATTTAACATATTTGGCTCTAGTCCAGGATTTGCATTAACCCATGAAACATAAAAATATTTTGTTAAAGACGTACCATGATGAGTTTCGATAAAATCTGCTACTTGAGATGGTAAGTTATATTTTTTTGCAATTAGCATACCTTCTTTAACATGAGAAATTATTTTTGTGGCACTTTCTTCAAAATCCAATTCATTATGTATGTTAACTCCTGATTGATTTTCGATAAAATTTTCGGCATGACTTATTTTCCCAATATCATGATACAAAGCCCCTACCCTTGTAAGTATAGAGTTTCCTCCCAAAGCATTTACAACAGATTCTGCTAAATTAGAAACTTGCATGGAATGTTGAAAAGTGCCTGGTGCTTGTTCTGAGAGCAATCTCAAAGCAGGATGATTAATATCGCTCAATTCTAATAATGTATAGTCTGAGACTAAACCAAAAGCTTTTTCTAAAATATAAACAAAAGGTAAATATAAAAGAACTAAAAACGAGCTTACTGCAAATGGTTTTAACTCATTTATAAACTCAAGACCAAGTCCTTTTCCTTTCATTAATGAAAAGCCCAAATTTAACACAACATAAACTCCAAAAACTATAAGAACAGTTACAAAAATATGTTGTCGTTTTTGGCTTTTTCTCAAACTAAACATGGCTGCTAAACCAGCTAAAGTTTGAATAATTAAAAATTCAAATTGAGATGGTGCAAAAAATCCAACTATAAATAATGTAAATAAGTAAACAAAAAATGAAACTCTAAATTTATAGAAGGTAAATATTAGTAGCGGAAAAAGTACAAAAGGAATATTGTTTATGCTAAAATCAGTAAATTGGAAAACTAAATAAACCGTTAAAATCATTATTAATATCTGAATTGAGAAAAAACTACTGGTTTTAAACGAATTCATTATTTCGCAAGAAAAATTCAGAAAATAAACGAACAATACTGAAAATAGTAAAACAAAAACCAACAAAATTCCCAAACTAACACTCCAAGTATTGTGCTGCAAATCTTTTGTCATATAGTTTTGCATAGAATTTAACACTTTACATTCATAGTCGCCTATAATATTTCCTTTACGAACAATTACTTGTCCTGCTTGAATTACACCTAAAATTGGACTTAAATTATCTATTTCTTCATTAATTTCTTTCTCATTCAATTCTTGATTATACACTATGTTTGCTGGGATATAATCAGGTGAAATAAAATTTTGAATCTCAACACACCAAACCGAATCAAGTGTTTCAAGCATACATTTATCATAAATATCTAACAAAGCTTTACTAAATTCTGATTTTGTGTAAAAATTATTAACAGAAGTCAATTCTGAAGTTCCATTTTTATCAAAATAAACTTGTTCTAACTTATTGTTATAATCAAATTCAGAAAGTTCAATTATTCCACGATTATAATATGTTGCATTTACTGTTTCAAACTCTTTATAAAAGTTTTCAAGCGTATTGATTTGCTTTCTTGTGGTACTCAATATAAAAATTTTATTGCTACGTGTTTTTAGCGAATCTAATATTTCTTCTATTTTAGTTTGCATTAAATATTTATATTTTTCAATTGCAGAACTATCTTTAATATAATGTGGTATAAAATTTTTTACTACACTATCTTTTTCTAAAGCAATTTCATCTTCAGTTTTATAAATAGGAAAATCAGTTTCTGCCACTAAACTTTCATAAAGCCAAGGTGTGCCCGGTTCATAAGAGTATTGAAATTGTTCTTTTCGTGGAAAAATAAATACAACCAAACTTACGCTTATAACAAAAAGAATAACTAAATAAATAAAAACACCCTTATTTTCAATTTTTCTTTTACTCATTTGTTCATTTTATGAATTAAACAAAAGCAAATATAATATTTTAAATTTAAAAATGAATAAAGATTTTAAAATGAAGTGATAATTAAGAAAATTTGAATATTTTTTTGGTTTAAATAAAAGACATTTCAACTTTACTTAATAAGCATATATCAAATGAATAGCATTTTGCATTTTAATTTATAGTAAATTGTTTGCTAAAAGTTTAGAAAAACTTTATTTTTGCATAAAATACAGTTTATGCTCACAAAAAATAGTCTTTCAAAAATTCTTTCTGCTTCGGAAAGTTCCCATATAGAACGCACCGTATCTACCAACGATATGGATAAATTTTGTCAAGCTATTTGTTCCTTTTCCAACGATGTTTCGTCAAGTGGAAAGAATGGCTATTTAATTATTGGAGCACACAATGACGGGAAATTATCAGGCTTAAAAGTTGACGATAAGTTATTATTAAAGATATCCAACATTCGCACCGATGGCAATATTTTACCTCAGCCGACTATGAGTGTAGAAAAATTCTCTTTTGAAGATGGCGAGCTATTGGTTGTCGAAGTTCAACCCTCAGAATTTCCTCCTGTGCGTTATAGAGGACGTATTTGGGTAAGAGTTGGTCCAAGAAAAAGCACAGCAACAGAAGCGGAAGAAAAAATCCTAATGGAACGCCGTTTATCCAACATTCACACATTCGATGCCATGCCTTGCTTAGGAACAAACATCAACGATTTAGACGTAAAAATTATAGAAAAAGAATATTTACCTAAAGCAGTAGCTGAAGATATACTCGCCGAAGACAATCGTTGTATAGAAGAACAACTTGCTTCGCTTGGATTTTATGATTTGCGTTACAACTGTCCAACTAATGGAGCTATTGTACTTTTTGGAAAAAATCCAGAACGCTACCTACACGGCTCATATATTCAATATGTACATTTCAAAGGAAAAGACCGTGCTGGAGATATTATTAATGAGCATAAATTCGCAGGAAATCTTTGTCGGGAGCTTCCCAAAATTGATACGTTTATCGAAACCAGCATAGCACAAAAACGTCCTATTCCAGTAAGCGTACTTCGTGAAGAAACTTTTTCAAAATATCCATACTGGGCTACTCGCGAACTTTTAATGAACGCAATTATGCACCGCGATTACGAAACCAACGCTCCTGTCCAATTCTACGAATATGACGACAGAATTGAAGTACAAAATCCCGGTGGACTATACGGAAAAGTAACTCCAGAAAACTTCCCAAATGTCAGCGACTACCGTAATCCGTTCATCGCCGAAGCTATGAAAGTGTTAGGCTACGTAAATAGATTTAGTCGTGGTGTAGATAGAGTACAAAAAGAATTAATTGAAAATGGAAATGGTAAAGCAAAATTCGATTTTTCATTAATAACTGCTTTTAGAGTAATAGAAAATGTTTCTGAAAAATATTTAGAAGAGGGATTTATATTAGAAAAAGCCAAAGAAAAAGCCAAAGAAAAGCCTAAGAAATATATAAGTACTACCCAAGAAACAAATAATATTACCCAAGAATCTACCCAAGAAATATATAGTACTACCCAAGAAACAAATATTACTACCCAAGAAACAAACAATACTACCCAAGAAACTACCCAAGTAACAAATATTACTACCCAAGAAACAAACAATACTACCCAAGAAACTACCCAAGAAACAGATAATACTACCCAAGAAACATCCAAGAAACGTCCAAGAAACGTCCAAGAAACTACCCAAGAAGTTATTTTGAGAATAATAAAAGAAAATCCACAAATAACTCAAAGTGAGCTATCTAAAACTATTGGGCTTACCATTAATGGCATAAAATATCACATGAAAAAGTTAACAAAAGCAGGCATCATCAAACACGAAGGACCAACAAAATCTGGCAAATGGATAATACTTAAAAAGTAATTACTTTTAACAGCATTAATTGAATTAAAAATTCTATCAAAACTTAAAAAAATATTAAAAAAGCCAAAGAAAAAGCCAAAGAAAAAGCCAAAGAAAAGCCCAAGATATATATAAGTACTACCCAAGAAATATATAATACTACCCAAGAAACTACCCAAGAAATATATAATACTACCCAAGAAACAGATAATACTACCCAAGAAACATCCAAGAAACGTCCAAGAAAAATCAACAATATATCTACATTTTTTTGAATAATTATAATTGAGAAATTCTTAACTCTCAATTATAAATTCTTAATTCAAAAAAAAGGATTATACTTAATTTCATCTTCGATAGTAGTTTCAGGTCCATGACCGGGGAAAACAATAGTTTGTGGATTGAGAGTAAAAATTTTGTTTTTAATATTTTCTATCAGCGTCTCGTAATTTCCGCCGGGCAAATCAGTTCTACCAATGCTTTGCTGAAATAAAGAATCGCCTACAATTAAAATATTATCTTTCTCGACATGAAAAACCACACCACCTGGAGTATGTCCAGGACAAGTAATTACTTCAATATTTGTATTACCAAATGTAATGATAGACTTGTCTTTTAAATCTAAATCTGCCTGCGGTGGTTTTTCCATAACAAAACCATAGGCATAAGCAAAGTTTAAAGAATTATCAACCAAGTAATTATCTTCAAAATTCATTAAAATTGGGACATTATATGTATTTTTTAAATGAAAATTTCCACAAATATGGTCTAAATGTCCATGAGTATTAAGAATATATTTGAGTTTTAAATTATTTGTTGTTATAAAATTATTCAATCTTTCAAATTCATAATTAGAATTTGCAGCTCCATCAATTATTACAGCTTCATTTGTTTCGTCATAAAGCAAATAAGCATTAGTTTGAAAATCATTAACAACAAAAGTTTTAATTTTTGCCATATTATTCAATTTTATAGTTATCTAAATTATGTTTCCAACGCCTGTGCGACCAAAGCCAATATTCAGGTTTTTCAAGTATATCTTTTTCTAATCTATTAAAGTAAATTTTTGTTACCTCCCCTGCTTCTAAATCTTTTGGCAATTCAATCAATCTTTCAAATTCTAAAGAATAATATCCTCTTTTTAGTTTTGAAATTTTTAAATACAAAATTGGTAATCCAACCTTTTTCGCATAAGCTTCGGGTCCATATAAACAAGCAGTAGGACGATTTAAAAATTTTATTTTAAAAGCTTTTTCAACATTTGCAGGACTTTGGTCGGCAGCCATAATTATAGCAACAGGTTTTGGTGGAATATTTGCAAAAATTTCTCTTGTTTTACTAACTTCAACCATTTGCATTCCAAATCTTCGGCGGCGTTTTAAACCATATCTTTCGCTAAATTTATTGCTTAATGGTAAATATAACGCCACAGCCTGATGCTTTATTCCCAAATCTGTACCTAAAATTCCATATTCCCAGTTTCCATAATGACTGGTAAGACACATTACAGATTTATTTTCATTATAATACGAATTTATAACTTCTGTATTTTTAAGTACATATCTTTTTTGTATATGTCTTTTGCTAATACTCATTCCCTTTACCGACTCAAAAGTAATATCTATTAAATGATGAAAAAACTCCTTATTCATCTTATTTATTTCTTGGTCTGACTTGTCGGGGAAACATTTTCGTAAATTATCATAAGCAACAGCTCTACGATATTTTACAACATAATATAAAACAAAAAATAGTAAATCGGATAAAAGATAAATTACCCAAAATGGTAAAAGCCAAAATATGGCTACCAAAATTCTAAATGCTATAAATTCTAAAAATTTCATTAATATTTAACCGGAGCAAAATTAAATAAAATTACTAATTTTTAAAATTTTTCTATATTTGCAGTTGTGAAACTTAATTTTAATTATATTAATATACATAAATTTTAAAAATGAAAACACAGTTTCTTAGCATAATATTTTGTTTTATTATTTGTTTTTCAGCTAACAATATTTTTGCACAAAGCGATAGTTTAAATGCAGAGAGTCAAAATAAGCATCATACTACACAAACATTAGATAAAGACTCTATTAAAATAATTAGAGAGCAACTTATAGATTCAATTATTGACTATGCAAAGACTTTTGTAGGTTTAAAATATCGTTGGGCTGGAATTACTCCTGCTGGTTTTGATTGTAGCGGTTTTATATATCATATTCACAGACATTTTAATTTACCAATGCCACGAATGTCGAAAAATTCAAGCATGATGGGCGATAGAGTTCATATAGACAGCCTGCAACCCGGTGATTTGGTTTATTTTAAAACTCGCTCTGCAATAAATAATACAATAGGTCATGTTGCAATGGTAATTGAAAAAGTTCCTGATTCTTTTATTATGATTCACTCTGCAAGTCATGCAGGTTTGGTAATTGAAAATTTTATTGAATATTCATACTATGTTAGTCGTTATTTATACGCCACCAGATTACCAGACGAGTTTTATTTACGACAATGGAACGACAGCTTAATGGAAGTATATAAACACCAAAATTTCGATATTTATAACGACCACAAACAAGCTGCGGTATTAGCCCAACAACCAGAAGGAACAACAGAGCTTATTTACACAGTAAAATCAGGAGATGTGCTTGGCAGAATTGCTTCGTGGTATAAAGTTTCGGTTAATGAACTCATGGCATGGAATGGACTTGGCTCTACCAGACTTTCTATAGGACAAAAACTAAAAGTTTATGTAAAAGATGCTCTTGTTTCAACTTACAAAGGTGTTGACCAAATGAGTTATGATGACAAACAACGATTAGCAGGAGTTAGCACAACCGCCACCTCAACAAACACAGAAGTGAAAAAAGACCCTGCTTACGAATATTACACAGTACAAGCTGGAGATAATCCATATTCTATTTCTAAAAAATTCCCTGGCACTACCGCCGATGGCATAATGCAACTAAACGGAATTACCGACCCCTCAAAATTACGAATTGGGCAAAATTTAAAAATTAGGAAAAAGTAAGTCAGTTAAAAGTTAAAAGTTGAACCGAGTTTACGAGCTCACCGAAGGTAAAGTTGAAAGTTGTTTTTTGCTTGGCATTCCTTTATGAACTTTTTACTTTATAAACTTTTAACTGAGTTTTTATTGTTTTACCAATTTCACAAACTTATTTCCACTTTCTGAATTAATTTCAACAAAATACACTCCATTTGCAAAATGTGAAATATTAATTTCTTTTTGTTCAGAATTTCCTTTCAATAAAACCTTACCAAAAACATCACTTATTTTAAATTCAAAATCTAAATTATCTAAATTATTGAACATAAATACTCCTCTGCTTGGATTTGGAAAAATTGAAAGATTTTGCAAACTAATATCTTCTACATTTGAACATGTATGAGGAATAATTTCAAATTCCGTTCTTGCCGAAGTACACTCATAAGTTTGAATTTTCCAATTATAAAAGTAGTAATAATAATTATATGGTTCTGAGCTTGCAGAGCTTGCTTTTATACTTACCACATCTTCAATTTTATAAGGATAATTTACATTACTACTATTTCTAAATAAATCTGGAGCGCCTAAACCAACTAATTGCAAATTATTTCCCATAGGCACATCAAAATCTAAAGTAATAATTTGGGTTCCATCAATACAAAAGACAGATTTTTCAGCAATAATTTCTTGAGTCGATGTTCTTAGAGCAATTGTTCGATTTCCATTTCCTTGTGCGTTTACTTTTACTGTTTTTAGCACAAATGGTTTATAAGCATCAAAAATCAAATAGTGAATATAAGAAGGATGACCAAAATATCCTCCATCAGTATTATAATTATCTGAACCTACATAATAGGTTTCACTTCCATAAAATTCTTCTACCCAATAGGTTACAGGTTCTGAAATTGCATCATGCTGCCAAGTATTTCCAATAAAAACAGGAGTTGTGCTTTCAAAAGTATCATACCATTTCAATTCACCTTCGGCATTTTGATTTATTACAAAAGCTTGGTCAATACAAACATTGTCAAGCGGAACTAATTGCGATGCTTCTGGTAAATCAATTGTTATATAATCAGTTTTTATTGAAGTTTGAGAGCCATTTTCATTTCCAACTTTTAATTGTACTGTATAAATGCCAGAACTTAAATATTTATGAGTAGGACTTTGTTCATTGGAAATTTCTCCATCACCAAAATTCCATTCCCATGTTTGTGGATTATTAATTGAATTATCAACAAATTCAACATATCCATCACATGAGTAAGTATTATTAGCTGAAAAAATCGGAGTTGGCGGATTGGCAGAATTTATACAATTATATTGAATTTTAAAACCTTCAAGTGCTAAACCTGAATCAGAATAAAATTCTATTGTAATATATTCTCCTGTCGAAGAAATTATTCCTGGATTCCCTACGGTATTGCAATACTTAGTTTCGTTTATTAATGGAGAAGAAGTGCTTGGTCCATCATAAAAAGCTATATAGTCAAAATTACATTCAATTCCACTACCTTCTTCAATATCAAATTCTAAAATATCTAGAACAATGCTTTCTGAACCAGCTACATAAATAGTTAAACTTGAATGTGTATCTGTAAAATATTTTCCATCAGGTCCTCCAGAATCATAAATTATTCCATTACACTTAGTAATTGTTTCATTACCAAAAGTTGGAAAAAATGTTACACAAGGCAAACTTGGGTCTATTTGTACAAAATTTTCTTTATTTTTAAATGCTGAACCGCAACCTCCTCCAGAAACAGTTAATGTAACATTATAATAACCTTCACTGTTATAAGTATGTGTGGGGTTTATTTCAGCTGAAGTATTTCCGTCTCCAAAATTCCAAAGAAAACTGTTCCCATTATAGGATTGATTTATAAAATTCACAGTAAAAGGTGCTTCACAACTTTGCGTATAACTAGCTGTAAAATTCGCATAAGCTGTATTAACATAGGGTTCATCAGCTACTCCAATTGCATAAAACATTTCACCCACACTTTGCACTTCGCTTGAGCAAGCTCCATACAAATCGGCTGCTGCTTGCATTGCAAAAAACCAAGCATCATAATAATTTGAGCTAGGTGTTAAATAAACCGTTAACAAACGAAAAAATATTTTTTCTGCTTTTGCCATTCCAATTGAAGCAATATCGTAAAAGTTTCCCAAATCGTTTGTACCGCTACCACCTTCGCTTAATAAATAAAAACCATAACATAAAGGAATTCCATTTGTATGCACACCTCCATTATCGCTTTCATCAAAAACCCAATAACTGCCTTGGTAAGTATCGGGTTTACCAGTTGAATTAGGATCAGCTAGTGAACGCATAATATAACCTATTTCAGAACCTATTAAATAATTTGCATTACCAGGCTTTGCATAAAACTCAACAGCAGTACCAAAAATATCACTAAATGCTTCGTTCAAAGCTCCTGATTCATCTTGATAGATTAAATTTGCTGTATATGAAGTTAAGCCATGAGTAATTTCATGAGCGCAAATATCGACAGTTGTGAGTGGTGTTATATTTTCGTTTCCATCGCCATAAGTCATATAATATCCATTCCAAAAAGCGTTTACATTACTTCCATAACCATAGTCAATCAAACTAAAATGTACAAAAGACCAAAGTGCATGTCCGTTACCATCAATACTATTACGTCCATGAATATTATAAAAATAGTCATAAGTTGAGGCAGTCGCAAAATGAGCATCTGTAGCATATTCATCAAGTTGAGCATTTACATTATTCCAAATATTATCAGAGTCGTAAAATTCAATTGCACCTTCGTAATCATCAGTATCTTGACAATTTAAAGTTCTAATTCCGGCTCCACGTGTATTGTCGTTAAAAATATATTGTCCGCTTTCGGAGTCAAGTGTAGTATTAATTTGTTGTATTCCGCTATATTGAGTATGAGCCGTTCCAATCGCATTACTTTCATAAAGTTTTGATAATGAAAAAAGTATTTTGCCACTTGCAGCATCAACATAAACATCTTTTCTTTGATGTGGATTTTTTGAATAAATATCAAATTTATATGCAGAATGTAAGTTTGAATTTTCAAATTTTGCTTGAGCAGGTACTAATACTTTTTCTGCTTTTGGAAAGTATGTTGCATCTTCATCATTTAAAAAAGTTTTTAACAATTTTTCTTCGCCACCATCTTCCCACATATATTTTTCTGCACCTATATATTGTAAAGCCAAATTCAAAGCATCGTCTGGAGTAATAGAGAAATTTGAAACAATATTTACATTATTAAACAGTTCTCCATTTAAAGCATAAACTTCTCCATTTTTAATTTGTAAATTCCAAGCTGTAAACTCTATTGGGACATTTTTATAAGTTTGTTGAAATCTATGAGTTTCGTCTCCACTTTTATTTTTTTGAATATTTTTTTCGATTAAGCTTAACTGATTATCCTCAAAGAAAGAATTTGTTAAATCAATAGCTTTTGCCTTATCTAAATGTTCAGCATCGCCAAAATGTATAAAGTTAGGTAATTCCGAAAAATCTTTAAAACGCACTATATCAGCACCTTTCACTCTCATGTCTGCTTCTCTACCGTTATATACTTGAGAAAAAACAAAACAAGAAAACAACAGAAAAACAAATAATAGCTGTACTTTTTTCATATTCAATAATTTTATTTTGTAAAGTTATGAAAAAAAACAGATATTAAGACAGAATTTTATGTTAAAAAAAACAATATGAATGTGTTTTGTCATAATTTTTGTAAAATTTACAAAAATTCCGCCAAAACCACTAAAAACGCAAGTGTTTCACAGAAGAACCTCCTCTTGCAATTAATCGTAATGCTTCTGTTCCTATTTTAATATGGTCTTCAACAAAGTTTTCAGTAACTTGTATATCGCTATCGTCAGTTTTTACACCTGTTGAAATCATTGGTTGGTCGCTTACTAAAAGCAAAGCACCTGAAGGGATTTCGTTTACAAATCCAACAATAAATATAGTTGCTGTTTCCATATCAATAGCCATTGCACGTGTTTTTCGTAAATACTTTTTAAATCTTTCGTCATACTCCCAAACACGTTTATTGGTTGTAAATACAGTTCCAGTCCAATAATCTCTACCGTGATCACGAATAGAAGTTGAAACTGCTCTCTGTAATTGGAAAGCAGGTAAAGCTGGTACTTCTACTGGTAAATAGTCGTCAGATGTTCCTTCGCTCCTAATTGCTGCAATTGGTAATATTAAATCTCCCAATTTATTTTTAGCTTTTAATCCACCACATTTACCTAAAAAAAGTAATGCTTTTGGCGAAATTGCACTTAATAAATCAATTATAGTAGCGGCATTTGGGCTACCCATTCCAAAATTTATGATAGTAATATTTTCACTTGTTGCACTTGTCATATTTCTATCACGTCCTTCAACTTCCACATTATTATATTCGGCGAACAAATCTACGTAAAGTTGGAAATTTGTTAACAAAATATATTCTCCAAATGAATCAAGAGATTTTCCTGTATAACGTGGCAACCAATTATTAACTATTTCTTCTTTTGTTCTCATAAACTATTTTTTTACAAAAATAATAAATTATAAAATATAATAACAAAAAAAAGAGGTTGTCTCAAAACAAGTGTTGAACCAACAACCTCTCAAGGTGTTTCAGAAGTGTTAAAATGCAAGGCGCTGAAATTGAGGACGAA
>DHVB01000068.1:0-58286 GCA_002412425.1 Bacteroidales bacterium UBA5219 | reverse complement strand
TACACTTGAGTTAAAAGTTAAAAGTTAAAAGTTAAAAGTGGCTGACGCGTCCAAATAGTTGACACATTTTGTTATAAAACCGACTTTAAAAACTTTATGAACTTTTAACTTTATAAACTCAGGTCAGCAGTTTGACACTTATGAGACACCGCCTTTTTTTTAATAATTTAAAATTAGCCTACTTTAATTTGCTTTAAAACCTTTGCTTGTTCGTCTTTAGGAATTGTAATTTTTAAAATTCCATTTTCGTAACCTGCATTAATCTTGTCTTTATCAATGTTCTCTGGTAAGCTATAAGATTTCTTAAAACTTCCGTAGCAAAATCCTTTGTAGAAATATTTTTCATCTTTTTTCTCTTCTTTAGCTTCTCTTTCTGATGAAATTTCTAAAACATTGTCTTTTACTTCAATGTTAAAATCTTTCTTGTCCATTCCAGGAACAGCTGCCTCGATTACAAAATTTTTCTCGTTTTCATAAACATTAAACTCCGGTTTTGTGAAAATTGTTGAACTTTCTAAACCACTTGCTTCATTAAAAAAAGCGTCAAATATTGATGGTAAGTAACCACCTGTGTTTCTTCTTACTAACATATTTTTTCCTCCATAATTTTAAGTTAATATTTTAATTTATTTTCTACTATTTAATAATCAAATAATATACCTTTACTAAATTTCGGAAATATTTTCAGTAAGCACATACCTCACAATGTCAATTTGTCCGATTCAACAAATAAAAACATGCCAACTTGTCTCAATTTTGTTTATAAACATTCTAAAGTGAATAATTTTTAATAAATTAAAGCATTTTTACACTAATTTTAAAAATAAAGTTATATATTTGTATGTTTATGTGATTGAACTTATGAATAAAATTATACTTTTTGTTTTTTTGAGCGTATTTTGCTCATTAGCATTATTCCCCCAAACATATCAGCTACCAAACGGTGGATTTGAGCAATGGGATGGCAGTAGTTCTGATAGCGAGCCAAGTTCATGGAATGCTTTCCCTTCAGCAAAGTGCGACTTAAGTCTTGGTTGTGTTACAGCCACAGAAACACGACATGCAAAATCAACAGATACTAGACCTGGAAGTGCTGGAAATTATAGTTGTAAAATTTATGCAACAAAAATTTCTATTTTAGGAAATACTGTAATTGCAAATGGAACCATTACTACAGGACAAATTAGAATTGGAAGTACAACTGCAACAAGCTCAAAAAACTATAATATTACTAGAATAAACGATTCAAATTTTAGACAAGATTTGAGCGCTAAACCCGATTCTATTGTCTTTTGGGCAAAATTCGTTTGTCCTTCAGAAAGTCAACAAGCAAAAATGATTGCAATAATTCATGACAACTATTCATATCGTGAACCTGAAGACACTGACCCAAACGCAGCAAGTCATGTGGTTGCAAAATCAATAAAGTTCTTTACTCGTGGTGACCAAAACTGGAAAAGATACTCTGTTCCTTTTGATTACAATTTTCCATCAAATGATGCAAAATACATTTTATTAACTTTCACAACAAACAAAGAACCTGGTCAAGGCTCTGAATTAGATGCTCTATATATAGATGATGTAGAATTTATTTACAATTCTACAGTCTCAAATATTTTGGTAAATGGCACCCCAATACCTAACTTTTCGCCAAACATTTATGACTATTACATAGATGCAGAATGTGGTTCTTCTAATATCGTATCTGCAACTGCTTCTAGCCCTAATGCAAACATTACAATAGAACAAGCCAACAATACAAATCTTGCTAAAATCACAGTTAATAATGGGAATAAAACCTCGATTTATAAAATTCATTTTTATTATAGCACAACAAGTTATATTTCAGATGAAATATGTGTAGGTAATGCTTATTCAAACTATGGTTTCGAGCTTCCTGTTCAAAACACTGCTGGAACTTTTAATCACACAAAAATAGTATTCCAATCTGAAACTTGCGATAGTATAATAAATTTAAGCCTAAAAGTTAATCCAACATACAACACAGAAATTGATATGATGATTTGCGAAAATGCGACTTATGATTTCTTTGGACAAACATTAAGCGAAGAAGGAATTTATCAGCACAGTTTATCTTCAATTGCTGGGTGTGATAGCACAATTACTTTAAACCTTACAATAGGAAGTTTTTATCAAACTAATATAAACGCAAAAATTTGTGAAGGCGAAACATATACCGAACATGGTTTTAATATGAATCATGCAGGAGTTGACACTTTGTTTTATGTTGCTCAAAATAATTGTGATAGCTTAGTAGTTTTAAATTTAAGTGTTTATCCAAATTACCACACGACTATTAAGGACACTATAAATAAAGGAGAAAACTATAAGCTAAATGGATTTAATTTAGATGTTTTTACAGAAATAGGAGATTTTGAATTTGAAGAAACATTTATTAGCGAACATGGCTGCGACAGCATAGTAAACTTACAACTTCATGTAAAAGAACTTGAAATAAACGAAGAAGAAGAAGAAGAAGAGGAAGAAGAAAACAACAATGATAATACTGATTTTTCTTTTAATATTTATCCTATTCCAGCAGGCGAAACCATAACAATAGACTCCGAAAAAGAAGTAATAAATCAATTAAATTTTATAATTTATGATATGTTTGGACGACAAGCAATGAGCGGAAATCTAGCAAACACAAAAACCATTATAGATACTAGCGAATTAGCCTCTGGAATTTATTTTATTAGAATTACTTACCCAGTTGATAAAACTCTAACTTACAAGATATTGAAGAACTAATTTTACAACACAAATGTAAAACATAAAAAGCTATACATTATGACAAGAATCGAAATTGAATATATTCTTAACTCTTCGCCAAGAATATTATTTGATAGATTATCAACCGAAACTGGTTTGTCTGAATGGTTTGCTGACGAGGTTTTTATAAATGACAATATTTATACTTTTGTTTGGGAAGGTGTTGAAGAGACAGCAGAACTACTAGGTATCAAAGATTTAGACTATATCCGTTTTAGGTGGACAGATTGCGAAAATGAAGAAGTTTATTTTGAATTTAAAATTCAAAACCATGAGTTAACAAATGAGGTTTCCCTTATTGTTACTGATTTTGCTATAAATGATGAACGTGAAGAAGTTATTGAACTTTGGGAAACTCAAATAAATAATCTTAAATATCTCATAGGAGCATAGGACTTTTAAAATTTGTTTTTTATTTTTGCATGGTTTAAATTTTAGACATGCTTAAAAAATTACATAAATATATTATCAAATCTTTTTTAGGTCCATGGTTGGCTATTTTTCTAATTTGTGTATTCATATTACTTCTTCAGTTTTTATGGAAATACATTGACGATTTAGTCGGAAAAGGTTTAGAATGGCAGGTTATTGCAGAACTTTTATTTTACGCATCATTAACATTAATTCCTTTAGCACTTCCTCTTTCTATTCTTTTAGCAACCATAATGACTTTCGGAAATCTTGGAGAAAAAAACGAACTATTTGCGATGAAGTCTGGTGGAATATCTTTATACAGAATAATGTATCCACTTTTTGTCTTAAATTTAATAATAAGTATTTCCGCATTTTATTTTTCTAACAACCTACTCCCCTACACTAATTTAAAAATGCGAACCTTGCTCTATAATATTCAACAACAGAGACCAGAAATAAATCTTCAAAGTGGAATTTTTACTGAACCTGTAAATGATTTTTGCATTAAAGTTGAGCGAAAACAAAGAAAAAGCAATGATTTAGAAGACATTCTTGTATATGACCACAGAAACAAAAAAAATTCAAGTAGTATTACAACAGCACAACACGGAAACATACACATTACCAAAGATAAAAAATTTCTAATTTTAACTTTACAAGACGGATATAGATACGAAGATTTAGATTTTGATAAAGACAAATCAAGCAAAAAATATCCACACCAAAGTGCTAGTTTTAAAACACAAACAGCTTATATTGAACTAGATGCACTAGGCATGGACCAAGCCAATGAGGACTTGTTCAAAAATAGTTTCGATATGCTAAATAACAAACAGCTTGTTTTTTCTATAGACTCTTTGAAAAAAACTATGTTTGAAAGAAAAAATGCTATATGGTTCAATATAGTAGAATATTCATTATTTAAAGGCAAACACGAATGGCTAAATCAAAGTGAAGAAGAAAAACAAATTGCTAGCAGACAAGTTGATGAACTCAATGTAGAAGAGCAACAAAATATTCATGTTGATTCAATTTATAAAAATTTAAACTCAGCTCAAAAAAATAAAGTTATAGATTTTGCTCTAAATTATGCTAGCTCAGCTAAACTATATGTAGAACTAACTAGAGACGAACTAAATTACAGCAACCGTTACATAGCACGTCATAGAATAGAGTGGCATAGAAAATATGTTTTAGCTATTGCATGTGTTTTATTTTACTTAGTAGGCGCACCTCTCGGAGCAATAATTCGTAAAGGTGGTTTCGGATTACCGGTTATTATATCAGTTTTTTTATTTTTAATTTACTATGTTATTTCTATCACTTTTGAAAAAACAACGCGAGAAGCTGTTTTTGAACCTTCAATAGGAATGTGGATGAGCACCTATGTTCTTATCCCCTTAGCGGGATTCTTAATATACAAGGCTGCTAACGATTCTATGAGAGTTAGCACACAATTTTATTCAAATTTAAAAAGCAAATTCAAAAGAAAATCAAAAAAGACTTAAAAAACTCAATAATTTTTTATTACTTTGTACTGATTTTATGTAACGATATGAGAGTTTTGATTTTAACAAATAAAATGCCTTATCCGCCAAGAGACGGAGGTTCTATAGCAAGTTTATCATTAGCCCTGTCTTTATGTCAAAACAAAAATCATGTCGAAATTCTTTCAATGAATACATCAAAACACTATACTGAGTTAAGTTCAATTCCAAAAGAAATAACAAACAAAGTAAAAATTCATGCAGTTAAAATTAATACAGACACATCTATTTTTAAAGCCTTAACTAATCTTGTTTTTTCGTCACAACCATACAACGCTCAAAGATTTATTTCTAAAAATTTTGAAAATAAATTAATAGAAATTTTAGAAAAAGATAATTTCGACATAGTTCAATTAGAAGGGCTATACCTTTGTCCATATATAAAAACAATAAGAAAACACTCTAATGCTAAAATTTCGCTTAGAGCACATAATATAGAACATGAAATTTGGGAAAGAGCTACATTAAACGAAACAAACACTTGTATCCGTATTTATAAGAAAAATCTTGCAAAAAGAATTAAAAAATTCAAACTTTCATATTTGAATAAATATGATTTACTAGTTCCAATCACAGAGCGTGACGGAAAAATATTTAATGAACTTGGAAATACAAAACCACAACAAGTAACACCAACAGGAATAAACCAAGACAATAAGTTTTTAAAACTTGAAAATAATGGCGAATTTCCAGGTTTTTTCCATATAGGAGCTTTAGATTGGATTCCTAATCAAGAAGGATTAACATGGTTTATTGAAAATGTTTGGAATATATTTATTAAAGATAATCCTGATTGCAAACTAACTGTAGCAGGCAGAAATGCACCTGTTTTATTTGAAAAATATTTGCGAAATTGCAAAAATATTGAATATCTTGGCGAAATTCCAGATGCTGCAAAATTTATTGCAACACAATCTGTTATGATAGTACCACTACTTTCAGGCTCTGGAATGAGAATTAAAATAATTGAAGGAATGGCTGCAGGAAAAACAATTATATCAACATCAATAGGTAGTGAAGGAATTAGCACTACTCATGAAAAAAATATATTAATTGCAAATTCCTCAGTCGAATTTTTAACTTCTTTAAATAAAATAAAAAATAATAGAGAACTTCATAATTCAATTTCTTTAGAAGCGAGAAAATTTATTCTAGAAAATTTTGATAATGATAAAATTGCTCAAAACTTAAACGACTTTTACTTGTTACATATAAAATGATTATTGCACTTCAAATATTATTCTTCTTTCTAGCATTTTTAGTTTTCCACAGCTATGTACTATTCCCATTTATTTTATATATTTTAACGATAAATAAAAAACTAAAATTTTCGGAACTTACTGAAAAAAAAGAAGTTACAATAATCATGTCTTTATACAATGAAGAAAGCGTAATTGCCGAAAAACTCGATTCTATATTAAATTCAGATTATCCTCTTGATAAAATTAAAATTATAATTGGCTCAGACAACAGCAACGACAACACTAACGAAATTGTTGAAGCTTACGCTAAAAAACATCAAAACATTGATTTTACTGCATTCACTGAAAGACAAGGAAAATCTAATGTTATAAATAGTATGATAGACAAATCAACTTCTGAAATTTTAATTTTATCAGACGCAAATGTATTTTTCGATAAAAACACTATTTCCGAATTAGTTAAACCTTTTTCAGACCCTAAAGTAGGCTTGGTGGATTCTCATATGAAAAATACAGGATTAAAAAAAGAAGGAATATCTATACAAGAAAAATCATATATTTCAAGAGAAGTTTATATAAAACATAGAGAAGGTATTTTATGGGGAACTATGATGGGACCTTTTGGCGGTTGTTTTGCAATGAGACGCGAATTATACTCGCCAGTTCCTAAAACTTTTTTAGTTGACGATTTTTATCTCTGCATGAAAGTTTTAGAAAAAGGATACAAAGCTATAAATAACCTCGATGCTGTAGTTTATGAAGATGTTTCAAATAATTTATCTGACGAGTTTAGAAGAAAAGTAAGAATAGCAACAGGAAATTTCCAAAATCTAAAAGAATTTAAACATTTCTTGTGGCCCCCTTGGACAGGTTTGGCTTTTAGCTTTTTATCTCATAAAGTTTTAAGATGGATTACACCAATATTTTTAATCCTAGCTTGGGGAATCAACTTTTACCTTGCTTTTTTATCAAACTTCTATCTTGTATTATTCTGTTTATATAATTTTGTACTTTTATTACCATTAATTGACTTTTTACTTAGAAAAATAAATATTCATAACGTATTTTTGCGTTTTATTACACATTTTTTATCAATGAATGTTGCTCTACTTACAGGAATGTTTAGAGCGATGAAAGGAGTTAAATCAAATGTCTGGAAACCCACAAAACGAAATCAATAGACCTTTAAACACAATAGAAGAGGCTATTGAAGATATTAAAAATGGAAAAGTCGTGATTGTTGTTGACGACTACGATAGAGAAAATGAAGGCGATTTTGTTGTTGCAGCCGAAAAAATTACACCAGAAATAGTAAATTTCATGGCAACACATGGACGTGGCTTAATTTGCGCACCACTTACCGAAAGCAGATGCAAGGAATTAGAATTAGAGTTGATGGTAGGCAAGAATACTGCACTACACGAAACGCCATTTACTGTTTCTGTTGATTTGAATGGTCATGGTTGCACAACAGGAATTTCAGCCACTGATAGAGCAAAAACAATTTACGCTTTAATTGACGATAAAACAAAACCTGAAGATTTAGGACGACCAGGTCATATTTTTCCACTTATGGCTAGAGAAAACGGCGTACTAAAACGTGCAGGACACACCGAAGCAGTTGTTGACCTAACAAGATTGGCTGGTTTAAAAGTTGGTGGTGCTTTAGTCGAAATTATGAACGAAGACGGAACTATGGCTCGCCTTCCACAGCTAATGAAAATTGCCGATAAGTTTAAGCTTAAAATAATTTCTATTGAAGATTTAATAAAATATCGCTTAGAATTTGATAGCTTAATTATTCGTGGCGACAAAGTTAAACTACCAACCGATTACGGCAATTTTGAAATGATTCCTTTTAAGCAAACAAACAATGGATTAGAACATTCTGCTCTTATAAAAGGAAGCTGGGAACCTGACGAACAAATATTAGTAAGAATTCATTCTAGTTGCGTTACTGGCGATATTTTTGCTTCTCAACGTTGCGATTGCGGACATCAACTGCACGAATCAATGAAAATGATTGAAAAAGCAGGAAAAGGCGTGATAGTATATCTCGACCAAGAAGGACGTGGCATTGGACTTATGAATAAAATATCTGCTTACAAACTTCAAGAAAAAGGTTTAGATACCGTAGAAGCAAATCTTCACCTAGGTTTTAAAGCTGACGAAAGAGATTATGGCGTTGGAGCACAAATACTCAGAAGCCTTGGAGTAAGAAAAATGACGCTTATCACAAATAATCCATCAAAAAAAGCAGGATTAAAAGGATATGGCTTAGAAATTTGTGCAATACAGCATATAGAAATAAAACCAAATAAATTCAACAAATTTTATCTTAAAACTAAAAAAGATAAAATGGGACACGAACTTAACTTAGGCGAAAGTGAATAAACTTAAAATCGTTTATATGGGTACTCCAGGCTTTGCTGTGGAGCCTTTAAAACAATTGCTTGAAGACAATCAAAAAATTCTTGCAATAATTACTGCACCCGATAAACCTGCTGGTAGAGGCAAAAAAATATCAGAATCAGAAGTTAAAACTTTTGCTAAAGATTTGAATATCAAAATATTACAACCAACAAATTTAAAATCCCCTGATTTTATTTCTGAACTTAAAAGTTTAAATGCCGACTTATTTGTTGTTGTAGCTTTTAGAATGTTACCTAAAGAAGTGTGGCAAATTCCAAAGTTTGGAACTATAAATTTACATGCCTCTCTTCTGCCCGATTATCGTGGTGCAGCACCAATAAATCATGCTATTTTAAACGGCGACACAGAAACCGGACTAACAACATTTTTCATTAACGAAGAAATTGATACTGGAAATATAATTTTTCAAACAAAATGTGAAATACTTGAATCTGACAATGCTGGCACATTACACGATAAATTGATGAATTTAGGAGGCAAATTATTGGTTAAAACAGTAAATTCTATAGCAAACGGTACTGCAAAAAGTATTGAACAAGATTCTCTAAAAACAGATAAACTACGCCAAGCACCAAAATTGAATAAAGAGTTTTGCAAACTTGATTTTAACAATTCTGCCGAAGAATTACACAATAAAGTTAGAGCCTTATCGCCTTATCCAGCAGCTTGGTTTGAATTAACAAACACAGAAAATACAATTAAAGTTTTTGAAACATCTTACGAGATAAATAAACACAATCTTGAAATAGGAAAAATAATTAGCGATAATAAAAACGAAATTAAAATTGCTGTAAAAGATGGCTTCCTTCTTATACACGAACTTCAAATGTCGGGAAAAAAAAGAATGAAAACCAAAGACTTTTTAAATGGATATAAATTCTAATATACTTCACGCTTTGAAATAATTTCAAATCGCTGTTGCCTTTAAATCATCATTCCACATTGTAATATTTCCTGTTTCTAACCAATCTTTTTCAAATTCAGGTTTTATTATAACAGGCATACGTTTTTTGTTGTTATGAACAAATGACATAAGTTCATTGGCTTCTGTTGTAATAATTGAAAAAGTAGGAATTAGTTTGCCTGTTGGCTTATCTTCCCAAACTGACCAAATTCCGGCAAAAGCATATAACAAATCATTTTCAAAATGCACCAAATACTTTTGTTTATTTTTTCCTTTTTCATCTAACCAACGCCACTCAATAAAACCGTCAGAAGGAATTAAACATCTGTGGTTTACACTATCCCTAAATGAAGGTTTTTCAGACAAAGTTTCAATTCTCGCATTCAATGTATTTTTCTGAAAACTCTTATCTTTTGCCCATTTTGGGATTAAGCCCCATTCAAAAAATTGAATATTACGAGGTTTTGAGTGAGTTATTACAGGCATTTTTGGATTAATAAAACCGTTATATATAGGATTGGGATTATCAAAAAAAATATTCGCTTGTTGATGAATAAATTCTGCTTCAAAGCGTTCTTCCAAAGCATTTGCACTTTTATCTAACCTATAAACAAAACACATAATTTAAAATATATAGCTCTCAAACTTTAATTGTTAACACTTCATTGATATTAGTAGTATAATGTGGTGAAAGTTTTTCTTGTTTCATTCGCCAAGTTTTTCCCGGTGCTTGTGCTCCCAATCTCAACAAATCACAGCCATACTTTCGGTTTAATTTATCCATTGCTTTCATTATAGAGATATGTTTTGCATTTCTATTTTGAAAAAGATTTAATTGTTGATTGTTTTCAGGAGTAAAATCCATAACAAAAACACCTGCTCGTTTATAAGCATAGCCCTTTTTAAAAATTTGTTCTAATCCCACAACAGCATATTCTGCAAGTTCAAAAGTTGAATTAGTTGCAAATGGTAGCTTTATACAAATAGAATTAGAATACTGCGGTAAATCTTTTCTGTAAAAATTAGTTGCAATAAACACTTGAATAGAATTACAGCACGAGCCTTGCTTTCTTAATTTTTCGGCACATTTTGTAGTAAAAGTAACTATTCGCTCTTTAACATCTTCGTAATTTTCAGTGTTATAGTCAAATGTTCGAGTTGTTGCAATATTTTTCTTATCCTTAACTTCCTCAATCATTATAGAAGGAATACCTTGTAAATCATGTTTCAAACGCAATCCAACAATCGACATGTGTTTTTTAACCCAATCATCGCCCATACAAGTAAACTGATAAGCATTCTTTATATTTTTGGCTAAAAGTTTTTTTGTGTATTGTCGTCCAATACCCCAAACCTCACCAATTTCAAGCCATTTTAATGCTTTAATTCTTAATTCTTCGCTATCAATAACATGAACAGAATTTGTCTCTTTTGGGAATTTCTTTGCTACTCTTGTTGCCACTTTGCAAAGTGATTTTGTTGGTGCAATACCAATACTTATAGGCAATCCTGTCCATTTATAAACACGTTCTTTCATTTGCAAACCGTATTCTTTCAAATCAACATCAAAACCTGACAAGTCCAAAAAACATTCATCTATACTATAAATTTCCTGCATCGGACAAAAAGTGGCTAAAATGCTCATAACTCTATTGCTCATATCGCCATAAAGTGGAAAATTTGCAGAAAAAACATGAACATTATTTTCCTCAATAATTTCTTTGTATTTAAAAGCAGGCGCACCCATAGGAATACCTAATGCTTTTGCTTCATTTGAACGTGAAATAGCACAGCCGTCATTGTTTGAAAGTACAATCACAGGTTTTCCATTTAACGAAGGGTTAAAAACACGTTCACAGGAAACATAGAAATTATTACAGTCAATATGAGCAAACATTTACTTATGATTTTTTATTGAATAAGCAACTACACCCCAAATTGTTGCATTATTATATTCATTTATTTCTATAATTGGAAACTCACTGTTAGAAGGAACTAAGTAATGTTTACCATTTTTAATACGTATTCTTTTTAGAGTAAATTCACCTTCTACAAAACATAGTGCTATACGATTTTCTTTCCATTCTAAACTTTTGTCGATAATCAACAAATCACCATCAGAAAAGTCACCTTCCATTGAATTACCAATTACTTTCACATAAAAAGTTGACAAAGGATTCTGAATAAGTATTTTATTCAAATCAATTCTTTCATCATTAAAATCTTCGGCAGGGCTTGGAAAACCAGCTCGAATGTCCCCATAATAAGCTAATTCAAGTTTAGTTTCAATTCCTGCGGTATAAAACTCAAATCGCTTTGTTTGAAAGACTTTTTTCATTATCAAATTTCAGAAATTTATTCCGTAAAGATAAACAATGATTTCAAATTTTTGAAAATATATAAGCGTAAAATTACATAAAAAATGCGTAAGCAAATAAAAAAAAATCTTAATTTTCTAAGGAGCAAGTGTAGAGCCAAACTTGCTAGAACTCTGCCAAGAAACGAATAAAAATGCAGCAAAGCTGAATTTCTAATTCACTTCATACTCAATACTCTCCAACTAAAAACTCAAAACTAAAAACTCTTTAAATCCAAAATTCTTCATTCAATCATCGGGTGTTGAGCGAAGTCGAAACACAATTCTTAATTCTTAATTATTTTATATTACCAAAAAATTTATCAACCTATAATAATTATCAGACATACCTTTATAATATAAGAACAACAAATAAGCATTTTCGGTTTGTTGATGGCTTCCTTCAAAAAAACTATGATTAATTTTTCCGTCTTTATCAACCAAAACATAACGATAATTGTAATACCCTTGTTTCAAGAATAATAATTTTTCATAACATCGTGTTTCAATATTATAAAGCATTTTGCTATTTTCATCAAGCGAATAATTGGTTAAATCGCCATAAATATAAACATCGCCATTGCTAATAGGATTTTTGTGTTCCAAATTAAAGCTAACTATAGCATATTCAGACTGAATTTCGGGATAATCAGAATTTTTAAATCTTTTTGTACGAATTACATAAGAACCATTGATATCCTTAACACTGGCATAAGGAGTAAACATTTCTGTTTTATCCTTTATTAAATCAATATAATAATATGGATTTCTAAATTCAATATGCTCTACCCTTTCTGAATTTAATTCTAAATTATTAAAATTAAAATAGCGATACTCATTTGCTGCATCAAAAATTATTTTATCGTCCCATTCATATACTATTTTATCATTATCAATAAAAGAAAATGGAAAATCATATTTTGCAGTATTCCATTGATAGTTCTGAATAACAACTGGCTTTAATTCTACTTGAGGGTCGTAAATATTTAAACCTTTTTTATAAACTGTAAAATCTACTTTTTGAAAATGCAAACGATAATCATTCAATAAGGCTTTGTCGGTTCGTGCTTCTATTTCAAGAACATTTTCAAAAAGCATAAATCTTTTAGTAATTACAACTTTAGTTTCTTCGCCAGATTTCACATAAACTATCAATAAGTAATTTCCAGATTTTGTTAACTCTACATCTCGATTAGGAATTTCAAGATTATAATGAGTATAATTTATAAAAGTATTATGAGAGTTTTCATAATCATCAATTACATTTTCTTCAAATCCAGTAGCATACTCAAAATACATTAAATTTGAGGATTTCCAATCATAAGTGCAGTGGAGTATCGTATAGTAATAAGTTTCCGGATTTGACTCAAGTTGGTCAAAATTAAATGAAAGTATATTATCGCTCCCAAACTCAATAAGCGGATAGCCTTGCTCCCATTCTATCGGATGCATTCTTACAGTTTTAATATTTTTTTCAAAAACAGCATCTTCACACTTTATATTTTCTTTATCAATTGAAAACACAGGAATACTTAGAAGTAAAAAGAAAACTAAACAAAGAATATTTATTTTTTTTGCTGGCATAAAACTTGTATTTTTTAATAATTGAACAAATTTAATTAATTTTACAAAAATTTTAATTATGAAACGTATTTTATTCATATTTACTTTATGTTTTTTTGCATTTTCTTTATTTTCACAAAGTATAAATACAAAAGCCATAGAAAGAACCAACAATATCAATGCCAATTATAAAACAGTAGTTGGTACAAAAGTAAAATTAATTCCACCTCGTGGTTTTATTGAAAGCAATTCATATACTGGTTTTCAGCACGAATTAGCTGGTAGTAGCATAATTATAAGCGAAATTCCTGGAGAAGTTAACAGAAATATGATTGGTCTTGATAAAAAATATTTAATTAAAACTGGAGTAGTTGTTGACAAACAAACTTTTTATAAAATAAACGGCTTTGATGCAATGTTAATTGAAGGACAACAAGTGGCTTACGGAAAAACTTATACTAAAATAATGTTACTTATAGGTGATATTTATAGGTCTTATTTAATTTCTGCTTCAATGCCTTCAAATGTGTCGAAAAGACATATTGAAGAAGTTAAAGAATCTGTTTTAGGAGTTATTTATGACCCAAAAATTGAATCGCAACTAAGCGACAGGTTTGATTTTAGCGTTGATGTAAGTGGTACAGGACTTAAAAAAGGAAATTTAATGTTGAGTTCTCTTACCTATTCTGACGATGGTAATGTGCCTTCAAAAACACAAGAAAAAACTTCTATGACTATTAGAAAATCAACTATTTCAAAAGCTTTGAGTGAAGAAGAAAAAATAATTTTATGCAAACGTCTTTTCGAAGCTTATCCATTAGAATGGGATAGTAAAATAAAACAAGACCCAAAACCTTTTGTCGCAGGCAATTTTAAAGGTTACGAAATGTATGCACAAGGTACACACAAAGAAATGTTTGTTAAAGAATTTATTTATCAAACAATAATTTTCGTTAATTTAGATTACTATGTAATTACTGGCTTTACCTACGGAAAAGTTGAAGATAATTTAAAAATCTTTAAAAAAGTAGCAGCAAGCTTAAAACCCAACAAATAAAAGTTTTTTAATCCACTCCTGGATAGGTTTCAACTACTTTTACTCTTAAATCTGGATAAGTATCTACAACCTTAACTGTAAAATCTGGGTAAGTATCAACAACTTGCCATTTGCCACAAGCGTCAGGATATGTTGTTACAAATTTTACCTTAATATCAGGATAAGTTTCTACATATTGAATTTCTATGTCGGGGTATGTATCTACGAACTTAACTCTTCCCCAAAGTTTAATTCCTTTATAATAACAATCGCCTGCTAACATGGCTTCGATAGCTTCGGCTTTTTCAAAATCGCTTAAATCAGAAAATTTAAGTTCAGACTCGACAACATTTGATTCATCGCAATTGCAATCTTGTGCATAAATAAAGCAAATGCTTAATAAAAACATTGCTAATAAAAATATTTTTCTCATAATTTTAAAGTTTAAATTAAAAATTAATAAAAATCTATGCAAAAATCATTCCTAAAACTAAAATATTACTCCTGTTCTCTATGTCTTAAAATCACATTAACTTTATATTTTTCTTTGAGATATTTTGCCATTGCCTCAGCACAATATACACTACGATGCCTGCCTCCAGTACAACCAAAACTAATCATCAAAGAATTAAAACCTCTTTCAATATAATTTTCCACAGTTGAATTTACTGTTGTTTTTGCATTTTCTATAAATACATCAATATCCGATTTTGTTTTAAAAAATTCTATTACTTCCTTATCTTTTCCTGTTTTATCTTTATATTCGGCATAACGCCCAGGATTGTGAATTCCTCTACAATCAAAAATAAAACCGCCTCCATTACCGCTTATATCTATAGGTAATCCTTTTTTATAGCTAAAACTAAAAACTTGCACAGTAAATTCATCAAAAACTTTATGTTCATGTTTTTTTGATAAAATCAATTCTTGCAAAACTCTCTTTAACTCAACAAAATCGTCAGAAAGAGGATGTAAAGTCATTAAAGTTTTTAAATTTTCAAGTGCAAAAGGAATACTATCCACAAAATGTTGTTTTTTCTCAATTAAACCTCGTAAGCCATAAGCACCAAAAGTTTGCAATACACGTAAGTAAGCATATTTATAAAATCTATCGTCAAATTCTTCTTTGTCTAAATCAATATGCTTTGATAATTCAGAAAAATAAAAATCTTTTAATTCAAGTTTGAGATTTTCGGGCAAACCTGCTCTAGCTTGATACAGCAAAGAAACTAAATCATACTCAGGAGCACCAAGTCTTCCACCCTGATAATCAATAAAATACACCTCATTATTTTTAACTAAAATATTTCTGGACTGAAAATCTCTAAACATAAAAAGTTTTGTACCTCCACTATCTAAATCATTAGCTAATTTCTCGAAATCATCTTGTAGTTTTTTCTCATTATACACTATTTCGCTACTATTCAAAAAATAATATTTAAAATAATTCAAATCAAAAAGAATTGATTGAGCATCAAATTTTTGAATAAAATATGCTTTTGTAAAATCAATATGCTCTTTAGCTAAAACTTGCATCTTAACCAAAGCAGTTAATGATTTTTTATAATAATCTATAATTTGTTGAGAGATAGTATTATTTTCTTTTTGCGATTGTAATAATAAATTCAACAATAAATCGTCCCCAAAATCTTTAATAAAATAACAAGTTTTATCGTCTGAAACAGCATATACTTTAGGTGTATTAAGATTTAATTTTGTAAAAACTTCTGAATAATAAAGAAAAGTTTCTGTTTCTATAACATTGTCGGAATAAACGCCAAGAATGCTTTGCTCTTCAGAATAAAATCTACAATAAAATCTTGGAGAACCAGCCTGAGTAATTTTTTCTATTTTTTTAGGTTCTGAATTATAAACTTTGCGGTAAAATTCAGACAATTGTATTTGTTTATTATTTTGCATATCAAATATTTTTTTCAAAACTATGAAAATTAGTTAAGATTTCACAAAAACATAGTTATATTTAAGCGAAAGATATTTTTCCACAACAAGAATCCCTTTCTGCACCTGTAACAGAAGCCAAGCAATTAATTTTATTTTGCCATCTTAACAAGCCAAGAAAAGCAAATATTAAAGCTTCTTTAAAATCAACAATTTTATTTTCTGGCACAACAATATTTACAGACGAAAACTCCTCGATTTTTTTAATTAAAAAACCATTGTAAGCTCCGCCACCAGTAAACAAAACTTTTGAAAAGTTTTTTATATTTTCTGAAATTTGAAAAGCTATGTGAATTGTAAAAGTAGAAATTATATTTTCAACTGAATCTGTTTGCAAATACTTTTCTAAAATCGGAAAGACTTCTTTTTCTACCCACTCTCTTCCAAGCGATTTTGGGTATTTTTTAAAATAATAATCTAAATCATTTAATTCTGCTAATAAAGTTTTATTTACAATATTTTCTGAGGCTATTTTACCATTTTCATCATATTTTTCTCCGATTTTTTGACATAAATGATTTAGAACAATATTTACAGGACAAATATCAAAAGCAACACGTTTTTTATTATTATTTTTAAACGAGATATTTGAAAATCCTCCTAAATTCACACAAGCATCATAGTCGTAAAACAACAACTCATCTCCTATTGGAACAAGTGGTGCTCCTTGTCCACCAAGAGCTACATCACCACTTCTAAAATCGCTTATTACATTTATGCCACAGCGTTTAGCAATCAATTCTCCATCGCCTATTTGCAAAGTCATTCCTTTTTCGGGCTGATGAAAAACAGTATGTCCATGAGAAGCTATTAAATCAAATTTTTCTGAAATATCATTTGTAAAATTATTAACTGCTTTAGCACAAAACTCACTAAATTCTTTTTCTAAATATTTTAACTCAAGAGCAGACATCAAGTGAGCCGTTAAAAATTTTTGGATTAAAACCGGTTCATAATTTACTGTTTCAGCTTTTACAATTTTGAATATCCAATTATTGTTTTTCTCTTTAAATTTAACCAAGGCAATATCTAAACCATCGAGCGAGGTACCCGACATTAAACCAATAATATTAAAACTTTTTTTCATAGAAAATATAAAAACACAAAAGAAGTGTAAAAATATTTTAAAAAAAGTAAATATATGAAAAATATTTAATATCTTAGCAACAAAATTAAACTTTAAGAATATGCAAAGAATAATTGTACCTATAGATTTTTCTGAAGAATCAATTAAAGGTTTAGAACTCGGTATTATTTATGCAAATAAATTCAATGCCGACCTACAAATGGTATTTGTACAAAAGAAAAAAACTGGCAGATTTCATATTGAATTAAGAAAACAATATGATGCTGCAATGGAAGAGTTTGAAGACTTGCTAAGAAAATATAAAGATAAATTGCATAAAGATTGTGATTTTTCATATATTATCAAAAGCGGAAGAGTTCATGAAGAAGTTGCCAGACAAGCAGAAGCTTTTGATGACTCCATTATTATTTGCTCAACAAACGGCGAATCAGGTTTTTCTGATTTTATAATAGGTAGTAATGCTTACAAAATTGTTCAAACAGCAGATAGACCTGTAATAACTGTAACTACAGAAAAATATATAGGTGAAGTAAAACGAATAGTTTTACCAATAGATATTAGCAAAGAAACTAGAGAAAAAGTTTCTAAAACAGCTAAAATTGCTAAAGCATTTAACTCCGAAGTACATATTGTTAAAGTAACTAGCTCTACCAGCGAAGGAATACATAACAAACTTGAACTTTATGCTTCACAAGTTAAAAAGTTTTTAACTGAACAAGGAATAAAATTTCAATCAACTCTTTTAGTTGGAGATAATATTACCGACATTACTATTGAATACGCAACCGCAATTGATGCCGACCTAATTGCAATAATGACTGAGCAAACTTTTTCTCTTTCAAACTTTTTATTAGGTTCATATGCTTACCAAATGCTTAATACATCGCCTATCCCAGTGCTTAGTATTACACCAAAAGGATTGTATCGCGTTGAAAGTGTAAGAACAACAGGTGGATAAAATTTAATATTCTTAATTCTTTCATCTTAAAAATAATTTAATGAAATTGTTTAAGTTTAAAATATTAATAATAGTCATTATTATATTATCTTTTGCTTGTTCAAATAAAACTAAAGACAAAACTAGCATTGACACAAACGAAGAATTAAACTTAGAACAAATGATTGAAAAATATTCAAACTATAATTTTAGTAATTGCGATGAATTTATTAAAGTTGGTAACCAAATCATAGACACTTACATTAAAACTGTTGATTTAGCTTTTGATGGCGATATGCATGCCTTTTATGAGTTAGACAAATACCCAGAATTTATGGCAAAATTAGATACAGTAGCAGATAAATTCTACATAGACTGCCCTGAAAAGATAGATAATTGGACAAAATCTGTTGAAAAAAGGACAAGTTTAAGCAATAAAAAAATTATGGCTATGACCAGTAGCGAAATTGACAGCATTTCTTGGGATGAAAGCGTTGAAGAAGAACTTAACAGACAAATAGAAGAGTTAGAAGAAGATTTAAAACGAATAGCAGACGAAGAGACTAGCGAACTAAAAATAGATTAAATGCAATTCTTAAATATTTGTATTCCATGTTTTAACCACAACGTTTCAAAACTAGTTGAAGAACTCTATACTCAATGTATAAATGAAAATATTGAATTTCAAATTATAATTTTTGAAGACGGTTCGTATGCTGAAAGTGTAAAAAAAAATTCATTATTAATAGAAAAATTTAATGTAAAACATATAGTTTCTGAAAAGAATGTTGGAAGAAGTGCAGCACGTAACAGATTAGCAAAGGAAGCTAAAAAGGGTAAAATCATTTTTTTAGATGCTGACTCTAGAATTTATCATAGTGATTTCATTAAGACATATAAACAATATTTAGAGCATAAAATTGTTAGTGGTGGTAGAAAATATCTTCCCGAACAATATCAAAAAACTAATGCACTAAGATATAAATATGGTTTACTAAAAGAAACAAAAACTCCTAAAGAAAGAAATAAATATCCAAACACAGGTTTTGCTACCAATAATTTCATGATTGATAGCGAAGTGTTTGAAATAGTGCAATTTAACGAATCGCTAAAAAACTATGGACACGAAGACAGCCTATTTGGATATGAATTACTAAAAAATGGAATTAAAATTTCACACATTGACAACCCTGTTGTAGATGAAGATATTGAGGAGAACTCTATTTTTCTTCATAAAACCGAAGAAGGAATTAAAAATTTAATTTTAATTGAAAAATCACAAATAACTGATAAAGAGTTTATTAACGAAATTAAAATAACAAAAATCGCAAAAAGATTAAAAAAACTTAAATTAATTTTCGTAATACGGTTTTTTAATTCTATTTTTAAAAACAAAATAAAACGACATTTATTAAATTCATCAAATCCGAATTTATTTTTGTTTGATTTTTATAAATTATCATATTATTGCACATTAAAAAACAAAGAACAATGAGAAAAAAATTATTTTTAAGCTTAGGCTTAATAGGTTTAATTGTAGGAGCAATATTTGTAACTAACTGTTCTACAGTTCCACTAATTGGCAGAAAACAAGTTACATTAATACCCGAATCTGAACTTGTTAGCATGGGTGCTACCAATTACAAAGGTTTTTTAGACACTACGCCTCGTTCAAGAGATGTAAAAAACACTGTTATGCTTGAAGAAGTAGGCTATAAAATATCAAAAGCTGTTGAGCAATACTTGAGTGATAATAAATTAGAAAAAAGAATAAAAGATTTTAAATGGGAATTTGCCTTAGTAGAATCTAATGTTCCAAATGCTTGGTGTATGCCTGGTGGTAAAATTTGTTTTTACACTGGAATATTGCCTTACACTCAAAACGCTGATGGCATGGCAGTTGTAATGGGGCATGAAATTGCACATGCTGTAGCTCGACATGGAAACGAAAGAATGACTCAACAATTAATGGCAGCTGCTGGACAAATGGCATTAAGCGAATTTATAAAAACTAAACCTGCTGAAACTAAAGCAATATTTTTAAACGTATTTAGCGTTGGAACAACTGTTGGTGTTCTTTTACCTTATTCTCGCAAACATGAATACGAAGCAGATAGAATGGGTTTAATTTTTATGGCTATGGCTGGATACAATCCAAACGAAGCCGTTGCATTTTGGACAAGAATGTCTAAAATGGGAGGTCAAAAACCACCTGAATTTTTAAGCACTCACCCTTCTGACGCAAAACGAATTGAAAATATGAAAAAATGCTTACCCGAAGCAATGGAATATTATAAAAAAGCAACTAAAAAACAATAATAATTATGGAAAAACTTAAAACAAATTATATGGGCTTGGAAATAAACAGCCCCTTAATCTTAAGCAGCTCTGGATTAAGTAAAAAAACACAAAATATTATTACAGCCGAAGAAAATGGCGCAGGAGCCATAATTTTAAAATCTTTATTTGAAGAACAAATAAATTTTATGACAAATGCCACATTGTATGATAGCATTGATTATCCCGAAGCTGCTGATTATATTAAAAATTATTCAAGACATAATTTTTTAAACGAATACTTAGATTTAATTAAAGCTTCTGTAAAAGCAGTTAAAATACCGGTAATTGCAAGTATAAATTGTACTTCCGACACAGAATGGGAAGGGTTTGCAAAAGAAATAGAAAAAGCCGGCGCTCATGGCTTAGAGTTAAATATGAACGTTTTTCATTTCGATTATGAACTTACTTCTGCTCAAATTGAACAAAAATATTTTGAGATAATTGAAAAAGTTCAAGCAAGTACAAAATTACCTATAGCAATTAAAATGGGTAAAACTTTTACAAATCTTCCATATTTTATAAAACAAATTAAATTTAGAGGCATACAAAATTTTGTCTTATTTAATAGATTTTACAAACCTATTATTAATATTGACAAAATGGAAATGACAAATTCATCAGCTTTAAGTGATGAAACAGACATTAAAGAATCTTTGCGTTCAATAGCAATAGTAAAAGGAATGATGCCAGACATAGAAATATCGGCTTCTACAGGAATTCACAATGCAAATGGGGCTATTCAACTTTTACTTGCTGGTGCTTCAAGTTTACAACTATGTTCTGTTTTATATAAAAATGGATTAAATGAATTTAAAACCATAAATGCAGGTATTCTAAAATGGATGGAAGAAAAAGGTTATAACTCAATTGATGATTTTAAGGCTAAACTTTCATACTCAAATATTAAAGACACTAGCGTTTACGAAAGATTTCAATTTATTAAACATATAAGCACTATTGAGTAAAACTAAAGTTTACAAAAACTATAGTGTTGCAATAAATTCTAAAATAATTCTACCTAAATATAAATTTCAAATATTTATTATAAAAACAACAAATTTGCAACATAGCTTGCCAAAAATAGCTTACCATATTGCAAATTTGTTATTAAAAAATTAGATTGTTAATTCTTCTTTGTATTATTTGCTATTGAAGCCAAGGCTCTACACATTTCTGCAAGAAATCTTGAGCCGACAACAATTAGAAAACCATAAATTGGCATAAGAATTATGAAAGCAATACCTGATTGAATGAAAGGAACTCCAATTGCAGCAGTTAAGTAAACTGCATCTGAGCCTAATATTATTGTAGCTAATAGTGCCACAAAAAAGCCTACTATTCCAATCCAAGTACCTATCCATTCTCCGAATGTTTGTATAAAATGAGCAAACACTGGAGTTGCAACAAACTCAGAATTTTCTACAGAAGTTTCTGTTACTTTGTTTTTTCTATCCCACCATAGTTGAAAACAAACCCATGATGCAAAAGCAATAACTATCCATACAAGTATAAAAACGATAATAAATTTTGCAGGTGTGTCAAAAATATTATTATCAATTGCAGTGTATAAAATGTAAAATGGTAAAATTAGATTTAAAACTGCAAAAGCAATATACAACCAACTGAATGGTTTACGAAAAAAATCACCCTTATCAATAAAAGATAGATAAGGCTTAATGAATGTGAAAAATTTGTTGTCCATTTTATTAAAATTTTAATTTTTCCTACTCATAAGGCTTTTCGGATTTCGCCCCGTTTATTAAAGTTGTTTCTGGTCTCAACTTTTGTTTATTATTTTATAAAAAAGATTTTAACAATTATAAAATAGTTGCCGGAGGCTCCCTCATTTGCTTGATATATCTGCTTAATTTATCCACAATCTATAAAAAAATTGATTAATATCGGATATATTCAACAAACATACAAAATTATTTTTAAAAATCAAAAATAATTATGTAGAATTTAATGTAAATATAGATTTTATAATGTAGTCCTATTAATTAAGAGTTATTCGTTGTTTTAATAAAGCATTCCGAATAACCAAAGCGGAATTTTATTTTTATGTCCTATTTCAATATTATCAGCAACTATAAAGCTGTTTGGAATGTCTTTAATTTGATTGTATGTTTTATTTTTACCACCAATTTCAAATATGTAATCGTTTACCATAAAATCGCCATTTCGTGCAAGCACAAGATTTTCAACAGCACTAACTTGATTTACAAAAAATGTTTCTCTCATACTACCTATATTTGTATTACCGTATAAATATGACAAATTTGTATTATTAAGTAAAATTTTATCTGGTTTTGTTAAATCACCTATAGTTTTATTTTCATATGATACTAAATTTAACATTTTTGCATTTGCCAATAATGTTAAATATTTAAGAGTATTGTTTCTATTAGTATCTATAGTTTTAGCTAATTCTGTAATATTTGGAGTATAAGGAACTAAAGCTGCAAGAGTTGCCAATAATCTTTTCAATTTATATCTAGATTCAAATCCAATATTTTCAATTGCCGAAATATCCACATCAATTACATTATTTATTGCTTCTTGTAATTTTCTTTCATATTTTTTAAGTCCCTCTCTATAAAAAAGATAATAACCATTTTTTAAGTATTTTTTAAATAATGGTATTATTTTCACATTTTCTGTAATTTGGAATGCTATTTCTTGGTGATTTTCAAGAATTTCTTCTAGCGAAAGCACAGGAAAATCTCCTACTTTTTCAAAATTCAAAAATTCTCTAAAAGATAAGCATTCTAACACTTCATACACCACCCTTCTTGATAAATCTACCGTTGATTTATAAATTTGCAAAAGCGATGAACCAGTAAATACAATTTTCAATTTTGGAAAACTGTCGTAAATATTTTTTATTTCAATTGCCCAATTTGGATAATGATGAATTTCATCTAAAAACAAATGTGTTCCTCCGTTCATATAAAATTCATCAGCCAAGTCAAAAATCGTGTGCTTAGCAAACCAAGTATTGTCTAAACTTACAAAAAGTGCAGCTTCTTTTTTATTTGCAAAATTCATTTTTATATGTTGCAATAAAAGCGTAGTTTTTCCAGCGCCTTTTGCTCCTATCAAGGCAATACAACGCTCATTCCAATCTATATCTGAATAAAGATAACGAAGTTTACCCACTTCTGTTTCTTGAAATAAACGCAAATAAATTTTCACTAAACTGTCCATAATAAATTTGTTTTTCGCAAAGATACAAAATGTTTTTTAAAAATAGCAAATTTTAAGTATTTTTGTTTTATTTAAAAAACATTTTTATATCTTTTATGTTTCTTTTTGAAAACAATTATAAAACAAAAATGTTTCTTAATAGAAACACTCTTAATCTATTATAGCTATATTTTTCATAAAACTATAGCACTAATATAATTAGAATAACAATCAATAATGTGTCCATGTCAATTCTTTACACAATGCGTAAACATTTGGATTTTTTTGCAAATTGTTTCTTCTATAAAACAACTACAATATAAAAGTGTTTCATAAAAGAAACACTTTTAATTTAACACAGAGTATATTTTTCATAAAACTTAAAAGCCAACCACCTCACAACAAGGCAGTTGGCTTTCAAAATATTAAAATTCTTCAAATTATACTTTTTATGCTTTTGGAATATTTTTCAAAACATCTAGTAAATGTTCATACCACATTTTTACAGTTTTGATTTCAATTCTTTCGTCTGGAGAATGTACTCCTCTAAGTGTAGGACCAAACGAAATCATATCTAAATCTGGATATTTTTCTAAAAACAAACCGCATTCTAAACCTGCATGAATTGCTCTAACTACTGGCTTCTTTCCAAAAAGTCTTTCGTAAGATTCTTCTGCAATAGTTAATATTTCTGATTTTGGGTTTGGTGCCCAACCAGGATAACCATCGCCAATTTTAACATCTGCACCTGCAAGAACAAAAACAGCTTTAACCATATTATTAATATCTTTTTTACCAGACTCTACAGAACTGCGTTGACTTGTAACAACTTGAATTTTGTTATCAATAAATTTTACAGAAGCTAAATTATTAGAAGATTCAACAAAACCAGGAATTGCTGGACTCCAAGCATGAACTCCATGAGGACAAGCATAAACAGCATTGATTAAATTGTTTTGTGTTTTTAAATCAATTACGAACTCTGGTGTTTTTGCAGACTCTAAACTTAAATTTATGTTTTTTTCTGTTAAAACAATTTCATTAACAATATTTTTCTTAAATATTTCAAATTCTTTCTTTAAAGCTTGTTCGTGAGATTTATCAATTGTGAAAACAAATTCTGCTTCGCGTGGAATTGCATTACGTTTGTTTCCTCCGTCAAATACAGAAAGACGAGCATTAAATTTTTCGTTAATTATATTTAAAAACCTGTTTGCAATTTTATTTGAATTGCCAAAACCTTTATGAATTTCATCTCCACTATGTCCGCCTTGCAAACCATTTACAACAAATTTATAGGCTAGGTGATTTTGTGGAACATTTTCTTTTTTATAGTCAAAATTTGCAACTAAATCAATACCTCCTGCACAACCAATAAAAATTTCGCCTTCATCTTCAGAATCGAGATTTAGTAATATTTTTGATTTGAAAAAACCTTCTTCAATTTCGAAAGCACCTGTTAGTCCAGTTTCTTCATCAACTGTAAACAAACACTCTATTGGACCATGCACCAAACTATTGTCTGTAAGAATTGCCATAGAAGCCGCCATACCGATACCGTCGTCAGCTCCAAGAGTTGTACCTTTTGCTTTAACCCACTCTCCATCAATATAAGGAGTAATTGGATCATTATCAAAGTCAATTACTGTATCTTTATTTGCTTCACAAACCATATCAACGTGGCTTTGTAAAACTACAGATTTTCTATTTTCCATTCCTTTTGAAGCTGGCTTACTAATCAAAACGTTTCCAATTTTGTCTCTTTTTGCCTCTAAATTATTTTTCTTTGCAAAATCTAATAAGAAGGCAATAATTTTTTCTTCTTTTTTTGATGGACGTGGAACTTTTGTAATTTCTTCGAAATAATTCCACACATTTTTTGGTTCTAAATTTCCTAAAATACTCATAATATTAATATTTTTTATAATTTTGGCTAAAATTACAAAATTATTTTTAAAAATTTTAATAAATGCGAACTCTATTTAAGACAAAATATAAAATTTTCATGATTTTAATAATAGTTTTATTGAATCTGAGCTATTTTTCGTCGTGTAGAAAAAAAACTTACAATCATTTTTCGGGAACGATATATAATTTATCCTCAAATCAGGGTGTTGAAGGAGCAAAAGTTATTTTAGAAGCATCAAAAATAGTTTCTGGAAATTTGAATAATACTTTTCACAAAATTGCTGAAACGCAAACAGATGAAGAAGGAAAATATTTAATTGAAGTAGAACAAGAACTTTACATAAAATTTAGAATTAGAGTTGAAAAAGAAGGTTATCACAGTTATTTTACTGAATTTGAACCAAGCGAGCAAATTGCCGACTATATCAAAAATTATCCGCTTGCTCAAGTTTCGTATTTAAAAATAAAATTAAAAAACAATCCTCCTTCATATCCTGACGACTTGTTAAAAGTAAAAGTTGAGGGAATTAATAAACTTTGCACAGAATGTTGCGATGAAAATTTCGTTTTATTTGAAGGAAAAGATATAGACACTGAATTTTTCTGCAATACCGTTGGTGGAGATACTGTTAGAGTAAATTTTATCACAACAACTTCAGGTAGCACTAATTTTTCAACAAGATCATATTATTGCGTTCCAGGCGAGACAGTTGAAGACTATTTTTATTATTAAAAATTTATGCGAAAGTAAATTTTGGAAAAGTAAAATAAAAAGTAGTTCCTCTATTTTCCACAGATTCAACAGTTATTTTTCCTCCTAAAAGTTCACTATACGCCTTACATATTGACAAACCTATTCCAGCTCCTTTAGTTTTATTTGTTAATTTATTATCTATTTGAGTAAAGCGATTAAATATATTTTCAAAATTTTCTTGACAAATCCCTACACCTGTATCTGAAACATAAAACTCTATTTCACTAACACTTATCTCTTTATAGCCAAATTCAACTTTGCCTGTTTCGGTATATTTTAATGCGTTGCTAATCAGGTTTGTAAAAATTTGTTTTATTTTAACTTTATCCGAAACACATAGCAAATTAGATGAGTTAGTTTTATTAAATATTAATTCAACATTAGGACTTTTTAACACACTATTATGCCAATATAAATATACTTCATCTAATAATTCGGTTAAATTAAAAGAAGTAACGTTTTTCAACATAGAGCCACTCTCAATTTTTGAAAGTTCAATAATATCATCAAGAACTGTTAACAGTTGAGAACAACTATTTTGGATTATATTGATATATTCATGTTTTTCATTTTCGTCAACATCATATTTTAGTAAATCTGCAAATCCTACAATTGCATTCATAGGTGTTCTAACCTCATGGCTCATATTGGCTAAGAAAGCTGTTTTCAAACGTTCGCTTTCCTCTGCTTTTTGCTTAGCAATTTCTAAATCATTAAGCAACTCCATTCTCTCTGTAATATCTCTAATAACAACCAAAACTGTTGTTTCATTCAAATAAACTAGACGAGCATCAAAAAATAACTTTTTTGCTTTTAGCAAACTTGCATTAGAATATGTAAAACTTTCTATACTTTTATTCTTTAAAACTTTATTTATATTTTCTTTAAAGAAAGATGTCAAAATTTTTGAAAAAACATCTTCGATATTTTTATTTATAAAATCTTCTGGCACAGGCTCTTTACAAAAGCTTTTATAATTAGAGTAAAACTCAATTATATTTCCATTTTTTTCAACAGTTACAATAATATCAGGAACAGATTTTAACAAAGCTTCTCTATGTAAATTCAATTTTTCTGCTTTTTCTTTTGCTTTTAAAATCTCTTGTTCGGCTCTTTTTTGTTCAGTAATATTTTTAATGATACTAATCACATATTGTTCTTCATTAATTTTCACTGCAAATGAAGATGACTCAACATCTATAAATTCATTATTAGCAATAATTTCTAACTCTATACTAACATCAACATTCTTATCATTCGAAATTAAGTTTTTTATTCTATCTTTAACATTTTTGTGATAATTTGGACGAATAAAGTCGTAAATACTTCTGCCTATAAGCTCTGACTCATCTTTAACTTTCATGGTTTCAAACATTGACTTATTTATATAAACAACTTTTGAATCCTTATGAATGACAAACCCACTTGGCAACAAATCAATTAAAGTTCTATATTTTTTTTCGCTTTCTATAAGTATCTGCTCTTTTTGTTTTTGATCGTCAATATTTTCAACTGTTCCTTCTATACATATAATTTCTCCATTTTCATTCTTAATAGCACGTGCGCTCTCTCTTATATTAATTAATGTCCCATTTTTTTTCTTCCAAATTGTTTCAAGACCACTTATAGTATCATTTTTTTCTAAAGTTTTAATAAATTGTTCTCTATCTTTTTTATTTACTAACTCATATTTTACAATATTGTATTTTTGAATATCTTCTAAACTTGAATAGCCTAACATTTTTAGCAAAGGATCATTTACTTCCAAAATATCGCCATCTGTATTTGTTTTATAAAGTCCTATTGTTGTTATCTCAAACAAATTTGCCAAGCTAGTAAGACGCTCGCTTAGCATATCGTTTTTACTGGTTAGCTTTTGAATTTCTTCAATTAAATCCTGCTTACTTAATTTTTCGTAATCCATTTTTTATAATTAATTTATGGTTTAAAATTAACTTTTACTTTATTATTTAATGCTTCTAGAAATTTTCCTGTAGTTTTATAAAAATATCTTTTATTTTTAAATGCCATCACTCTTTTAAATCCATTTACAATATCTCCTAAAAACACTTCGTCTAAATCATATAAATCTTTTTCTTTCACATCCCAATTTACCACAGGAATTTTTAAATTATTTGCAAGTTTTATTACAATATCTACAAATATTCTGCTAGAATTATTTACAAATTTTGTTGGTAAAATTAAGCTAGCATTTTTTACAAAAAATACAGAAGAATATAAACTTTTAATAATATTTCCATATTTATCACAAAGCAAAAAATCATCGAGAGTTTCTAGTTTTTGATGCAATAATAATTCTTCGCTAAATTTTGGAGTAACATCAAATTCAAAACTATATTCAGGAATTACATAATCTTTATAAACATCTATTGTCAATCCATTTGAGAGATCAGGGTAATATTCATTTTCAAGAGCATCAACAGATATTATAATCGAACAAGAGTTACTTATATTGTCGTTTCTAAAAACTATTATTCTTGCTTTAAAGCCTTTGTAAATTCTGTTTTTTTGTAATAAAAGTTCTAGATCTGTAAATAAACTATTTTTCCTATGTAAAATCGATTTTTTAAATTGCAAACTTTTTAAAGATTTAATAAAAAACTCAAAATATTCATCTTCGAAAAATGCTTTTGAAGAATTTCCACGCATTTCAAAATTAAAAGAATCACCAAAAATCAGTCCTCTATTGTCGTATGAAATAAAGGCTTTTTCTGAAAGTTGGATATTACCATTAATTGAAACATATTTAGCCATAAAATCCTCCTATAATTTGTTTGCAAATTTCTAAAATATTTTCGTTTGGCTCTATTTGAATTCCTTTAATTCCACATTTAGAAGCAGCTATAATATCTCGCTCACTATCTCCTATCATAAAAGAATTTTCGGTATCTATATCATAAATCTTAATGGCTTTTTCAAACAACAGCGACCCAGGTTTACGACACAAGCATTTCCCATAGTCATGATGGTGAGGACAAAAATAAAAATCATCTATTTTAGTATCAAATTCTGCCAAATACATGCAAAATTTAATGTGCATTTCTAAAACATCTTCAGCTGTATATAAAGATTTTGCAATACCTCCTTGATTTGTAATAACTATAACTAAAAAATCATTATCTTTCAATAATTTCACAGCTTCACCAATACCGTCATTAATAATAAATTCATCAGCATTTGTAGTATAACGCCCACGCTCACGATTAATTACACCATCTCTATCAAGAAAAACCGCTTTATTCATTTATCTAATTTTTATATTAACACATTCATTCAATTCTCAATTCTTCATTTATTTTCCTACTAAACTAAAAACTCTTTAAATCCAAAATTCTTCATTCAATCATCGGGTGTTGAGCGAAGTCGAAACACAATTCTTAATTCTTCATTCTTAATTCATAATTCATAATTCATAATTAGTTAAAATTAATCAATCGTAGATAAAAATACTCCCACAATTCAGGTTTACAAACCAAAGGAAACACAAAACCATAAACAGCTCCCCAAAAATGGGCATCATGTCCAACATTATCTTTACCCCTTTTCGCCATTTGATAAGAATAAATTAAATATATCGCACCAAACACAATCCCTGGAATTGGCAATAATCCAAAAAAATAAACTTTATTCCATGGCGCAAAAAATATACATGCAAATACTACTGCCGAAACAGCTCCTGAAGCTCCAACAGCAGAATAGTAATAATTATCTTTGTGCTTAATTATACTAAACAAAGCAGAAACAGCTATTGCCGACAAATAAAAAAACAGAAACATTAGATTTTTAAAGTCTCCCCATAATATGTCGAAATATTGTATTACTACAGAACCAAAAGACCAAAAAACCAACATATTTATTAATAAATGTGCCCAATTTGCATGCAAAAAGCCATGTGTTATAATCTGGTAATACCGCTTACGATGCACAACCTCGTATGGACTTAGTAAAAACTTGCGAAAAATATCTTCTCGTTGCCATGCTCCATAAGTGAAGATTGCTGTTACTATAACTATAATTAATACAATATTGCTTGTCATTTGAACTAGTGTAAAATTTTATATAAAAGTTCTTTACTTAAATCAGCATCAGAAATTGATACTGCTCCCACCCCTTTTAGTTTCATATCAGTTTCTCGCAAATACGAAACTATCTGAATTAATTTAGACATTGGATAATTTTTCATCGCTATTAAATATTCCTCAGCAAAATAAGGATGAACACCCGCAGCATTTGCAACAGATTGCTTTGACTTATCTTGTAACATATGAAGTTTTATTATTTTGGTAAAATAATCAAAAAGTCGATTTACTGTTGCGAATAATGGATTTGCTCTTGGATCTTTACTAAAATAATCTAAAATTTGATAACATTTTAGTTTATCTTTTAAACCAATTGCTTTTTGAAGTTCAAAAATATTATAATCTCTATTTATTCCGATATTAAAAGCAATATCTTCTTTTGAAATTTGCTTACCTTTTTCTTGAGTTATTACGAGCTTTTTAATTTCGTTTGAAAGTCTGCTCAAATCAGCTCCAATACTTTCGTAAAACAAACGTAATGCTTCTGTATGAATACTCAAGCCATTTTCTCTTAAAGTTTTTTCTATCCAAGGGTAAACTTGATTTTCATACAAGCGTTTTGATTCAAAAACTACAGCATTTTTACTTAATAAATTAAAAACTTTTAACCTTTTATCGACTTTAGCGGTGTTTTTAAAACTCAATACCAAAATTGTTGAATTTACTGGATTTTGAACATAAGGCTCCAAATTTTTAAAATCTTTTAAATCTTGAGCTTCTTTTAAGATAACAACTCTATAATTTGCCATCATGGGAAAAGCTCGCGAAAGTTCGATAAGGTTTGTAGCTGTTATGTCTTTTCCGTAAACTATATCTTGATTAAAAGCTTTTTCTGTTTCTGTAAGAACATTTTGTTGTATATAATTAGTCAATTCATCAATAAAAAACGATTCTTCCCCATAAAATAAATAAATAGGCTTGTAAATCTTATTTTTTAAATCAGCTAAAATCTGTTCAAAATCCATAATTTAATTTTTTGTTTTACAAAAATAAAAAAACTTATCGTTATTTGAATCTAAAAACAAAAACTTTAAAAATTTTTATTAGATTTATAAAATAAATATCTAAAAATGAGGAAGATATTGTTTAAAGAAAGAAAACTAATGCAAGTTAGTACTATAAATTATTTATAGCTTGCATCAAAGTTTCTTTATTTTGCACTCCAAGAGCTTTAAAAACTATTTGATTTTCTTTAAAAATCATTATAGTAGGAATAGATTGAATTCCATATCTTTGAGAAAGTTCCAATTCTCTATCAACATCAACTTTTATAACTTTTATTTGTCCACCTAATTCTCTTTCTAATTCATCAATGATAGGTGCTTGAATTTGGCAAGGTTTACACCAAGTGGCATAAAAATCTACCAAAACTGGAGTGCTTCCTGCAATGGCTTGGTCGAAAGAACTTTTGGGTTCAGATTTTTCTATATTGGGCATACTAATATCAACTCCTAAATCTCCTAAAGCATTTTTTAAAACTGTAGTATTTTGTAAGCCTACTGCTTTAAAAACAATTCTATTTTCTTTAAAAATCATTATTGTTGGAATAGATTGAACTTCAAATCTAGCTGCTAAAGTTTGCTCATTATCAACATTAACTTTAATAACTTTTATTTGCTCGCCCAATTCTTTTGCTAAATCATCAATAATAGGTCCTTGAATTTGACAAGGTTTGCACCAGTCAGCATAAAAATCAACTACCACAGGAATACTTCCTTCAATAGCTTGATCGAAAGCTGATTTTACTACTTCTTTTTCTTCTTTCATTTCTTTTTTCTCATCATTTTTATTTGATGAACCACAAGATAGCACGGCAAAAGATAGTGCTAAAATCATTAGTAAATTAAGAGTTTTCTTCATATTAGATTAAGTTTATTTTTTATTTATATCATTTTCATTAAGTTCAGCTTTTTTCTTAGCTGGAATAAACAAAACCACTTATTAAATAGCCTAATACCAATCCATAAAGCGAACTTAAATACCATTTCGACTGAATTGGGCAAGCTCCTGATGCACAACCAACATATTTCCAATAAAGCAAGCCTGCTACTCCACCTAAAACAGTAAGCACAATTCTAAAAATAAGTTTCTTTTTAAATGTATTCATTTTAAATCTATTCATTCTTCAAAATTTGTTTTCTAAACAAATATATTTAAAATATGTTTTCAAATATATACTTAAAATTTGAAATTAACATTTTTTAAAGAAACAAAATTTTTAAAACATATTTAGCAAAAATCTAAATAAGTATTTTTGCAATTTATTATTTGAGTATGGATATTAAAAGTGTTTTAATTGACTTAGACAAAACTTTATGGGATTTTGACAAAAATTCAAACGAAACAATTGAAGAACTGTTTTACAAATTTGAAGCAGATAAATATTGCAGTTTTTCGGACTATATAAAGAAATACAGAGAAATAAACAATCAGCTTTGGGAAGATTACAGAAATGCAAAACTTGAAAAAGACACTTTAATTTGGTCTCGTTATTATTTAAGTTTAAAACATTTTGGTCTTGATAATAAAGAGCTTGCACAAGAAATGGGACAACAATATTTAAAACTTAGTCCAACAAAAACAAAACTTATTCCTCACAGCATTGAAATTTTGGAATATTTACAGAAAAAATATAAAATTTATCTTGTAACCAATGGCTTTACAGAAGTGCAGTACACTAAAGCAAGAAATTGTAAAATTGAGAAATATTTCGACAGAATTTTCACTTCCGAAGAAGTTGGTTATAATAAACCACATCAGCTTTTTTTTGATTTTGTTCTTAAAAACACAAATTCAACTCCCGAAAATTCAATAATGATTGGCGATGATATTAATGTTGATATTATTGGTGCAGCAGAAAAAGGCATTAAAACAATTTGGTGTAATTTTAATAATGAAGCAATTGATTTTAAACCAGATTTTGAAGTAAAAAATTTGTTAGATATAAAAGAGATATTGTAAAAATCACACACTTCCCCAATTGCTCAAACACCTCTGACGCTCGCTCAAACACCTCTGACGCTCGCTCAAACACCTCTGACGCTCGCTCGGATTTGCAATCCGAGTGCTTGGTAATGTTACACTCGGATTACAAATCCGAGCGAGCAAGATTGTGCGGGGAAATCCGAAACAGAACTATTGTATTCTTAACAATACAATTTCTATAATATTTTGTATTTTATAAAATACAATACCGCTTTTATTTATTTGGGATTTGTATAGGTAAGAGACGGCGCATGCACCGTCTCTACACTATACTGCATAATTTATTGAAAATCCGACTTTCAACTTTCGACTTTTAACTTTTAACTGTTAGACGATTCCTTCTCTCATCAAATCGTGCATATGCACAATTCCCAAATATTTATTGTCTTCGACCACAACAACTTGGCTTATATTATTTGCTTTAATAACCGAAAGGGCGTTTATTGCAAGGCAGTCTTTTTCAACCATTTTGGGTTTATCAGACATTATATCTTTAGCTTTTAAATTAATAAACTCAGAAGGATATTTTTCTAACATTCTTCTTAAATCTCCATCAGTAATTATACCTAACATCATATCATTTTCATCAACAACAGCAGTTGCTCCAAGTCTTTTGCCTGTAATTTCAGAAATTACTTTTGTAATATTATCATTAGGTTTTACTTTTGGTTTAGCATTTTGAATATAAATATCATCTACACGCAAATATAATTTTTTGCCTAAAGAACCTCCTGGGTGAAATCTTGCAAAATCTTTTGCTGTAAAACCTCGCATTTGCAACAAAGCCAACATTAAAGCATCGCCCATAACCAACTGAGCAGTAGTACTTGATGTAGGTGCTAAATTATTTGGACAAGCCTCGCTATCGACTGTTGTTAATAGAACATAATCGGCACTTTTAGCTAAAAAAGAATTTTCATCACCAACTATTGCCACTAATAAATTACCATTATTTTTTATTAATGGAATCAAAACTTTTATTTCTGGTGTATTTCCACTTTTCGACAAACAAATTACAACATCATCTTTTTGTACAATTCCTAAATCACCATGTATAGCATCTGCTGCGTGCATAAATATTGCTGGTGTACCTGTCGAATTTAAACTTGCAACAATTTTATTACCAATAATTGCACTCTTACCAATACCTGTAATTATAACTCTGCCAGTAGATTCAAAAATTTTATTTACTACTTCTGCAAAACTTTTGTCAATATAATTAACCAAATTAGAAATTGACTCTGCTTCTAAAACAATAGTTTTTTTAGCAATTTCTATAATTTTTTCAATATTATTTTTTTGCATTCGATTTTTTTTGCTAATTTAGTACTTATTTTAATATGAAACTTAATTAAAATATTAAAAATTTAGTTAAATAAGTTTAAAAACATATACTTATTAAATTTTAATTTTTAACTTTGACTAAAATAATTGATTTTTAGATTAATGTTTTTAATATACAATATATATTAATTATAGTAAAAGAGATTTTAAATGACAGATAAAGAAAAACAAATTTTTGAAGTTTTAAAGAAATATTTTGGATTCGACAATTTTAAAGGTCAACAAAAAGAAGTAATTTTAAGCCTACTTGATGGACATGATTCTTTTGTATTAATGCCAACAGGTGGTGGTAAATCTTTATGTTACCAATTACCAGCATTAATATTAGAAGGCACAGCAATTGTTATTTCGCCATTAATTGCATTGATGAAAAATCAAGTTGATGCTATGCGTGGATTTAGTTTAGACAGTGGCGTTGCACATTTTCTAAACTCATCATTAAATAAAACTGAAACAAATATTGTAAAAGAAGATGTTTTAAGTGGTAAAACAAAACTTTTATACGTAGCTCCTGAATCTCTTACCAAAGAAGAGAATGTTGAGTTTATTAAAAAGTTCAAAATATCTTTCTTTGCTATTGATGAAGCACATTGTATTAGCGAATGGGGACACGACTTTAGACCAGAATACAGAAGGATTAGACCTATAGTTGATGCAATAGGAAGAACTCCTTTAATGGCTTTAACTGCAACAGCAACGCCTAAGGTTCAACATGATATTCAAAAAAACCTTGACATGCTAGATGCTAAAGTTTTTAAAGCTTCTTTCCGCCGACATAATTTATATTATGAAGTTAGACCAAAAATAAATGCTTCAAAAGAAATTATTAAATATATAAAAAATAATCCCGGAAAATCAGGAATTATTTATTGTTTAAGTCGAAAAAAAGTTGAAGAACTTGCAGAACTGTTAGTTGTTAACGACATTAAAGCTTTGGCATATCATGCGGGAATGGACGCTGCTGTGCGTTCACAAAATCAAGATATGTTTTTGAACGAAGAAGCAAATGTTATTGTTGCAACCATAGCTTTTGGAATGGGAATAGACAAGCCAGATGTTAGATTTGTTATTCACTACAATATTCCAAAAAGCTTAGAAGGCTATTATCAAGAAACTGGTAGAGCTGGCAGAGACGGTGGCGAAGGAAAATGTATAACTTTTTATAGCTACGACGATATACAAAAGCTCGAAAAGTTTATGCAAGGAAAGCCAGTAAGCGAACAAGAAATCGGCAAGCAATTACTTTTCGATACTGTTTCATATGCAGAGTCAAGTGTTTGTAGAGTTAGACAACTCTTAAACTATTTTGGCGAAGAAATGAAAGAAAATTGCGGAAACTGTGATAACTGCTTAAATCCAAAACCTAAATTCGAAGGTAAAGAAGATATTTTAACTGTTTTGGAAACGATAATGCTTGTTAAAGAAAAATTTAAAGCCGAACATATTGTAAATATTCTTACAGGCAAGAAAACTGCAGAAATTGCAACTTTTAAACATCAAGATTTACCAATTTTTGGAACAGGTGGACAAGACCAAGCCAGACATTGGAAAGCAGTTATCCGTCAAATGTTGATTGCTCAATTTATTGAAAAAGAAATAGTTAATTACGGACTTTTAAAAATTACTGACAAAGGAAGAGATTATTACGAAAGACCATATTCAGTTTTATTAACAAAAGACCATAATTACGAAGATGCCGAAGATGATAACGAAGGAGGAATGTTTGTAGGCGGTTCGGCAACAGATGAAGAATTGTTTGCAATGCTAAAAGATTTAAGAAAATCAATAGCAAAAAAACATAAATTACCACCTTATGTAATTTTTAGCGACCCTTCATTGCAAGATATGGTTATCCAATATCCTATTACCATGGACGAACTAACAAACATTACTGGTGTAGGACAAGGAAAAGCTCAAAAATATGGCGAAGAATTTATTAAGCTTATTAGTAAATATGTTGAAGAAAATGAGATTGAAAGACCTCAAGATCTTGTTATAAAATCTGTTGTTAATAAGTCAACTAACAAAGTTTTTATTATTAAAAACATTGATAGAAAAATGCCTCTTGAAGAAGTCTGCAAAGCATTAGGAATAGAAATGGACGAACTAATTGAAGAAATTGAAGCTATAGTAAATTCTGGAACAAAAATAGATATTGATTATTATTTAAGGTCTATATTAGATGAAGAAATTATAGATGATATTTTTGCATATTTTAGAGAAGAAGCAGAATCAGATTCTATTGAAGATGCAATTGCTGATTTAGAAGACGAATATAGCGAAGAAGAAATTAGATTAGTTAGAATTAAATTCTTGTCAGAAGTAGCTAACTAATTTATATAATCTTACGATTTTTCCATTTTGGTTTGTAAAAAAATGGAATTAAAGGAATAAATACCACATATAAAGGGTGAAACAATTGCACTAATGGCAAGTAAATCAAGCAATTACTTTGTTTATAAAATTTACTTATAGGTATTAAAAATAATATTTCAACAACAAATTTTGCAACAAGAACTGCAATCAACAAAGCATAAAATTTTGTAAAAAACAAAGTTAAAATAACTAAAAAAAGTAAAGAAAATGCCGAAAAGTATGTTGCAAGAGCCACAAAAATTGAAAATGCGTTTCTATAACCCGAAATCTTAGAAGCCCATCTAATTCGCTGATTAAAAAACTCTTGTAAAGAAGACGGAGCAGATGTTTCAACACAAGCATCATAAGATTTCAAAAAATCTACCTTATATTTTGACGATACATAATGCAATAAAAACACATCATCACCTGAAGAAAATTCATTATTAAAGTCTGCTCCTACTTCATTTAAAATGCTTTTGCAAATACAATAATTTGCACCATTGCACATAAATGCTTTGTCTATAAAAAATCCTGCTGCTCCACTCCCAGTCATGCTCATAAATTCTAAAGCAAATATTTTTTCTAGAAATTTATTAGAATCTTTAAATTTCACAGGTCCACAAAGCATTTGCACATTATTTTTTTGTTGATATGCCAACATTGTTGAAATCCAATTTTTAGGCAAAACACAATCGGCATCTGTAAAAAATAAAATTTCGCCTTGAGATTTTGAAATTCCAAACCTTAATGCTGCTTTTTTGCCTGTAAACTCTTCGGTTATATTATAAAGTTTTATTCTTTCATCAGAAAAAGAATTCAAAACTTCTAAAAAATTATCTTCGCTATGGTCGTTTACTAAAATAATTTCAAAATTTGGAGCATTATTTTGATTTAATAAACTATCAATTAGTTGTTTAAGATTAGCCTTTTCGTTTCTAAATGCAATAATAACACTTAGTTTTTTTGAAAAATCATTACACTTTTCAGCAAAAGTTTTTCTTTTAATAAATGCAAAAGTAAATATTAAAAGAACAATCAAATAGATTGAAATTAGTGCTATGCTTATCCAAGTTAAAATCATCAAACTTTTACAAATAAAAAAAGAGTTTGTCTCGCAACAAACTCTTTTTTTAATATTTTGTTGTTTTATAATTTATGTATAACTAATCCAGAACGCAACTTAGGCTCAAACCAAGTAGTCTTAGGAGGCATAATATTTCCTGTATCAGAAATATTTAATAATTGGTCCATAGAGACTGGATATAAAGCAAAAGCTACTTTCATTTCGCCAGAATCAACGCGTTTTTTCAATTCGCCTAAACCTCTAATTCCACCAACAAAGTCAATTCTATTGCTACGTCTCAAATCTTTAATTCCTAAAATTTCATCAAGTACATATTTTGAGAGCACATTAACGTCAAGAATTTCGATTGGGTCATCATCGTTATAAGTACCAGGTTTTGCGTTAAGTTTATACCAATTACCATCTATATACATTGAGAACTCATGCAAAGCAGCTGGTTTGTAAATTTCTGTACCCATTTTTTGCATATAAAATTTATCTGCAACTTTTGTTAAGAATTCTTCTTGCGATAAACCGTTCAAATCTTGTACTACACGATTGTAGTCCATAATTTTAAGTTGCTTATCTGCAAAAATAACAGCCATAAAATAATTATATTCTTCTTTTCCTGTATGGTTAGGATTATTTTCGGCTCTTTCTTTTCCTATTCTGCTTGCTGCAGCAGTTCTGTGATGTCCGTCAGCCACATAAAACACAGGAACTTTAGTTGCAAATAATTCTTCTATTCTTTGATTTATTTTTGCATCTCTAATTACCCAGAAATGATGTCCAAATCCATCTTCAGCAACAAAATCGTATTCTGGCTCTTGATTTTTTACAATATTATCGATAATTGCATCAAGTTCATCAACTGCTCTGTAAGAAAAGAAAACAGGCTCAATATTAGCGTTTGTATATTTTGTTAAAGTCATTCTGTCTTCTTCTTTATCTGGACGAGTTAACTCATGTTTTAAAATTACGCCATTATAATAATCTTCATAAAAAGCACAACCAACAATACCGTATTGAGTACGTCCTTCCATAGTTTGAGCATAAATATAAAATTTAGCTTCTTTATCTTGAACAAGCCAGCCTTCTTTTTGCATTTTTTCAAAATTCTCAACAGCTTTTTCATAAACTACGCTACTATGAATATCTGTTCCTGCTGGTAAGTCAATTTCGGCACGAGTTACATGCAAAAGAGATTCTTTTTTGCCTTTTGCCATTTGTGCTGCTTCTGCACTATTCATCACATCATAAGGTAAACACGAAACATTCTCAACCAAATGTTTTGGTGGACGCAATCCTTTAAAAGGTTTTACTACTGCCATTTTATATAATTTTAAAAGTTACTAAAAATTTTTTCGCAAATATAGTTTTTTTATACAAAATAAAAAATGTGTTAAATAATATGCGAAAAAAATCAATTAATTAAATCTTATTGTTTCTGCGGGACTAATTTTTGACACTAACATTGAAGGTAAAATCATCATTATCAGTGTAATAACTAAAGAACCAATATTTAATAACAAAAGATGAATTAAGTCTAAATTGATTGGAACTACAGATACATAATAAGAATCTGCATCTAAAGTAATTATTCCAAAATATTTTTGCAATAAACACAAACCTATTCCAATAATATTTCCGATAAGCATTCCTCGCGAAATTAAAAAGCCCGCCACATAGATAAAAACTTTTGCAACTTTAACATTTGAAGCACCAATACTTTTTAATATACCTATCATATTTACTCTTTCTAAAATTATCACAAGCAAACCCGAAATCATATTAAAGCCTGCTACTGACAGCATTAGAATTAAAATTACCCAAACATTTATATCTAATAAAGAAAGCCAATCAAAAATTCCTGGATAATCTTCTACAATGCTCTTAACTTTAATCATACCGCCATCAGCACTTAAATAATTACCCACTAACCTACTGACTTTTATTTCCATGTCCATTGTTTTAGAAAAATCTTGAATTTTAACTTCAAATCCAGTTATTTCATCATCTTTCCAATCATTAAGTTTGCGTAAGTGCTTAATATCACATAAGACAAAAATTTTATCTAAATCCTCTAATTTAGTTTCATAAATTCCAATTATAGTAAACTTTCGCATTCGTGGTGGCTCTTGAATGAAATAAGCCGAGAAACTATCACCAACATTTAATTTTAGTGCATTTGCAATACTCGCAGAAACAACAACTCCATTATTTCTACTCGAATCACTTATTAATAATGTATCGCCTTCGGTTAAATATTGCTTAAAAAATTTCCAATCAAAATCATTATCTATTCCTTTAAAAATCACGCCTTGCAAATCTTCGTCTGTCTTAGCAATTCCGGCTTTAGTTATAAACATATTTACGGATTCTACACCTTCAATTTGTTTAAGTTCAGAAAGCCAAGTTTGTGATTTGCTTATAGGATAAGTTTCGTAAGAAGTATTATTATCAAAATTTACGATTTGCAAATGCGAGCCAAAGCCAACAACTTTATTTGTAATTTCATTTTTAAATCCTGTAACAATAGCTATTGACAAAATCATTACCGCTATTCCCAATGCAATACCGCCTATAGCCACAGCTACAATAGGACGACTAAACGTGTGCTTAGCATGTTTTTTGCTAACTATTCTCTTTGCTAAATAAAGTTCTGTGTTCAAATCAAAAATTTTTATGTAAAAGTATAAATTTTAAGTGAAAATCAAACACTATTTATTTACATTTTTCAATTTAAAATAATACCTTTGTGCAAAAATAGAAAATAGAAATGGAAAATATTCAAAAATTAGAAAAAATTGTAAGTCAAGTTCGCAGAGACTTACTTAGAATGATTCATGCAAAAAAATCAGGACACCCTGGTGGTTCGCTTGGCGTTACAGACCTTTTAGTATGTCTTTATTTTGAAATAATGGACCATAATAAAGATTTTAAAATGGACGGAAAAAATGAAGATATATTTTTCTTATCCATTGGTCACACTTCTGCTGCATGGTATAGTGTTTTAGCACGTTCAGGATATTTTCCAGTAAAAGAATTAGCAAGTTTTAGAGCTATAGATTCTCGACTTCAAGGACATCCTGCTACTGCTGAAGGATTGCCCGGAGTGAGAATTGCATCTGGCTCTTTAGGTCAAGGTTTGTCAAATGCTTGTGGAGCAGCTCTTGCAAAAAAATTAAATAATGATAAAAAATTTGTTTATTGCTTGTTAGGCGATGGCGAAATTCAAGAAGGACAAGTATGGGAAGCAGCTTTGTTTGCACAAGCACGAAAAATTGACAACCTAATTGCTTTTATCGACTACAACGGACAACAAATTGATGGAACAATTGAAGATGTGATGAATTTAAAAAATCTTCGCCAAAAATGGGAAGCATTTAATTGGATAGTTTTAGAATGCAACGGAAATAATATGCAAGAGCTTATTTCAACAATAAAAAAAGCACAAGAACTATCAGGAAAAGAACAGCCAATTATGATTTTGTCGAAAACTGAAATGGGACATGGAGTTGACTTTATGACAGGCTCGCACAAATGGCATGGAGTTCCACCAAGCGACGAACAATTAGAAAATGCACTTTCGCAACTTGAAGAAACTTTAGGTGATTATTAAAATATAAATTTTGAAAAAAATAGTTATATCCATATTACTTGTTTTAGGCTTTTTTATAAACCTTAATGCTCAAATAAAAAATTATCCTGAGCCAGAAAAACCTTTAACAAGAATTTTAATAATTTTCGACGCTTCTACCAGCATGATGCAACAATGGGAAGGCGGTTTAAAAATTGTAAAAGCTAAAGAACTATTAAACGAATTATTAGATTCATTAGCAAGCGTTCAAAAAACTCAAGATTTAGAAGTCGCTTTTAGAGTTTACGGACACCAAAGTCCCGACCATTTGATGGATTGTTTCGACTCAAAACTTGAAGTTTCATTTGGAGCAAATACAATAGGAATGATTAAAGACAGGCTTAAAACTATTCAAGCAACAGGAACTACACCTATCGCCTACTCTCTTGGAAAAGCAGAATACGACTTTCCAGAATGTTCTGACTGTAGAAATATTATTATACTTATCACAGACGGATTAGAAATGTGTGACGGAGTTCCTTGCGAAGTAAGTGTTGCTTTGCAGAAAAAAGGTGTAGTTCTTAAACCATATATAATTGGCATTGATATCGACATTAGAGTTTCTGACTTATTATCTTGTATAGGAAATTATTTTGATGCAAGTAGCGAAAAGGAATTTAAAAGAGCCATCAATACTATTGTTGGACAAGTTACAAACCTTACAAGCGTTCAAGTAAATTTATTAGATACTCACGGAAGACCTACCGAAACAAACGTAGCAATGTCTTTCCACGACAACTTTTCTGGCGATATACGCTATACCTACATGCACACTCTAAACAAATCAGGTCAACCAGACACCATATATTTAGATATACTTTCTATTTATGATTTAAAAGTTCACACTATACCGCCTGTTTATTTAGACAGCATAAAATTAGAAGAAGGCATTCATAATATTATAAGTGTGCCTGCACCACAAGGATATTTATTTGTTGATATAGACGGAGTTGCGCCCGAAAATTCTCAAATAAAATGTATTGTTCGTCAAACTGGGCTACCACAAACCATGTATATTTTAGATGCGGACAAAAAGCAAAAACTTATTACTGGACTTTATGATTTAGAAATTTTAACAACGCCCAGAACTTATGTTGATGCAGTGCTTATAGAACAATCAAAAACAAAAAAAATCACTATCCCAGAACCGGGAGATTTAATAATAAATTTTAAAAATCCTGCTTTTGCAAGTTTACTTTACGAAAAAGGAGATGTATTAACCAATTTATACGATTTTACACCAGATAAAACACATTATAAATTTAGATTGCAACCAGGATATTACAGAATTATTTTTAGAGAACAAAGACATTCTAAGAGTACCAACACAGGTGAGTTCAAATTTAGAATTAAATCAGGAGAATTTAGAGTAGAAAATTTATAAAACATAACAAGATGAGCAAATATACTTATACAGAAAAAAAAGACACTCGTTCAGGATTTGGAGCTGGACTTGCAGAATTAGGAAAAATTAACAATGATGTTGTTGCTTTGTGTGCCGACCTAACTGGTTCATTAAAAATGAATGAGTTTCAAAAAAATCATCCCGACAGATTTTTTCAAGCAGGAATTGCAGAAGCAAACATGATGGGAGTTGCTGCAGGCTTAACTATAGGCGGAAAAATTCCTTTTGCAGGAACTTTTGCAGGATTTGCAACAGGTAGAGTTTACGACCAAATTCGTCAAGCTATTGCATATTCAAATAAAAACGTAAAAATTGCTGCTTCACATGCAGGAATAACTTTAGGCGAAGATGGAGCTACTCATCAAATTTTAGAAGATATAGGACTGATGAAAATGCTACCGAATATGACTGTTGTTGTTCCTTGCGATTATAATCAAACAAAAGCTGCTACAATAGCAATAGCCGAACATAAAGGACCTGTATATCTTAGATTTGGTCGTCCTGCTGTGCCTAACTTTACTGACCCAAACCAAAAATTTGAAATTGGAAAAGCAGAATTATTATACGAAGGAAGCGATGTAACTATCTTAGCAACAGGACATTTAGTGTGGAAAGCAATTGAAGCCTGCGATATTTTATTACAAAAAGGAATTAAAGCCGAAGTTTTTAATATTCATACAATTAAACCTTTTGATAAAGAAACTGTCTTAAAATCAATTAAGAAAACTAAAGCTATGGTTTGTGCAGAAGAACATATGCTAAATGGCGGTTTAACAGATACAGCAGCTCAAATGGCAGCACTTAACTTCCCTATTCCAATAGAAGCAGTTGCTATAAACGACACTTTTGGAGAAAGCGGAACGCCAGACCAATTGATGGAAAAATACGGTTTAACAACTAATAATATTGTTCAAGCTGTTGAAAAAGTTTTGAAAAGGAAATAATTTTTGATGACGAAAACCAAAGAAGAAGATATAATTAATTTAATTTCTAATCCAGAAACTGTAAAGCAAGGCTTTGAAATTTTAGTAAAAACTTATTCAAAACAATTATATTTTCATATAAGACGTATGCTAATTGTACACCAAGATGCTGATGATGTCTTACAAGAAACTTGGTTAAAAGCATATACTCAAATTGATAAATTTAGATTTGAATCGTCGATTTACACTTGGTTATACAGAATTGCTACAAATAATTGCTTAAACTTTTTAGACAAAAAGAAAAGGCAGTTTGTTTTTTCATCATACAATTACGAAGATGGCTTGGCAGAAAAATTAGAAAGCGATAAATATTTTGATGGCGATGCTTTACAACTAAAACTTCAAAAAGCGGTTTTAAAACTTCCCGAAAAACAAAGATTGGTTTTTAATATGAAGTATTACGACGAAATGAAATATGAAGAAATTTCAGAAATTCTAAGGACAAGCGTTGGAGCTTTAAAAGCTTCGTATCATCATGCAACAACAAAAATTGAAAAATATATTAACGAAGATTAAACCTTAATAGTTTTAAACTGTCTAATTTAAGATTATGAAGACACTTAATGACATAGAAAAAAAGAATAATTTTAAAGTACCAGAGGATTATTTTGATAATGTAGAAAAAGAAATTATCGACAAAATAAACTCAGACCAAGTACCTAAAAAGCCTACTCCATATCAAATTTTAAAGCCATATTTATACATGGCTGCTGCGGTTCTTATTTTAGCTATTGGATTTAAAGGCATGATAAAAATCAGTGCTAACAAGCAAGACAAAAAAATAATTACAGAAACTAACGAAGCTAATTATACTTTTGATGATATGATTTCTGAGCTAAGTTATTATGACGACATGGGACTTTACGAATATATCAACGATGAAAATGATGATTATTGGAATTCTGAATTAATTACTAATGATGAAGACCTCGCATATTTAGAAGATTATTTAACACAAAATTATTTAGAATATGAACTTGAATAAAATAAACAACATGAAAACACAAATAATAATTATTGCTATATGTATTTTTAGCAGTTTAAATCTTTTTGCACAAGAACACAGAAATAAAGGAAAAGCTTGCAGATTAGATAATGAAAAAATGTATGCTGAAAAAGTTGCATTTATAAGTGCAGAACTTAATTTGAGCGTAAGCGAAGCACAAAACTTTTGGCCCCTTTATAATGAGTTTAATGAAAGCATGAGCAAACTATTTGACCAAGAAAGAGAAATAAATCACTATTTAAAGTCAAATTTAGAAAATGCAAGCGAAAAAGAAATTTCAAGCAAACTTGATGAATTAATGCAAATCAAAACCGACAGAGCCAATTTAGAAACTAAATATCATAAAAAGTTTTGCAAAGTTTTACCTATAAATAAAGTTGCCCTACTTTACAAATGCGATAGAGATTTCCGCAAACACTTATTACGCAAATATAAAGGACATAAAAAAGAGGAGAAGTAAATTTGATTTTATTCTTCTGATTTCTACACTAAAACAAGCTTAAAATTTCTATTTTTTATTGGCATATATCAAATATTATTTGCTTATTATTTTCTATTGTTTTTTTTAAAATTATTTTTAATTAAAAAAAAATTACAGCACGACACTTTTTGACGTAGTTCAGCATTAAGTTTGTAAAAAATCAAAATTTAAATGCTATGGAATTAGGAATTTTAAAAAGTATTGAGCCAAGACAATCATGGGAAAATGAAGCAAGAGACTTTACCCCTTGGCTTGCAAACAATATTGCAGAATTAAACAAAGCTCATGGATTAGAGCTTGAAGTCGAAAACACAGAAGTTTGTGCTGGTCCTTACTTTGCAGACATATTGGCAAAGGATACTAGTACAGATAATTATGTCGTCATTGAAAATCAATTAGACAAAACAAACCACGACCACTTAGGCAAAGTAATTACATATGCTTCTGTATTAGATGCAAAAACAATTATTTGGATAGCCACTGAATTTACAGAAGAACATAAAAAAGCATTGGATTGGCTTAATGAGCATTCAAATGATGAAATTTCATTTTACGGAGTGCAGTTAGAATTGTGGCAAATTGACAATAGTAAAGCTGCTGTAAAATTTAATGTGATTAGCAAACCTAATGAGGCTGTTAGACAAGCAGCAATTTCTAAGACTTATGAAAACTTGTCTGATAATGAAAAATTTCTACTTGATTTTTGGACTAATTTCAAAGAAAGATTAACAAAAATTAAAAAGATTTATTCTCTTCAAATTCCGAAACCTGAAAATAGGTTTTACGTAAATTTAGGAAAATCGCATATTCACCTTACAAGCATTTGTAATACTGATAACAATACAGTTGGTGTGTATATTTTCATAAGCAAAAAAATTGCAGATACTATTTACCCATTTTTAGAAAGTATAAAAGCAGAAATTGAGTCCGCAATTGGGCAAGAACTAATATGGAATCCAAATCCTGACAATAAAGATAAAATAATTCTACTGCAACATACAACAGATTTTAAAAGCGAAGAAAAAATAGATGAAGCATTGAATTGGCTTGTTGAATATACCATAAAATTTAGAGAAACATTTTCAAGATTTGTAAAACAAGCACCGAGATAATAATGCTCAAATTTTATTTGCTTAATATTTAGGAATGTTGTATATTTGTTTTGTGAAAATTACCTTAAAAGATTGAATGTGTACAAAATATTGTTCTATACAAACATAATTTAGACAAAGTATGAAGCCACTTATAAAATACAGAGGAGGAAAATCTAAAGAAATACCTTATTTGATTAAACATATTCCAAAATACAATGGACGATATATTGAACCATTTTTTGGTGGTGGAGCTTTGTTTTTTCATTTAAAACCCCAAAAAGCAATAATAAATGACATTAATTCAAAACTCATTTCGTTTTACTTGGGTGTAAAAAATAATTTTGACACACTTAAAAAAGAGTTAACAGAAATTGAGCAAATTTACACTATCAACCGTAAAAACTTTGAAGAGCTTAAAAGCAAAACACCTGACAAGCGAGTTGAAGATGATAACGAAACACTCTATTATCAAATTAGAGATATGTTTAATGAGTTAACTGAAAAAAAATACTCTGATGCTCTGCTTTATTTTTTTATCAATAAAACTGCATATTCAGGAATGATACGCTATAATGCAAAAGGAGAATTTAATGTCCCTTACGGTCGATATGCAAATCTAAACACTTCATTAGTTACAAAATCTCACAGTAAATTACTTGCTAATACAGAAATTTATAATCTTGACTATTCTGAAATTTTCAAGATGGCATCTAAAAACGACTTTATGTTTTTAGACCCACCTTATGATTGTGTTTTTTCAGATTATGGCAATGCTGAACATAAAGATGGATTCAATGAAAAAGACCATATTGAACTAGCCAAACAATATAAAAATTTAAATTGTAAGGCACTTATGGTTATTGGAAGAACGCCACTAACGGAAAAATTATATAAAGACTATATTGTTGATGAATATAGTAAGTCTTACGCAGTAAATATTAGGAATAGATTTAAGTCAAAAGCAAGTCATATTCTTATTACTAACTATGGTAATGAAGCATTAAAACGAGAACCTAAATTATTTTCAGAAGAATCTATTTTACATGGCTAAAATTAATAGTAAAGTAATTTTTGTAACCACATCTCCACGAACACCTGCAAAAATGATTCCCGAAATTGAACTTTTGCACACTCATTTCGCAGGTCAAAAATGGAATACAAAAACTCAAAGAGCATTTATGGAGCTATTGAGAGAAGAAAATTTTTTCAATGGCAAAGGTGCAAATGACCCTGCATTTAGTGCAAGAGATAGGATAAATAGAGCTCCAAAAGCACTTGGCTTTGTAATTCTTGCTCCAACTATTAAGCTTACTCCAGCAGGCGAAGAACTTGTAAACTCAAAAAGAAAAGATGAAATATTTTTAAGACAATTATTAAAATTTCAAGTTCCTTCACCATTTCATAAACCAACTGAAAATTCAGCAAATTTTTGGATAAAACCCTATTTAGAATTCTTCAGGCTTATTAGACATTTTGGCTCTTTAAAATTTGATGAGTTAATGATATTCGGTTTACAATTAGTTGATTACCGTGATTTTGATACAATAATTGAAAAAATAAACCAATTTAGAATTGCAAAAACACAAAACGAAGGAAACTATAAACGTTTCCGAGCAAATGTTTTTGACAAAGAATTAAGAGAAATTTATAAAGACAAAATAAGTTCTGGAGATACACGAACTAGAGAAACCAATGATGCTTCGATTGCGAAATTCCTTAGCACAAAAGCAAGTAATATGCGAGATTTTACCGATGCGTGTTTCCGATATTTGAGAGCAACAGGTTTGGTAAATATTTCATATCTAGGGAAATCAATCTCAATAATTCGAGAAAAAATCCAAGAAGTTGATTATTTCTTACAACATACAGATAGAGAGCCTTGCTTTATCAATAATGAAAGTCAATATATTACTTATCTTGGCAATCCGCTTATTCCAGCACTTTTATCAGACAACAGGGAATTATTAGAGAAAAAAATTAAAGCAGAGTTTCCGCAACTTGAAATTTCTGACTCTTTAACATTACAAGAGCTTAAAAATATATTTGCTGACGAGTTGGAAAATAGAAAAAACAAAATTATAACTGAACAAATTGTTGCAATTAAAGACTACCGACTTTTTGAAGATATTTCTACAATATTTGAGCAAATACTTGACAATTCACTTTATGACACACCACTTATGTTGGAGTGGAACACTTGGCGAGCAATGACAATGTTAGATGGTGGTAAGATTAAAGCCAATTTAAAATTTGACGACTTTGGCAATCCCATGTCAACAGCACAAGGTAATATGGCTGATATTGTTTGCGATTATGGTGACTTCGGTTTGACAGTAGAAGTTACTATGCAGACTGGACAAAGACAATACGAAACAGAAGGAGAACCAGTAACAAGACATCTTGCAAAGTTCAAAAAAGAAACTAAAAAACCAGCATATTGTTTATTCATTGCACCAAAAATAAATGATGCCTGCAAAGCTCATTTTTACGCATTGCACAAAATGAACATTAAATATTATGGTGGAACTTCTACAATAGTTCCATTGCCTTTGAGTGTTTTTATCAAAATGATTCAAGACTCTCATAACGCAAACTACGTTCCTGAACCAAGACATGTTAAACGATTTTTTGAGCGTTCAAACGAATTAGCAAACTCAACAACTAACGAAATAGATTGGTATAATGGAATTACCCAAAAAGCTCTAAATTGGTTAGCAGAATAAAAAACTATTTACTTTCTTCCACCTTTCCCTCTACCCCATTTTTCTGATTGCCCACAGTCCCATAAAAGTAATAAAGCCGTTCAACAGTAAGAGTTCGTAGCCTGTATTATAATCTGCATATTTTTTCAAAAGATAAGAAATTAAATAGCAAAGTATAGGACTTAAAATTGCGATTATTGGAACGATTTTATCTCTTACTTTATATTTTGTAAATAAACCAAAAGCATAAAGTCCTAAGAGTGGTCCATAAGTATAGCCAGCAATAGCATAAATTGCATTTATAATGCTTTTTTCGTTAACGAGATTAAACACTATTATCATTATTGCCATTAAGAAAGAAATAGCAAGGTGAACCCAAGTTCTTGTTTTTTTAATTTGTTGCTCGGTTTTATTTTTTATTCCAATAATATCAACTGTAAACGAAGTTGTAAGAGCAGCTAAAGCAGAGTCGGCACTTGAATATGCCGAAGCCATTAAACCTATTAAGAATAAAATTAAAACAACAGGTCCTAATTGAGTAGTTGCAACATAAGGATATAAATTATCGCCTGCAATAAGTTCTGAATCTGCTGGTATTCCAATAGAATTTACAAAAGTCATCAATAAAATTCCAAGAGATAAAAACAATAGATTTGCAGGTAAAAATGCTACACCATAAGTCAGCATATTTCGTTTTGCTTCTTTAATATTTCGGCAAGATAAATTTTTCTGCATCATATCTTGGTCTAAGCCAGTCATTACTATAGTGATAAACGCACCACTTAAAAATTGTTTTAGAAAATGCTGAGACGAACGCCAATCTTTAAATTCAAAGACTTTTGACATTTCGCTATTATTTATAGTAGAAACAATTCCAGAAAAATCAAGACCTAATTCACGAGCTACAATTATTATAGTTGCAATAAGAGCAGTTAAAAGAAAAATTGTTTGCAGAGTATCTGTCCAAATTATTGTTTTTATTCCGCCTTTAAAAGTATATAGCCAAATTAAAAGAATTGTTACTATAACCGTTACCCAAAATGGAATATTTAATTGATTAAAAATTACTATTTGCAAGACATTTGCAACCACATAAAGACGTGCAGCCGAGCCAATTGACCTTGAAAGTAAGAAAAAAGAAGCACCTGTTTTATATGAAAATCTTCCGAAACGTAAATCTAAATAAGTGTAAATCGAAGTTAAATTTAACCTATAATATAATGGTAAAAGTACATGAGCAATTACGACATAACCAGCCACAAAACCCAGAACCATCTGTAAATAAGTCATTTGCGTGGTCTGCACCCAACCTGGAACGGAAATAAAAGTAACTCCCGAAATCGAGGAACCCAACATTCCAATTGCTACAATATACCATGGCGATTTTTTATTACCTAAGAAAAAGCCAGCATTATTTACATTTCGAGATGTAAAAAACGACACTACCAGCAATACCCCAAAATAACTTAGTACAATTATGAAAATCAATAGCGGACTCATATAGTAATTTTAAATTTTTACAAATTTCAACAAATAAAAACTAGTATCTATGTAAAAAATTAAAAAGTTTTCACTTATGCAATGTTAATACAAAATCAGTTAAAAGTTAAAAGCGACGCACTGAACGTAGTTGAAGTGTTGAACCGAGCTTGCGAGCTCACCGAAGGTAAAGTTAAAAGTAGGCTGACGCGTCTATTGCTTCGCAGAGTTCGCAAGCTCACTCTGCTTGCAATTACAACACCTGCTTGCTCCAACACCCATGACGCTCGCTCTCAACACCCATGACGCTCGCTCGGATTTGTAATCCGAGTGTAAATACCACCACTCGATTGCAAATCCGAGCGAGTTATGAGAACGACAAAAAAAAGGCTTACAATTTCGTGTAAGCCTTTTCTAAAAACAGCTCCCCTTCTAGGACTTGAACCTAGGACCCCCTGATTAACAGTCAGGTGCTCTAACCAACTGAGCTAAAGAGGAAAAAAGCATTGCAAAAATAATATTGTTTTTTATATTTGCAAAATAATTTTTAATTTTTTTTATATGACAAAAATAATAGCACTAGGAAACGCTTTAGTTGATGTAATGACAATGCTTCCAAACGATTCAGTTTTAGAAGAATTAAATCTTCCAAAAGGCAGTATGCAGTTAGTTGATGCTGAAACAAGCAAAAAAATTCAGAATTTTACAGACAATTTTTCAAAAAGTATAGCAAGTGGTGGTTCTTCTGCCAATACTATTCGTAGCTTAGCAAATTTAGGAGTGTCAACAGGTTTTGTTGGTAAAATTTGCGATGACGAAATGGGTAAATTCTTTGCTGAAGACATGAAAAGAACTGGAGTTTTTCCACATTTAAAAAAATCGAAAACACCTACAGGAGTTGCTCAAGCATTAGTTAGTCCTGATTCTGAAAGAACTTTTGCAACTTTTCTTGGTGCTGCTTCAGAGTTAATTCCCGATGATATTAGTGATTTAACTTTTAAAGGTTTTGACATTTTACACATTGAAGGATATTTAATTTTCAATAATGAGCTAATTGAAAAAGCATTAATAAGTGCGAAAAATGCAGGTTTAAAAGTTTCGCTGGACTTAGCTTCTTACAATATTGTTGAAGCAAACTTAGATTTTTTGAAATATTTAATTGATAAATATGTTGATATAGTTTTTGCAAACGAAGAAGAAGCTAAAGCCTTTACAGGCAAAGAGCCAGAACAAGCTTTAGATATGATTTCTTCAATGTGCGAAATTGCAATTGTAAAAATTGGTGCGGAAGGTTCTCTTGTAAAACGTGCTAACGAACGCGAAGCTGTTGGAGCAATAAAAGCAAAACCAATAGACACAACTGGTGCAGGCGATAATTATGCCGCAGGATTTTTATATGGTTTAATAAATAATTGGGATCTAAGACGTTGTGCGCAAGCTGGCTCTATATTAGCAGGAAATGTTATCGAAGTCATTGGTGCTACTATGGACGAAAAAAGATGGAACAAAATTAAAGAGGAAATTTCTCAACTAAAAAATAATTAAAAATTAAGAATTCAATAATTAAGAATTGAGAATTAAGAATTTTTTAGTTTAGATGAATTTTTTGTATTTGTTTAATTTAAATATACATACATTAGTTTTTATTGCAAAAACGTTCTATTAAAATAACATCTTTTTTCAAAGTTTGAATAAAGAATAAATTAAAAAGAAAAAAAATCAAATTTTATTTGTTTAGTTCATACAAATATTATACTTTTGTTTTGTAAAATATATGTTACCAGCAACCCTAAAAGACGATACGACAAACAAAAACGAACAGTAAAACGACAGACAAAATGCCAACCCTTCGCAAAATAAAAAGAGCTGCAAGCCAACGCACAAGCCGACACAAATTGCAGCACATTTTATTTTGCCCAAGCCCACCCACCACCCTTGATAACTCGTTGACAAGAATTGAGATAAAAAGAAAGATTAACGAAATCAAATTGGTATTTTAGCGATTTAATTTTTGCGATATTAAATGACAACAAAAACAGAAACAAAACAATTTCAATACGAAATTCAAAACTACCAGGAGGACTGCGTAAATAACATAATCAGTCTTTTTGAAAGCCTACACCAAAAAGTGAATTTTGGTGAGGTGCTGACGGCACACCACAAAAAGAACAAATACAAATTTCCAGTTCAAGACACTAAAAACATTGACATAATGATGGAAACGGGAACGGGAAAAACGTTCACGTTTATCAAAACCATTTTTGAACTGAGTAAGCATTTCGGCTACAAAAAATTTATCGTTCTTATACCGACAGTTCCAATCCGAGAGGGAACAAAAACAAACTTAGAGGACACCAAAGATTACTTTAAAAGCTTTTATGCCAACGAGAAAGAAAAGGAAATTGAAACCTTTGTTTACGAAGGTGGAAATATTTCAGCCGTTAGACAATTTATAGGTACTTCACATTTATCGGTTTTGGTAATGACACCAAGCTCATTCAGCCACAAGGATAATATTCTAAACCGACCATTAGAAAAAGACATTAACACACCCGAATTATTTGTAAATAATCAGGAACCGCCAAAATCATATTTGGAATGTTTGAAACGACTAAATCCAATCGTGATAATGGACGAACCTCACCGCTTTGAGGGTAACGCTTTTAAAACTTATTTTGAAGGTTTTGAAAATTACTTTTTGCGTTTTGGTGCTACATTCCCAAAAAAGAAAAACAGTTTACCTTTATCCAATGTAGCGTATGTATTAGACAGCATTTCTTCGTTCCGACAAAACTTGGTAAAGAAAATTGTGGTGTACACGCAAGATGTAGTTGAAAACACTGACACACTTATCGGGATAGAAAAAGTGGGCTCTAAAAATATGGCTCACGTAAGCACTTTAATCAATGGAATTATAGCAAGAAGACAATTGAGTGTTGGAGCAGTTTTCAACGGAAAAAACATTAAAAAAATTCTCAAAGACACCATTGTTTTAGCAGACGACACCATTGAAAAGGTTGATTATTCTTTGTCAGATGAATCATTGCGGGCAATGATTAAGGAAACAATCAAAATACATTTTGAAAAAGAAAAAGGTTTGTTTGAGCAAGGCATAAAAGCTTTGACCTTGTTTTTTATGGAAAGCGACACCAGTTTATTTCGTGGAAGCAATCCAAAAATCAAGAACTTTTTTGAAGAAGAATACAAAAAGCAATACACTGAAATTGTAAGCAAACTTGACCAATCAAGCGACTATTATAAATTCTTGCAAAACGATTTTGACAGCGAAAATACTTTACAAGTTCACAAAGGATATTTTTCAGGCGACAAAGGAAATGCAGACGAAAAAGTAAAAGCAGGAGTTGACGAAATTCTGAAAGACAAAAAGAAATTGCTATCGTTTGAAAGCCCTACACGTTTCATTTTCTCCATTTGGGCATTGCAAGAAGGTTGGGACAATCCAAATGTTTTCACAATCTGTAAACTTTCCAATCAAGGAAGCGAAATATCAAAATTGCAACAGATTGGTAGAGGTTTACGCATTTGCGTAAATCAAAACTTACAGCGCAACACGCTTAAAAATTTGAATGACGACCAAGAAGCTTTTTGGAAAATCAATAACCTTGATGTAGTTGTATCGAGCAAAGAACACGGTTTTGTAGAAGCAATTCAAAATGAAATTTTAAGTAATTCATTCCTCATTTCTGAAACATTCACCGAACAAGAACTTAAAAAAGCACTTAAAGAAAAAGGAAATTTTGATGATACTATTGTTCGAAAATTATATCGAACAATGGAAGATAGTAATATGATAATTTTCAAAGCAACTGTTGATGGAATTGATGTTTTCGAAAAATCGCCTGAGTTTTCAGCTATTCTAAAAGAACAAAATTTGCCCGAAGAACAAGTGAAAGCAATAGAAAGCTTGTTTGCAACCGATACAAACACATACGTTCAGAAAGCTGAGAAGAAAAAAGAGAAAAAGAAAGTTTTTATAAAGGCAACGCATTTGCAAGAGTTTCAAAACCTTTGGAACGCTATTAATAAAAATGCTTTTTATGTTTTAGATACTTTGACTGAAGAACAAGAAAGCCAACTGATACAAAATATAAAAACGCAAATAGAAGAAGTTCCCATTACTGAAATTCTATTGCAAACGATGCGTGCCGAACTTAGTGTTAATAAACTTGATAAAGAGGACGCAATTACCAGAGAATTAAAAGGAACAGTTTCATACAAAAGTAAAGTTGATTATTTGGAATTGGTTCGCACTTTGAGCAACAACACCAAAACACCTATTTCATTTGTGGTAAAAGTTTTCAATGCTTTGAGTGATGATTTTAAAACCAAAATGCTCTGCAACAATCCTGAACAGGCACAACGAGAAATTTCCGAAATAATCAACAAGAACTTAATTGCTATGCTCAAGGCAAACATTAAGTATGACGGTATTAACGGAACAGGTTTGCCCAATGTATTCAAAACCGATGTTTCGGCAGGCTCAACACGGGGGAAAACCTATTTAGACACAGGAAGCGTAGGCAAATTTCAAAAAGACATTGCAGGCGATTTCAGTTTGAAAACCAAATGGGTATTTGAAGAAGTGATTGAATACGATAGTGATTTTGAATTGGAAATTGTGGAGCAAGACCCCGACATTGATAGTATTGAAATTTTCGGCAAACTTCCACGCCTGAAAATCAAAACACCATTGGGAGATTACAACCCCGATTTTTGCTATGCTATCAAAAGCACCGAAGGCAACAAAATATTCCTTGTAGTGGAAGCCAAAGGTTATAAATCGTCAACTGCTATTCCCGTAGATGAAAAAGGAAAGATTGACTTTGCCAAAAAGTATTTTGAGGCATTAGGCGAACACTACAAAGACCAAAACATTAAAATTTCATTTAAAGAACGTATCAATAAAACGCAATTAGCGGCATTGATAAATAACGCTTAAGACAATGACAGAACAAGATTTTATAAAAGCAGGATTTACGGTTGTTGGAACAGAAAACAACGAAAACAAATTGTTGAGTTTTCTGAAAGAGAACTACCCCAATGTAATCCGCGACACCGAAATTAATTTAGAAGAACTAAAAACCGTTTTAGGTTTACCGATTGACGAAAAGGTAAATGGTTACGGTTTAAACTTTGTAGGCAGAAACTTTGCACGAGCTAAATATGCTCAAAAGACAGAAAAGGAATTACGCCTGAATACCACATTGAGCAAGCATATTGACACAACAGAAAATTTAGTGCTAAAAGGCAACAATTTAGACAGTTTAAAAATTCTAAAAAGCCACTATAGCGGACAAATTAAATGTATCTACATAGACCCACCATACAATACCAATAAAGATGAATTTGTCTATCCTGACAAATTTGATAAAGAAGAAGCTGAGGTATTAGGATTGGCAAACTTGAGCGAAAGTGATTTTGCAAGAATGGATTTTAGCTTCAAAACTAAAAAGAGCCATAATGGTTGGTTGGCTTTTATGTATCCTCGTCTATTATTGGCAAGAGATTTACTAAGTGATGATGGTATTATTTTTATAAGCATAGACGATAACGAACAAGCAAATCTTAAACTGCTTTGCGATAATGATGTTTTCGGTGAGGAAAATTTCATTGAGAACTACATATGGCACAGCAACTTTAGACCAGACAATAGCTCTTCAGTTGAGCGAGAAAATGCACAATACGTATTATGTTATAGCAGAAACAAACAAAAGATAAAAAAATTAATCGGTCAACAGAAACAAACTGAAGGCTTGCCAAGTTTGACAAAAAACAAGCCTGGCACCAATATATCAAAATTGTCATTTAAGAAGGAATGGATTGAAACAAATCTCCCAGATGGTACTTATAATGCAGGCGAACTGAATTCAGGTTACATTCTTCATAATGATGTTATTGTTTCAAATGGAGAAGTACAGAATGATTTTGATTTATCGGGTAAAGTAATTTGGTCGCAATCCTACCTTGAAGATGAAATAAAAAAAGGGACAAAAATTGTAATTAAAACAAGTGGCTTTGTTCCCTACTCAAAGAAAATGGAAACGTCAGACTTAGCTCCAACCACCCTTATTCCAAACAATGAAGTTGGTGATGTATTGGAGGGAAATTCGGATATAAGTGAATTATTTCAAGCCAAAGTATTTGAACATCCTAAGCCAGTCTCATTAGTAAAATTTTTACTTAACTCAATAAATGATAAATCTGCGGTTGTACTTGACTTTTTCGCAGGTTCAGGCACAACAGGACACGCAGTAATGCAATTAAATGCAGAAGATGGCGGAAGCCGTAAATTTATTCTGTGCCAAATAGACGAGCCAATAAAAGAAGACAAACCAGCTTATCAATTTTGTATAGACAATAATCTCCTTCCAGTAATTTCAAGCATTACCATAGAACGCTTAAAACGAGCAGGAGAAAAAATTGCTAAAGACATTGAAGAAGAGAACAGCAAGGTAGGTGGTTTGTTTGATGAAGGTAAAAAGCAAGTTCCCGACATTGGATTTAAAGTGTTCGACAGCGTTGAAGCTCCTAAATTGAAAGTGGATGAAACAGGTCAAATTTCAATGGATATAAAAGAAAGCGATGCTTTAAGCCGTATTTACAATATGATTTTCACCGTTGGTTTAGACGAGCCAACACAAGTTCCCGAAGAAGTGGTGAAAGATTGTATTTACAAAATCGCCAATCATTACTACATAACCAATAGTGACAAAATCACAAGTGATGATTATGCAAACGCTATTAATGCTTCGGCAAGCTCAGCAGGTAAAGTATTTATAGACGGTTGGACAGCCAGCCTAAACGGAACTTTGCAGAACTATAAAGAGGATGTGAAAATCGTTTTTTAAGCCCACGCATTTTGCAAGCACATTTGCAAACCGCACAAGCCGACACACAAGCCAAATTTTGCAAAAGAGCTTGCAAAGCCAACGCAGACAAAAATGGTTTTAAAAAATTTTCCGACCCTTTTAAAAAATAAAAAACGCAACGCACAACCCGACAGGCAAATGATAGGAAACCCAACAAAGACAATGGTTTACAGACACGGTAAACAAGAACGCCAGCAGCTAACAGCGGTTTGGCAAAATGGCGGGTTAAGTGCTTCTATGACAGTTTAGTGCAAGGTTCAAGTGCAGTTCTTCGATTGAACTTTTGTGCTAAAAATCCGCCACTACGCCAAGCCGCAAAACGTCAGACTGTCTAAAA
>DHVB01000066.1 GCA_002412425.1 Bacteroidales bacterium UBA5219 | reverse complement strand
AGTTGAACAATATATGATACTAACAAAAGATCCTGCATATGACTACTATTATAAAGCCAGCTTTATTAATTTTCAGGAGAAAACAGGTTATGCATATGGTAGTATTGGAGAAGGTTTATTAACAGCAGATGGATATTGGCGATTTTTTGATGGAGCATTTGGAAGTAGCTGTAATATTGGAGAATATTTGGATAAGAATGAAGGTTTAGCTCTCATTATTGATACAACTATAGGTAGTTGTGCAAGAGACAGTTGGAAAATTTTAAAATTGACAAATAAGGAATTAAAAATAGTTAATAATGTTTGCATTATGAGACCTTGTACATTTTATTGGAATGATAGAACATTAACATTTGAAAAGGAATAATGTGAGTAAAACTAAAAACCACAATTAATCCTATTTTTAATCTTTCTCCCATATATTATAATCAATTTTACAAAAAATTATTAATTTTGCTTAATATTTGAATTATGATAAACACAAATTGGCTTGAAAATTTGTAAATACATATATTTAAACATTATTTTTTTAATGTTAGTTTCTTTTAGCTATGCTCAGTTAAAGCCAGAAGTTAAATTAACAGTAGATGAGCAAAATCTTTACAATAAGTCGTATAATTATTTTTTTGAAGAAGACTATATTTCTGCTAATCAGGGTTTTTCTCAGCTTGTGAGTTTATATCCAAAAGAGGAGGTTTTTAGTTATTATTATGGAGCATGTTTGGTAAAACTTGCAGCAGAGCCAAAATCTGGAGTTAAGTATCTTGAATATTCTTCTAATAAAGGAATAAACACTGCGAATTTTTATATTGGTTTAGCAAATCATTTTATGTATGATTTTGAAAAAGCTTTGAGTTTTTATGATATTTATCAAAAAAATGCAAGTCAAAAAGAACTTGTAAACTTTGAGCTTGAGCAATACATAAATATGGCAAATAGCGGAAGGCAATTAGTTAAATATGCTTATGAATTAAAATTAGTTAGTCTTAAAAGAGTTTCTAAAAAGAATTTTCATTATTCATATAACTTAAATGATTTTGGTGGAAATATTATTGTAAAAACCGACCAGTTTAGAACAAAAATCGATAGAAAAATTATGGAAACAGATTTGATGTATATCTCTGATGAACATAATGTTCTGTTTTTCTCATCTTATGGAGATTCTAAACGTAATAGCTTGGATATTTATATGTCTCGAAAGGTAAATGGAAATTGGACAGCAGCACAAAAACTTCCAGAAACTATAAACACAAAATACGATGAGGCTTATCCTTTTTTAAGTGAAGATGGAAAAACCTTGTATTTTGCATCAAAAGGGCATAATAGCATGGGCGGTTATGATATTTTTAAAACAAATTGGGATAATGAAAATAATCAATGGTCTGAGCCTAAAAATTTAGATTTTCCAATTAATTCGCCTTTTGATGATATAATGTATGCTGTTGATAAATTTGGAGAAACGGCATTTTTTACTTCTACACGAGAAAGCAAAACAAATGAATGTGGAGTGTTTAGAATTTTGGTGGAAACTAACCCCAAAAAACGCGAAATGCGTAATATAGATGATATTTATTTAAGTGCAAACCCAAGTGTAAGCGAATTGGCTATTAGCGAACTGAGTAATAGACAGAAAACTAGAACTGAATTAAGCGATACAATTATTAAAAAAGATGTACAAACAATAGAAGTTAAAAATCTAGAATCTGATATTGATTTAGCAATTCAGGAAATGTTTGCAAAATTAGACGAAATTTCTGGCGAAGTAAGTGAATATAAGAAGTATGCTTCTACTGCAAATAAACTTTCACAGGAAAGTCTAAGCGAAATTAAAAAAATAAATTCTGAAGTTTCAAAATTAAAAACTGCAAACGCAAAAGCTAATGAGGCAAAAATCCAAGATTTACAAAACCAAATTAATGAATTAGGAGATAGGGCAATTCAATTAAACGAAATTGCTAAATATTTTTATGATTTTTCGGTTAGAACAGAAGGGTTACTAAATTATTATTTGGCAGAAGTAAAAGTGTTGGATAAAACTTCAAGAAATGAAAAAAGTTTAGAGAAATCTGTATATCTAACTCAAGCAGAAATCAATAAAATAGATAGAAGTTTTCCTTTAGATAAATATATAGACGAGCTGAACAAAATAATAAATTCTGAAAATGATAAATTAGCAAAATATGATAAATTAAATAAACCGCTTTTTTCTGAGTTGGAGCAGTTAAATACAAAAATTACTACAAAAATAGAAGTAGCTAAAAGCGAGACAGAATTTGAATTGCGAGAAAAATATATTTATGACATTAAAACCTATGAAAATCAAAAAATTGACTTAATTGATAAAATAAAAGAAAATCAAATTCAAATTGAGTTTGCAAAATTCGACATTGCAGAAAACAATAAAAAAATAGCAGAAGCAAATTTATTACTTGAAGAAATAAAGGGAAATTTATTTTTAGACCCAAACTTGAATTTATCAAAAGCAAATAATGATATAGAAGTGCTTAAATCGCACAAGTCGCAAACTAATCTTAAAGAATTATTAAATGTTCAGGAGAGTATAAATACCGACCTTAGTCTATATTCTCCAATTATTGATTATGATGCTATTTTGTATGGCGAAGATTTGGCTAATAATGAAGTTGTTATTGATAAAGAAGAATATATCAATAAATTTTCAAATTATATTTCAAACGAAACAAAAATTTTTGGAGAAAGCCTGATTACAAATGATTCTTTAAAAAATATCATTGCAAATTTAGAATTAGACTTTGATAAAACAGAATCTCCTGAAGAAAAGCAAAGTATAATAAACAATATAAATAACACACAAATTAAGATTAACGAGAATAAAAACGTATTAAGAGAAAATTCTAAAAATATTAATCAAGCTAGCAATCAAAAAAATATCAGCAACTTAGAAGTATTGAAAGCAAAAGATGAAGAATCAAAATTTAAAAATGAAATTGCCGAAATACAAAATTTAATTTCTGTTTCTACTGAAATAGAAGAAGATATTTCTGATTTTCAAATATTAAATGCTAATGCCGAAAGTCTTGATTTATGGCTTTTAAAATTAATTAAAAATGATATTGACCAAAATGCAGAAATAAAAATTTCAGAACTTGAAAATCAAATGAAAGGTGAAGTGCTTCAAATTCAGCCTATTATGGCAGAAATGAAGCAAAAGCTATCAAGTAATCAAAATAGAATAAATCAGTCTAAGCCAATACTTGCAGAATTTGAAAAAGCAAAATCCTTGTTTGCAGTTTCTGAAACCTTAAATAAAACTCAAGAAAAAAATCAGTTGATAAGTCAAGCCAATGGAATTATTGAAGAAAATTTAAAAAATTCTATTGATTACTTAAATACCTCGCTTCAAGATTTTTATTCAGATTATTTGTTGTACTCAGCCAATATTAAAAAATATGATTTAGCAGATAATAGAACTCAATCTTATTCGCTAAAAGCTGAATATCACAAACAAATTGCAGATAGTCTTCAAATTTTGGCAGAAGAAAATAGCTCAGAATCAATTAGTTTGCTTGGCGAGGCTTATAAAAATATTGAAATTGCTAATCTAAATTTGAATTATATTTTTGAATTTTTGGAAAATGGAGCTAAGTATGTCCCTAATAAAAACTTTGGCAATAGACTTGAAACTTTAAATTTTATTAATGAAATTACTACAATTAAAACAAAAGAATTATTGCCTGAAGAAATTGAAGTTATTGTTGAACTAGAACCAAAAAATATAGAAGAATTAATTTTAAAATCTGAACAAACAAGTAATGAAATTCAAGCTCTTACAGCAAAATTTGCAAGTTCTAACGATGAGGAAAAAGATGAAATTTTAAAAGATATAGAAAAACTTAATCAAGACATAAAATTACAACTTAAAACAATAAATGAGGAAATAATGCAAGTTCAACAACGAACTATAAATGAGCAACTTGCAGAAATTGTTTCAAATAATCCAAAAGCTGAAATTTCTGATTTAAAAGAAAAAATAAAACATTACACTGACGACTGCAACACTTATTACGAAACTTACGATTATTATTTGTTAAGTGAAGTTGTTATCAGAGGTGCAAATATTTTAAATCAGCAAAATGAATTGTTGAAAAACAAGAAAGTAATTATTCTTCCTCAATCTCGTATTGATAATTTAATTGCAAATTCAGCTAAGTTTGAAAATTTTGTGGATAATGAAAGTCAAATTTTGGCAGAAAATAAAAAATTAATCGCAGAACAATCTGAAACTAAAGAACAAGAAAACATTATTCAATCCGAAGTGATTGAAAATAAAGTTGATACAACAGAGGCGAGTCTTGCAATAAACGAACCACAACCAGAAATCGCTGTCACTATTTCAGAAACAGTTGAACCTCAAGCTGAAATAGTTGAAAATCAGCCTGTAACGAGTGAGACTAAGTCTGAAATAATTGAACCTAAACCTGAAATAGCAGAAACTAAAACTGAACAAGCAGGCGAAAGTTCGCAAACTCAAGAGATTAAGCCAAGCGATACAGAAAGAGATTTAGTTGTTGTTGGCGAAAATATTGAAGTTGAAAAACAAACATATAATTTAGATGAGTTTGCACAATATTTAAGTTCAAATACAGGAGATTCAGAATTTTTGTCTAAGAATACTGAAATAAATAATACCCAAAACCAAATTGACAAAAATCAAACAAAAATTTTAGATTTGAATAATAAAATTGAGCAAACAAATTCTCAAAAACAAAAATCTAAACTTATTTCAGAAAAATCAATATTAGAAAGTGAACAAACTAAAATCTTGATAGAGCAAAGTCAAAATAAATTGAGTTTTGTTGAGGAAGTAAATGAAACTTATGCGAAGACAAACCCTGAATTGATAAACAACTCAGAATATCAAAAGCTAATTGAAAATTATAAAGATAATAGAAATTCTGTAATTTCTTATAGTAATTTTTACTCTAACGAAGAACTTATTGAAATTTACGAAAAGGCAAACGAAACAGAAAATTTAATTCTTTCAGAAATTGCTAAAAATTTGAAATCTCAAGGTTTTGTTGAGTTAGCTAAACTCGAAACAAGAGAAATTGCAAGCAATGAACTAAAACCTGAAAATGAGATTTCTTATCAAAATAATTATGAAGATGAAAAAACTTTGAACTCATTGCAAGACAGGCTTGAAAAACTCGAAATCAGCATTAAAAATAATGAAAATCAAATTCAAGAGTATAATAAGTTAATATCTGAATCTTCTAAAAATTCTCAAATTAAAAAGCACAAAAAATCAATTAACAAAATAGAAAAACAGCAAGTTAAACTCATTAAAGACTATGCAGAAACAGCCAAAAATTATGAGATATTAACTTATAATACAAGAACAAAATATTTTGATGAGCATTTAAAATCAGAAGATGAAATTATAAATACTGTTTCGGATAGTTTGAAAACTCAATCTGAACAAGATTTTGAAGAATTAATTTCTATTTATTATAAACTTTTGAGTTTTGATTCAAAAGTAGAAAACCAAACTATTTTTGAGGAATTTGAAAAAGCTAAAAAACTTTCACAACTTAGCTTTAAAAATATAGAATTAGCTAACGAAGTTTTAAGTTTCCAAGATAAAAATACAGAAGTTTTGATGCCATATTACAAGCAACTTGTGATTGAAGATTTGGCTGAAAATACCGAAACCAAAACAAGTGTGGAAACTTATGTGCCTGAAAAAGAGGTGATTGCAGACAGTCAGGAAAATGTTGAGGAAGAAGTGATACAAGTTATAGAAAAACTTGACGAAATTGCTCAGGAATTAGAAACTTATGATTTTTATTATCGCATTCAGTTTGCTGCTTATAATGAAATGGTTGGCGAAGAAAATTTCCCAACTTTATTGCCATTATTTACCGAACGCATAGAAAATTCTCGCTTGATACGTTTTATGACAGGCACATATTTTCAGTTAGCAACAGCTCAGCAAAATCTTCCAAGAGTTAGAGACACAGGATTTGAAGATGCTTTTATTGTAGCTTATTTTAATGGAAAACGAATTACTATTGCCGAAGCTCGAAGACTAGAGCAAGAATTGCAAGTTCAAAAACAAGAAGAACTTTTGGTTAGTAAAGATGAAACTGCCACTACAGCAACAACAAATGTTGAAATCGAAACAGTTGAAACACCTGCTGAGCCAGAGCCTGTGGTTGCCGAAACAAGAACTACAATTAATACAGAATTAGTACAAACTACAGATGTTTTTTATTGCATTCAAGTTGGAGTTTATCGCGAAAGAATTAATCCTGAAAGGCTTTATAATTTAGCTCCTTTGTTTTATGATGAATATAGACATGGTTTGGTTCGCCATGTTTTTGGAAAATATTATGATTTAAACACCGCACTTCAAGAACAAAATAGAATTAGACAGCTTGGAATTACTGACGCTTTTGTAACTGCTTATGCTAATGGTAAACAAATTTATTTATACGAAGCCAGAAATTTATTAGCAAACGAAAATCTTGAAAATAAACAAGAAATTACTTTGTCTGAAGAGCATGTTGCACAAGCACAGGTACAAGCACAAGAGCGTCCAGAAATACAGAGAGAACCAAGAGAACCAGAACAACAAGAAGTAGCTAAGATAGAATATTATATTCAGTTGGGAGCTTTTAGAAATGAGCCTAATAATATAGTTAGAGACATGTTTTTGAAATTAGCAGGAAATAAAAAACTTTATAAAACTACTAATAATAATTTACATACATATAGAGTTGGCAGTTTTGATAAATACAATGAAGCACTTACGCAATTAAATAATATTAAAAATTTAGGTTTAAACGATGCCTTTATTGTTGCATTTAATAATGGGAAAAGAATTAATTTAGCCACTGCAAGACAGTTAGAATAAGCACAAAAATTGTATCAAATTAAGAATTTTTATATTTTTGCAAAAAATAATTGGGAATGAATTTTATTTTAAACATCGAAACCTCAACTGATGTTTGTTCAGTTTCACTATCGCAAAATGGCGAGACTAAATATTTAAAAATTCATAATCCTAATTTGGAGAATGGCGAAAAAGCCTCTCATTCTAAACTTTTAGCAAGTTATATTCAAGATATTTTAAAAGAAAATTCTATTTTGCCAGAAAATGTTAAAGCTGTTGCTATTAGTGGTGGTCCAGGTTCATATACAGGTTTAAGAATTGGTCTAAGTACTGCAAAAGGATTTGCTACAGCTTTAGATTTGCCTTTAATTGCTATTGATAGTTTACAAATTGTTGCAGCTATGGCAAAAAGCAAAATAGATTTTTCTTATGACTATATAATTCCAATGACAGATGCCAGACGCATGGAAGTTTATACCGCGATTTTTGATTCAAATTTGAATAAAATTTCAGAAACGGAAGCAAAAATAATTGATGAAAATTCATTTTCGGAATTTTCTGATAAAAAACTTGTATTTTGTGGCAATGGAGCAGAAAAGTGTAAAACTGTATTAATGTCAGAAAATTTTATTTTTCTTGACGATATTTTTCCTTCTGCTGAATTTATGTCAGATTTTTCTTATAAAAAATTTATCGGCAAAGAATTTGTCGATTTAGTATATTATGAACCTTTTTATTTAAAAGATTTTGTGGCAACAACGCCCAAAAATAAAATAATTTAAAATTTAATGTTATGAAATTTACAAGCACATCAAATCCTGTTCTTTCAGAAAAAGCATTTGAAGCTCTGTCCGGTGAAGGCACTATGAGCATAAAAGGCACTTTAAACAAATCTATAATTTTGTTTTTGTTATTACTAGTCTCTGCTAGTTTTTCTTGGAAATTAGCTACTTACGACCTTGAACTTTTGTCTCCTTTAATGTGGGGAGGAGCAATTGTAGGATTTATTCTTGCAATGGTTACAATTTTTGCTAAAAAATACGCTAAGTTTACAGCACCGCTTTATGCTCTAGCTCAAGGGTTTGTCTTAGGCTCTATTTCTATGGTGTATAGCTCACTTTATTCAGGAATAGTTTTGCAAGCTGTGCTTATCACTTTTGGAATAATGGCAGTAATGTTAGTATTATTTAGATCGGGAATTATAAAAGTTACAAATAAGTTTCGCTCTGGAATAATTATTGCCACAGGTGGCATAGCTCTTGTTTACTTAGTTTCTTTCATTTTAGGATTTTTTGGAATACAAATTCCTTATTTACACTCTGGCGGTCCAATAGGAATTGGAATTAGTATATTTATAATTATTATTGCTGCATTAAATTTAATTTTGGATTTTAATTTTATTCAAGAATCTTGTGAAAGAGGAGCACCTAAAGAAGCAGAATGGTTTGCAGCATTTGGTTTAATGGTTACTTTAGTTTGGTTGTATTTAGAAGTTTTAAGACTTTTAAGCTATTTGAATAAAAGATAATGTTTGAGATTGCTATTGTTACAGAAAAAAATGAAAAAGATTTTTTTCAAGCGGCTTTAAATATTTATGAAAATGATGAAAATTGGGTTGCTCCTTTGAATGGAGATGTACTTGGTTTTTTTTATTCAGGAAATAAGCCACGAGAAAAAAAATGTAATTTTCAATTATGGGTTTTGTATGAAAACAAAATCCCAGTAGGCAGAATTTCTGCATTTTTACCAGTAAAAAAACCTAAAGCTAACGAGATTAAAGCAGGAGGAATAGGTTTTTTTGATTGTATTAATTCTCAAGAAGCAGCAAATATGCTTTTTAATGTAGCTGTTGATTGGTTAAAAGCAGAAAATATGCAAGCAGTTGACGCTAATACTGTTCCTGGCGAAAATTTTAATCACTGGGGAGTATTGGTTGATGGATTTATACCACAAGCTTATGGAATGCCATATAATAAAGAGTATTATAAGGAACTTTTCGAAAATTATGGCTTCCAAAATTATTTCGAGCAATATTCTTATCATATTGATTTACAAAAACCTTTTCCTCAACGACATATTGATTTTGCACAAAGGGTTATAGATTCTGGCGACTTTGATTTTAAACATTTAGATTTTAAACAAACCGATAAATTTGTTGATGATGTAACTACTGTTTTTAATGAAGTGTGGTCATATTTTCATGCAGATCATACTAAGGTTGAAAGAAAAGAATTTGAGAAAATGTTTAAGGCAATGAAACCTATTGTAAATCCTAAACTTGTGTGGTTTGTTTATAAAGATGGACGCCCAATAGGAATGGAAGTTTGTTTGCCAGACTTAAATCAAGTTATTAAACCTTTTAAAGGAAAACTAAATTTATTTAATTCATTGAAATTAGTGTCAAAAATAAAAAAGGTTAAACGAGCTAGAGTAATTGTTTTTGGCGTACATCCCGATTATCAAAGAATTGGAGTAACTCATGCTTTGTATGTAAAAATGCTTGGCGGTTTACGAGAAGCTGGAGTAACAGAATTGGAAATGTCATGGGTAGGCGATTACAACCAAGCTGTAAATAGAATATACAGATACCTTGGAAATTCTCATCTTGCAAAAACTCATATAACTTATAGGTATATGATAGATAAAAATTGCAAGTTTGAAAGATTTACAAACGAAAAACAAGAAAATCAGTAATATTGTATTGTGGATTTAACTTTCTAGATGAATAAAAATTCCATGGTCTATAGTGTTTCCATATTTTGAAAGACCAAAAATTTTTTCGTTTAATGTTGTCTTATGATTTGGAAAATTTTCTTCAATCATTGTATTTATGGCATTTTCGCTAAGGCTATGACTGTAGGAATTCATTATTACAAAAGATTTTTCTTCTAAGAGAATTGAAATGTTTTTAAGAAGTTTATCCAACATTTTGTTTAATATCCATTTTTCATTATTTGCACCTACACCTATTGGTGGCGGGTCGAGAATTACTGCGTTGTATTTATTTTTTCTTTTAATTTCTCTTTCTACAAACTTTGGAGCGTCTTCGCAAATGGCTCTTATATTGTCAAAGCCCGAATTTTTAGCATTAAGTTTTGTCCAGTCCACAACTTTTTTGATAGAATCTATATGAGTAATGGTTTTAGAAAATGGAGCAGCGGCAACACTCGTTAAACCTGTATATCCAAAAAGATTTAGGAATTTTATATTTTGGTAATTTTTAGAAATAGATTTTATAAAATTCCAATTTAAAACTTGTTCGGGAAAAATGCCAATATGTTTTGATTGAGTTAGGTTTAAGCAAGCCTTAATGTATATTTGTTCATCTTTATATTCAATATACCACGGTTTTTCAAAATCTTTAAAAATATTCCAATAACCTGAGTTTTTTGAAGTTTCAATAAATTCTGCATTTGCCATATCTTTCCAATCTTTATAAGTGAGATGAGGCTTGTTTGATGCAGTTATTTCTGGTCGAATTAAAACAATATTTCCAAAGCGTTCTAATTTCTTACCATTGCCACAATCAATTAGCTCATAGGAAGGAAAAATATTTGTAAAATTTATTTGCACAGAATTTATTTAAAAATTGTACGCCCATTGAGCGTAGTCGAAATGAGCGTAGTCGAAATGAGCGTACAATTTTCACATTTTAATTGATAAAAAAACAGTTTAATCAATTTATTTCTACAAGAGCAATCACATCATCTTTATCAACAAGATCACCTTGTTTAATCAAAACAGAAGCTAATTTTCCATTAAAATCTGCCAGAATTTCTTGATAATGAGTGTTAGACTCTAGGTAGAACAAGCGTTTCCCTTTAGTAATAGTATCGTTAGGTTTAATAATTTCTCTGTCAAGTTCAACGCTCAAATCGTAATAAACTTTACCTTTATCAGGAGATTTTATTTCTACTAAATTCTTTTCAACCTTTGTAGCATCAGGAGTTATTGATTTGTTTTCAGCTTTTTTATATTTTAAAGAATTTAGTTCTTCTTCAAATCTTTCTTTTGCTAAACCTGATTTATAATCGCGATATTGACGCTCGTGCATTGCAAATTCGAAAAGTTCTTCATCATCTTGTCCTAAATCCCAGCCATTTTCTATCATTTCTTCACGATATTTATCTAACTCATCTGGATATGCTTCTTGAGGTACGCCTGTGTAGAACTCTTTACCTTGAGCTTTTGCAATTTCGATAATTTCTGGAGCAAGAGGTCCTGGTAAAATACCTGCTTTGCCTTGAATCATATCCCAAGCGTTTTTGTCAATCATTTCAAATCTATTTTTACCTTGAAGCATGAGCATTACATTCATCAAAGAAATGTTTTTCACATATTGACTAAATGGAGTTACTAAAGGTGGGTATCCTAATTTGGGCCAAACATATTGAACTTCGTCAAATAGCATAACCAAAACTTCATCGGTTGTTAATTCTTTTTTACCTTGAGCTTTTAATTGTGCATTTATTCCAGTATGAACATCTTTTAAGTCTGCCATCATAGAGCCCATCATTCCGCCAGGCAAGCCCGAACCAATAAGTAGAGCTGTCATTTCTCTATTTTTTGGATTTATCCATAAACCAAGCCATTCGTCAATAAATTCTTGAGTTAAACTTCTTGCCTTCATATAAGCGTTCATATTTATGTTTGGAACTTTAAATCCAGCATCTTTAAGCATTTCTTGGATAGTTATCACATCAGGGTGAGAAGTTCCCCAAGAAAGTGGTTCCATAGCAACATCAATATAGTCAGCACCAGCTTTGGCAACTTCTAACATTGAAGCTACAGAAAATCCTGGACCAGAATGACCATGATATTGAACAATTACATTTGGAAAAGAAGCTTTAATTTCGCTAACTAAACGACCTAAAGTTACTGGACGCCCTATGCCAGCCATGTCTTTTAAGCAAATCTCCTCTGCACCGTATTCTACTAATTTTTCTACTATTTCCATATAATATTCAACAGTATGGATTTTAGAATGAGTAATACTTAATGCAGCTTGAGAAATCATGCCAGCTTCTTTTGCATATTTTACAGATAGTTCAAGATTTCTATGGTCGTTTAAACCACAAAACGAACGACAGATATCAACTCCTTGTGCTTTTTTAACTTTGTACATTAAACGGCGAACATCAGCAGGTACTGGGAACATTCTTAAACCATTTAAAGCTCGCTCTAACATATGAGTTTGAATTCCAGCTTTGTTAAATGGAGCTGTCCATTCTCTAACCGCTTGGTTAGGATTTTCACCATAAAGTAAATTAACTTGTTCAAAAGCACCTCCATTGGTTTCTATTCTGTCGAAACAACCCATTTCAATAATTACAGGTGCTATTTTTTTTAATTGATCTACGCGTGGAACATATTTGCCACTCGATTGCCACATGTCTCTGTATAAAAGACTAAATTTTATTTCTTTTGCCATTTTCTATTAACGTTTTTTTCAAAAATAACAATTATTTTTGGATAAAAAAACGAAAAAGGTCTTCAATTATATGTTATTAAAGACCTTTTTTGTGCTATTATACTAATTACTGATTATTTTGTAACAACAACCCTTTGAACAGCAATAATGCCATTTTTATCTCTAAGATTTACAAAATAAATACCTGCTTTAAGATTTTTTATTACAGATTTATTAGATGTCATCTTTGATTCTAAAATCAGACTTCCTTTTATGTCAGTAATATTTATAGAAATATCATTGAAATCGTCCTTTTTATAATCAATAGTAAATTCATTTGTTGTAGGATTTGGGAATACAGTAAAGATGTCATCATAAAATGTTTGTGGAACATAATTGCCAGTATCCAATGCAATATTTACAACTCCAATTTTGCTACAGCCGATAGCATCAGTAACTTTAACTTGATACCATCCTTCGCATAAGCCAATTTGAGTTTCGCCAAAATTTCCAATAGGACTTTCCCAATAAAAAGTATATGGATATACTCCACCATTAGCAAAAGCAGTAGCTATGCCGTTGCATTCGCCAGTGTCATCAAGTGTTTGAGAGCTTATTTCTATTTGAGAATATTGTACTTTTACTTCGTCATATTTATATTCACCACAGCCATCAAAGATTTTTACCCAATAAGTAGTTTCTCCGACTTGAGGCGTTACAGTTATTGAAGGAGTTGTTGCTCCAGTACTCCATGTGAACATTGGGTTAGGTTGGTTAGATACAGCTGTAAAGGTAACGCTTTCAAGAGTTTCGCATGATTTTACATCATCTTCTGCAATTCCTAGTGCTAAATCAACAGGCGGAGGATTTGGTAATTCAATTTGATAGCGTTTAAAGCAACCAATCATATCTTTCACTTCTATTCTATAATTGCCGGGGCACAATCCAGATAGTACAGGATTTGTTGTAGTATGGATTGAATCTGGGAAGAAATGATAAGGTTCTCGAGCATATTTATATGTGAAAGGACCATCTTCACCATCGACAACTAATTCAATTATTCCATCGCAAGCATTGTGGCAACTCGGGTTGATAATGTTTGCGTTGGATAGAGTTAGTCCGTTTACTAGAATTGTAATTGAGTCAAGTACCTCATTATCACATTCATCAAGCATTGTAAGGTAATAGGTTGTGCTTCCAAGCTGTGGGTATATAGTAATAGAATTTGTATTTTCTCCTGTACTCCAATGATAATCGATGAATGGATCTCTATTACATTCGCCAACTAAAGTTATAGTGGTTGGAGCTTCTTCTCCGCAATAAAAAGCAGTTTCAATATCTTGAATTCCTCCTTTTATAAATTCTGCATCGTATATCCAAATTGTGTCATAAATTGCCATAGATTGGTTTCCACAAGGACAAGATGTGAAAAAAGCAATAATAATTGATTCTGTTCCTTCTTCAATTCCATCATTAAAAGCTGAATAATAAATAGTATCTGTCATTTCTCCAGCAGGAATTGTAATAGATTCTGGAAATGGAGTAAAATCAACACCTTCGGTAGCAGTACTTGATGGGTCTATTGCCATCTCAATAGTTAAATCTTGGTCAACTGCAACTCCCTCTGCTCTAGAAATAACATAATAATTTGTACAACCTTCCCATAAGTCATTTTCGTCTCCATGTTGAGCAGTATTAGCAACCGATACAGCACCACCGGAGATAAAACTTCCAGCTTCTAAAAATACACCAGAGTCATACTTAGAGTCGTCACGGTCGCCTATAGCTAATTTAATATGGTAAGTTTGACAAGCTTGTACTTCTGCTCTAGCGGTAAGCACAATAGTGTTGCCGTCAAACTGAACCGCACCATAGTATGAACCAGGCGATGTTTGTCCTGAATTAGGTGATGCATAATAATAATTATAATTATGTACATTATTTATAGTAACTGGCATATTATTAGGCAAAAGAGCAATGTTAATTGCATTATTTGTGTAAGGACCATTTATGCCAGGACCTGATAAGAAAAACCCAAATACGTCATTAAAAGAGGAATTTGCATACTCAGGAAACTCTTCTGAACCAAAAATATAATTAAATACAATAGAATCACTTGCTGGAATAAAGTCAAATTCAATTACGCAAGCATCGTTTATGTTTGCTCCAGAAACCAAAGCAGCTAAATCAGGGTCGGAACCAGAGCCTGGCGATGAACCTGTAGATGAAGTAGATGTGTTAGGACCTGCAGCGGCTGATATTGCGCCTGTTGACATTACAATCCCTGACTTAAAAGGAAAATACTGATTATTAGGATTTCTAAAATATCCATAAGCACCATTATTTGCTGTTACATTAGAAGCTTGAACGCAACCATTTATCAAAGTGTCTTGAATTAATGTTGTAACAGGTATTCCACTTTGAGTAATAATTGGACTTGTTTGTGAAAATAAAAAAGACAAACTAAAGAATGAAAATAAAGTTAATAATGCAATTTTTTTCATAATATATATTTTATATAAATTGTAAAGTTACAAAATGTTTTATAAATGCCACTAAAATATGACGGTTTTTTTCACATTTGGTTGTTTATTTTTAAATTTCATGTTAAATTTGCCAATAATTATGAAAAGATACCTAGCATTAGATATTGGACGAAAGCGAACTGGTATTGCTGTTACCGATACCGCTAGAATAATTTCATCTGCATTAGAAACTGTAGAAACACACAAGTTAGAAGAGTTTTTAAAAAAATATTTCGCTGAAAACGAAGTTGAAAAAATTATTGTAGGAATGCCAAAACAATTAAACAATCAACCATCTGAAGCGGTTAAATATATTGTACCTGTTTTAAATAGACTAAAAAAAGTTTTTAAAGAATATGAATTTATTGAAGTTGACGAAAGATTTACATCAAAAATGGCTTTTCAAACAATGATAGATGCAGGAAGTAAAAAACAACAAAGACAAGAAAAATCAATAATAGATAAAATTAGTGCTGCAATTATATTGCAATCATATTTAGATTCAGAAAATTATAAAAAGAAATGATATTACCAATATATTTATACGGACATCCAGTTTTAAGGAAAAAATCAGTTGATATTTCTCAAGATTATCCTGATTTAAAACAACTTATTGAAAACATGTTTGAAACAATGTACAAAGCCGAAGGTATAGGTTTGGCTGCACCACAAATTGGAGAAAATATCAACCTTGTAGTAGTTGATGCAAGAGTTTTAGCAAAAGATAGACCTGAGCTTCAAGACTTTATACGTGTGTTTATAAATCCAAAAATAACATGTAATTCCGAGCAAAAAGTAACAGTAGAAGAAGGCTGTTTAAGCATTCCCAGTATTTATGAAAATGTAAATAGATGTGAAAGTTTGAATGTTGAATATTTTAATGAAAATTTCGAAAAAGTAACTGAAACTCTTGACGGACATAAAGCTATTGTGGTACAACATGAATTTGACCATCTTCAAGGAATTGTGTTTACTGATAGAATTTCCCCAATACGCCGAAAAATGCTACAAAAAAGATTAAATAATATTGCTAAAGGCAAGGTAGGAGTTTCATATAAAGTAAAAATCGCTTAATTAAAACTAAATATTATGAAAATTAAATGTTTTTTTATTCTGATAATTATTGTTGGTTCATTGTTTTCTTGTGGTTCAAAGACAGAATCTGATACAAAAAATGAAGATTTAAAAAGTCAAATTGTAGAAAAAGAAAAGGAAACATATAGTTCTGACAGCCTTAATCTTGATTTGGCTAATGAGTTGATAACTATGTATTTAGCATATGCTAATGAATTTCCTCAAGATAGCTTGGCTCCTGAATACCTTTTTAAAGCTGCTGAAATTAGTATGAATATTAACAAAGCTAAAAATTCAATTGATTATCTTACTGAAATTGAAAATAATTATAAAAACTATGATAAATATGTAGCCACTCTTTTTTTAAAAGCTTTTATTTTGGAAAACTATTTAAAGAATTTTGAAGATGCAGAAAAATATTATTCTATTGTAGTTGAACAATATCCCGAACATTCTTTAGCTCAAGATGCTGAAGCCGCTATATCTTTTTTAGGAATTGATGATGAGGAATTGATAAAAATGTTTCAACAGTCGATGTAGGCTCAAGCTATGTACGACATATTGATAACAAACCTTCGTAAAAATCCATTTATAAGGATTGTAATCCCTTTTATCATAGGTATTATAATAAGTATAAATTTTACTTTTTCTTCAGTTATTAGCTTGTCAATTTTTGTTGTATCTACACTTGCTTTTGTAGTATTTGCATTGATGGAAAGAAAATTTTCAAGAATTTGGATAAATGGAGTTCTTATAAATTTGATTTTCATATCTTCGGGAATGTTTCTAACTCAATCGCTTAATGAAAAAGCAGTTGAAAATTTAAGTTCAAATAAACAAGGCAATTTAATTGGCGTAATTAATAAAGAGCCAAAAATTATGGAAGCTTCAACAAAAGTTGAGCTAAATATAATTGCATTGAAAAGTCAAGACCAATGGTTAGAAACAAATGGAAGTACAATTTTATACATTGAAAATAATGAAGATGTAAATAGTTTGAAAGTTGGAGATAAATTGATTTTTAGTCCTGATTTGCAAGAAATTGGAAATAAAGGCAATCCCGAAGAATTTGATTATAAAAAATATTTGAGCTATAGCTTAATTCTAAGTACAGATTATTTAAGCAGTTCTGAATGGAAAATCTTAAAAGAAAACAAAAATATAAAACTTCAATATAGGTTTTCAAGATTTAGAACTAAGCTAATAGATTTATTAAAAGCAAATAATTTACACGATGATGAATTGGCTGTGGTTTCAGCTCTTGCTTTAGGCTATCAAGATAGTTTGAGTGATGAATTGCGTCATGCTTATTCTTCGTCGGGAGCAATGCATATTTTGGCAGTTTCAGGTATGCATGTTGGGATTGTTTACGGAGTAATAACTTTTCTTTTATCTTTTTTAAAATCTAAAAAATTACGTATTCCTAAAATATTTTTATCAATAATATTAGTTTGGGCTTATGCTTTTTTAACAGGCTTGTCGCCTTCGGTTTCGCGTGCTGCACTTATGTTCTCGGTAGCTGCGTTAGGAAATATACAAAAGCATAAATCATCTTCATTAAATGCAATTGCTGCTTCTGCATTTATTTTGCTTTTAATAAATCCATACAATTTACTCAATCTAGGATTTCAACTTTCATATATAGCGGTAATAGGAATAATTTTGCTTTACAAACCTATTTACGAAATATTTAAACCTAAAAATAAAATAATTGATAGCATTTGGTCTATGACGGCAGTATCGCTTGCTGCTCAAATAGTTACAGCACCTTTAGGAATGTATTATTTTCATCAATTTTCAAATTATTTTTTAATAACAAATTATTTACTTATTCCAATTTCAACCATTGCTATTTGGTTGATTATTACACTTTTTGCTGTGTCATTTATTCCGTTTTTGTCTGCTTTTATTGCAAAAATTTTAGTCTATGTCATAAAAGCAATGAATTATTGTGCTTTGGGCATAGAAAGTCTGCCATTTTCGGTAACAAATGATATTTATATAAATTTACCTCAATTAATTTTGCTGTATTTAATTATAATTTTTGTTTTTCTGTTTTTCTTCCAAACTAAGCTATATCGACATTTGGTTTGTGCTATAAGTTTTATAATAATTTTTCTTACAATTGGCTTGTTTAAAGATATAGAAAGTTCTAAGCAAAAATATTTTATCGTTTATAATATGAATAAAAACACAGTTATAAATATTGTAAATGCTAAGAAAAATATAGTTTTTGCTTCCTTAGACGATGAACTTGAACAAAATATTGAATATACTGCCAAAAATAATTGGTTGAAAAAAGGTTTGGAACATCAAAAGTATGTTGATATAAGCTCCAAGAGTAATTTATTTTTAACAAATCTGCTTTCAATTTCAGATTCAGAAATTTTCTATAAAAATAACTTTATATATTTTTCAGGTTTAAGAATTTATGTCTTGAACGATAATTTTAAAATGTTGAAATCCGATGAGGAATTTAAAAAGTTAGATACTGATTATATTGTATTATCAAATAATCCAGAAATAAAATTATCTGAAATTGCTGAATTTTTTAATTTCGATGAAATTATAATTGACGCATCAAATTATAAAAATAAAACAGAAAAATGGATAGCCGAAAATAAAGACTTAAATTATAAATTATTTGATATTAGAGAACAGGGAGCTTTTGTTTTGAAAATAGAATGAAAAGAGGCTAATAAACATTTTTAAAATTCCTTAATTTTTCCGTTCTTTGGACTTAAATTTTTTTGATGCAAAACACAAATAAAATATCACTTAGAGGCGTAAGAGTCAATAACTTAAAAAATATTGATGTGGAAATACCACACGATAAATTGGTTGTGATAACAGGTTTATCTGGTTCTGGTAAGTCGTCTTTAGCTTTTGATACAATTTTTGCAGAAGGGCAAAGACGCTATGTTGAAAGTTTATCATCTTATGCTCGCCAGTTTTTAGGTAGAATGAACAAGCCTGAAGTTGATTTTATTGATGGAATTCCGCCAGCTATTGCAATTCAACAAAAAGTAAATACACGAAATCCTCGCTCTACTGTTGGAACAAGCACAGAAATTTATGAATATTTAAAACTTTTATTTGCAAGAATAGGAAAAACCATTTCGCCAATTTCGGGGAAAGAAGTGAAAAAGCACAATGTTGCAGATGTTGTCGAGTTTATTGTTAATCAAGAAGATGGAACTAGAGTTTTGATTAGTTTTACTTACAAATTTAATTCAGAAATGAGTAAGACAGAACAACTTGCATTGCTCGAAAAACAAGGTTATGCAAGAGTTTACTGCAACGATAAACTTGTCAAAACTGAAGATGTATTAAATGAAAATTGCAAAGGAATTTCTAAAGAAATAGATATTATAATTGACCGTTTAGTTATTCGTAAAAATGATGATTTGTATGCAAGAATTGCTGATTCTGTTCAAACTGCTTTTTTTGAGGGAAATTATGAATGTAAAGTAATTATTTTAGGTGAAGACAAAAATAAAGTTTCAAAATTTTCTAATCATTTTGAAGCTGATGGAATTAAATTTGAAATTCCTCACGAGCATTTATTTAGTTTTAACAATCCTCTTGGTGCATGTCCGCTTTGCGAAGGCTTTGGTAAAATTCTTGGTATTGATGAAGATTTAGTTATTCCTAACAAAACTTTGTCGGTTTACGAAGGAGCTGTTGCTTGTTGGAAAGGCGATGTGATGCAACAATGGAAAAAAGAATTTATTTTACGGGCTGGCAAATTTAATTTTCCAATTCATCGTCCATATTATCAATTGAGCGAAAAAGAAAAAGATTTTTTATGGAATGGGAATGATGCGGTTTATGGAATAAATGATTTTTTTAGTTTTTTGGAATCTCAAAAGCATAAGATACAATATAGGGTTATGATTTCCAGATTTAGAGGGAAAACTAACTGTACAGAATGTAAAGGCAAAAGGCTTAAAAAAGAAGCTTTTTATGTAAAAATAAATAATCATTCCATTGGCGACCTTATAGATATGAGTTTTGAAGAATTAAAAGTTTTTTTCAAAAATTTAAAACTCTCAAAAGTAGAAAAGGAAACAGCTTCACGCTTACTTGAAGAAATTACTTTAAGAATAGATTCTGTGCTTGATGTGGGATTGCCGTATTTAACATTAAATCGTCTTTCTTCAACTCTTTCGGGTGGTGAATCGCAAAGAATTAATTTAGCTACAATTTTTGGTTCTGGTTTGGTAGGATCGCTTTATGTTTTAGACGAACCAAGTATTGGTCTTCATTCGCGGGATACACAAAGATTAATAAAAGTTTTAAAAAATTTACGCGACAGAGGAAATACAGTTGTTGTTGTTGAACATGATGAAGAAATAATTAGAGCTGCTGATTATATTATCGACATTGGTCCTTATGCTGGCGAAAATGGGGGTGAAGTGGTTTTTGCTGGAGATGTGAAAAAAATGTTGCAGTCAAGTAATACGCTTACTGCCAAGTATTTAAAAGGAGAATTAAAAAATCCAATTCGCGAAAAACCTAGTCAGTGGAGAAATTATATTGAAATTATTGGAGCCAGACATAATAATTTAAAAAATATTAACGTCAAATTTCCTCTTGGTGTAATTACTGTCGTAACTGGTGTAAGCGGTTCTGGAAAATCAAGTTTAGTAAAAGGAATTTTATATCCAGCTTTGAAAAAACAATTGGGACATTTTGCTGATAGAACTGGAGAGCATGAAAGTCTTGCTGGCGATTACAAACTTTGTAGCGATATAGAATATGTTGACCAAAATCCTATTGGAAAGTCATCGCGTTCAAATCCAGCAACTTACATAAAAGCTTATAATGAAATTCGCAAACTTTTTGCAGAACAACGTCATGCTAAAGCAAATGGATATAAAGCTTCTCACTTTTCTTTTAATGTTGCTGGTGGACGTTGCGAAACTTGTCTTGGTGAAGGCGAAATTACTGTCGGAATGCAGTTTATGGCTGATGTTCATTTAGTCTGCGATGCATGTAATGGCAAAAAATTTAAAGAAGATATTTTAGAAGTAAAATATAAGGGCAAAAATATTTATGATATTTTAGAAATGCCTATTAGTGAAGCTGTTGAGTTTTTTGGCTCGGAAAATAAAGCTACAGAAAAGAAAATTGCAAGTTTATTACAAAATTATTTAGATGTTGGTTTGGGATATGTAAAACTTGGACAATCTTCTAATACTTTGAGTGGTGGCGAAAGTCAAAGAATAAAACTTGCAAGTTATTTGAGTATGGAAAAAGCAAATCCAACAATTTTTGTTTTTGACGAACCAACTACTGGGCTTCATTTTTATGATATTGGGAAACTTTTATTAGCTTTTGAAAAAATGCGAGCCAAAGGACATACTCTTATTATTGTGGAACATAATCCAGAAGTAATTAGGTTTGCAGATTGGATAATTGATTTAGGTCCAGAGGGTGGCGATAAAGGTGGTGAAATAGTTTTTGAAGGAACACCAGAAGACTTGAAACTTTCGGGAACTTATACAGGAAAAAGTTTAGCAAAATAATTTATCTCAATAATGTAACATTTCCTTTATGAGAATATTCTTCGCCATTCAAACAGCGAGCGCGTAAAAAGTAAACATATACATCGCTTGTTAGTTTTTCTCCTCTATATGTTCCGTCCCAACCTTTTGTCCATATTTCGTCTGTTTGGAAAACAATATTTCCCCAACGATCATAAACTACAAAAAACACTTCTGTAACTAAACCATATGGGTAGTAAGGTTTGAAATAGTCGTTTTTGCCATCGTTATTTGGAGTAAACGCATTTGGAACGTAAATATAAGGATCGCCACAAATAACTTCTTTCACATAAATTTTTATAGAATCTCTAATCCTACAACCATGCAAATCGGTAAATTTAACATAAAACATTGTTGTATCATCAGGTGTAGCAATAGGATTAGAAATTTCTATATTAGATAAAAATTTTGAATAATCCCATAAATAATACCCTGAACTTGATGAAAGTGCAAGTAAATTTACAGATTGTCCGCGATAAATAATTGTATCACTTGCAGCAACAGATAAATCAGGAATATAATCTTGGTTTATTATTGTGAAATTCCTAGTTAATGAACAATTGTTTTTATCTTTTATAGTTAGTTCATACTCATCTTCGCATAAGTTTTCAATATTTGCTTTTTGCGAACCATTTGACCACGAATAATAGTAAGGTGGCGTGCCTCCAATCAATTCTGTATGAATACTGCCATTACAAACACCTGTACACAGCATATTTGTTACGATATTATTCATTTCTAATAAAGGTGGTTGAGTTAATTCAATTTCACTAACAGTTTTACAATTATTATAATCTAAAACAGTAACTTGATAAATTCCTGCAGAAACATTATCTAAAGATGTTTGTGTACTTCCTTGGCTCCAGTTGTATGAATAAGGATATGTGCCACCAATTGCAGAAGCTGAGACAGAACCAGTTTCACCAAAGCATTTTATTTCTTCGCTTATTTGTGTTGTTACCAGTAACTCTGGAGGTTCATATATGTATTGATATTGATGAGTTACACAATTGTTGGCATCAATTACTGTTAATGTATAAACTCCTTGGCAAAGTTCAGTAATGGAAGTACTCGTAGAATCATTTGACCATAAATACGAATAGGGTGGAGTTCCCAAACTAACGCTGGCGTGAATTTCTCCATCGCAAAATCCATAGCATGAAATATGAACAACATTACTTAAACTTGAAGTTAAATCTGAAGGAGAAGTCATAAAAACAGAATCAACTCTTTGGCAACCATTATTATCTGTTATTGTAACATAATTTTGTCCTGTAAAACAAGTGTTGTTAGTTGCATTACTTCCGCCTCCATTCGACCAAGAATATGTGTATGGAGTTGTGCCTCCTGTTGGATATACTGTTGCAGAACCATAACCAATTCCATCGCAAACGGGGTGTTGGACACTAGTAAAACTTGCTAAAAGTTGTGGAGGTTGGTTTATAGTAACAGAAGTTTCAGAAGTACAATTGTTTCCATCAGTAACAGTAACTGTATAAGTTCCTGCACATAAATTTGAAGCAGTTTCATTTTGACTTGGATTTCCACTCCATGCGTAAGAATAAGGAGCAATTCCATTAGCTGAAACTGTCGCTGTTCCAAGACAATTTCCAAAGCAAGGATTGTGAGTTAAGTCTGGAGAAGACCAAGAAATATTGTTAATGTCAACATAAACAGAGTTTGTTGTAGTACAACCCATTTGATTTGTGATTGTAACAGTGTATGTAGTTGGTGTAGTTGGCTTAACTAAAGGCGAGTTTGTATTTGCTCCACTAATAATTGTAGAACTTGGTTGCCAGCTATAAGTTAAAATATCAGATGGTTTATTGTTTGTTATTGTTAAGTGAGTTTCATCGCCAGGACATAAAATCTGATCAGGAACAATAGAATAATTGAATTGATGAACGTTAACATTTACACTTTCTATTAAAAAAGTATTGCAAACATCTTCTTTGACTCTAACGTAGTAGGTTGTGTTTTGACTTGGGCTTACGGTTAGATTTTGTGAATTTGATAAAATTGAGTTAAAACTTGTACTTGTTGACCACGCCCAGCTATCTACGTCTCCAGTTGATGTGGCATGTAAATGAGCAGTTCCTCCTGGACAAATTGTTGTATCTGCAGATGCGTATAAATCAATATCGGGTTCATAAATAGAAACAGTTTGTATTAAAGAATCAACGCAAATTCCTGTTGCTATCAATATATACTCTGTTGTTTCAGTTGGTGTTGCTACTGGATTTTTAATTGTTGTATTATTCAAATTAGAGCCTTGAACCCATGAAAAAGTGGTTCCTGCTGGATAATTTCCCTCAGGACCAATAACAATACTTTGTCCGGGACAAATTTCTAAATCAGGCAAAGTAGAAAGCCCAGGTTCTATTACAGAAAATGTTCTTTGTATAGTGTCGTAAAAGTTGCAACTTAATGGGTCTCCAACAATTAAAGTTACAGTATATTCTCCTCCAACTGTATAAGTGTGATTTGGATTTAGAGCAGTGCTTGTTGGCGAACCGTCTCCAAAATCCCATAAAAAACTAGTTCCTTGCGAAGTGTTTTGAAAATTTACAGTATAAGGAGCACAGCCAGCAGGAACAGGATCGAAGCTTGCGTCAGCTAAGTTTTCTATAATTCTTATTTTAAAAACTGCGTTATTACAATTTGAAGAATTATTTGTAGAAGACCAAACTCCGGGATTAGGTGCCGTTGGAAATTGTTGGCAAGCACCACAACTTGAGCATACGGATTGAATAATATGTCCTTTTTTATCAAAACGACTTGTGCCACCGTCAACATGGTCGTGTCCAGAATACGAACATCCATCATAATGCAATTCGCCAAAAAAGCTTGCATATTCTAATTCCGAAGCGTCTTCGCTTAAAACCATAACATAAAAATCTTGTCCATCTGTTTCGGTTTGGATAGCATCAGCAGTTATTTCCATTCCTTTAGTTCCATAATCATCTTCCCAAGCAAACGTATCCCATTGAGCATTATAAGGCGAAGAAACCCATTCTCTGCCACAGCCAGTTAAATAAATACGGTTGCAAATATCAACCGCAAAAGCTGTAATTGAAATATTTGGTCGTCCATTATCTGTTCCAAAGCGAGTTGACCAAACCAAAGAACTTAAATTTGAATTAAATTTGCTTATAAATTGTCCACTATTTGGGTGATTATATGTAGCATTATAAACTAGAGCATTTGCAGGAGCTTTTGTGAGCCCAGTAATAAAAATATGTCCAAATTTATCAGACCTTACAAAATAAGCATTGTCAAAAGCAGAAGAGCCAAAATATGATGAAGCTAAGAGCGTATTTCCCATATTGTTTAATTTTGAAACAAAAGCATCGGTTGAACCGCCATTATGGGAAGTGTTATAAGCACCACTAGTAACAGGGAAATTATGTGAAACAGTAGCACCTGTAACTAAAACATCTTCGTTAGGACTTAAATCCATACTAAAAATAGCGTCATCTTCGTTTCCACCCAAATATGAACTCCAAATCAATTGACTTAAATCTGGATTGAGTTTAAAAACAATTCCATCTTGTTTTCCACCGCTTGTAGTCTGATATCCAGGATTTATTCCGCTAGGAAAGTCTGTTGAGAAAGTATTTGTGCCTACATAGACATTATTTTTACCATCAACAATAACTTCGCCTCTTGCTCCGTCAGCATAATTATAATAAAGCGAGTCGTTTCCGTGCATTAACACATAGTGTATTGCCATGTGTGGTTTAAAATTTAATCCATCATTACCACTGCCACCTACGTAAGTGCTAGCAAGTAATTGAGTTCCATCTTCGCTAAGTTTTGTAACGAAAATATCAACTCCATTATTAAAGCCAATAACATTATCATAAACTACACTGTCGCCTCCTGCGAATGTGGTCTGAAAAGCATTTGTACTCACAGGAAAATCATCGGCACCAGTAGTTCCCATAATTACGAGTTCATTTTCTTCAGTAACAATCAGACTGTGAGGCATTTCTTGTCCATTAGACCCACCAAGATAAGTTGCATAAAGGCGTTGAGTTCCATTTGCATTATATTTAATAATTCCAACATCACAACCATTTGCATAAAAAGAACTACCAGCAATTGGTGCTGTACCACCTGCAAAATTTATTTGATATGCACCTGTACTTGTTGGATAGCCTATGTCAAAAACAATCCCGCCAGAATAAACATTGTCGTTATAGTCCCAAGTTGCGGTAAATCCCCAATTATCACCTGTAGAACCTGTATATGTTGAAAAAACTAAAGATGGATCAATTATTAAATCACGAGAATTATCAAAACCATTAGGAAAAGAGAAACTAAGTTTATTTTTCTTTAATTTGTAATTACAACGAATAGGTATTTTTTCGCCATCGAAAATTTGATAAGCAAAAGGCTGTAACTCAATGACTTCATTTACACTTGTTGTAACTACCAATTGATTGTCTTTAATCTTGATATTATCAACACCTTCATATTCTAATATTATGTCTTTGTAATTTCCAGAAGGCTTTACGATGAAGTCATATTTAATCCCTTTTTCATGAGTATAGTACAATAAATCAATTTGATTATAAATGTCTGTGTATAAGACTTTTTCGTATAGTTTTACATTTGAAGCCCAGTTTTTGGGATTATTACCAATAAAGTAATTTACATAATCTAATTGTGGGTTTTGAGCTTGAATTTGCGGATTTTTATTTGCTCCTACAAAATGTACTTTATAAGCGTGTGCATCTTTTAATAAATTGTTGTTGTGTTCTTCGCAACCATGATGAGCGTGAGAATGAGCCATACTATGTGGGTCGGTTAAAGCCCAAGTTACACAATTTTCTTCAAGAAAAAGAGCAGCTTCGTTTAATCTAAGTTTATATAAAACTTTCTCGTTCCATTGTCCTTTGTTTTCTACATAATTTAATTGTGAAAATGCTGAGCAGAAAACAGCAACAAAAAAACAAGTTAAAAATATTCTATGAAAAATCCTCTTTATCATAAGAAAAACAATATTTTATAAAAATAATGTTTTATTTTTTAATAGACAAATATTTTTTGCAAAACCTTATAAAATATTTTCTTAACTAAGTTTTTTATAAGTATTAATAATCTCGTTTTTAAAGTTAAAATCTTTGATAGCAAAGAAATCAGGAGTTTTAAGACTTTCTGAATTATAAATAATTTCTTTGCCTGTTTGAAAAGAGAAAATATTTCCACCTGCAGCTTTTAATACTGCATGTCCAGCGGCAATATCCCATTCGTTAATTTGTCCTATTCGAAGATAAATGTTTGCAGAATTGCTTGCAACAGCACATAACTTTAATGAGCTTCCAACATTTCTACATTCGCTTTCTGGAAATTTTTCTTTAAAAGTATTTACAAAGCTTGTAGTTTTTGAGTTCAAGTGTGATTTGCTTATAACAAATTTTGGAATTTCGATCTTGTGATCTAATGTAATATTTTCAATTTTGTTTGTTAATGTATTTATTTTTACAGAATTAGAATTTACATTTCCATAATATAATTCTGATTTAGCAGGAGCAAATACAACGCCTTCTACTACTTTGTTTTCACAAACTAAAGCAATGTTTATAGTGTATTCGTCTTCGCCTTTTACAAATTGCTTAGTACCGTCTAACGGGTCAATTATCCAAAATTTTTTAAGATCTTTTCTGTCTTGGTAACTTAAATTTTCTATCTCTTCGCTAATAATGGCGATATTAGTTTTTTTTAAGCCTTCAATAATAATTTTGTTTGCTGAAATATCTGCTATCGTAACAGGCGAATTGTCTGCTTTTAGATTTACATCAAAATTTTTTCTAAAATATTTTAAAGTTTCTTTTCCTGCTTTAATTGCTAATTCAATAAGTAAATTTTTATTTTCTTGAATTTGCATATTTTACGAATTTCTTACAACATTTGCAGACGAAGCCTGAGCAAGTGGAGTTACCAAAATATCGTTAATGTTTACGTGTTTTGGTCGATTAGCTACAAATAAAATAATTTCGGCAATATCTTCGGCGTACAATGGTGTGAGTCCATCATATACTTTATCTGCTCTTTCCTTATCGCCATGGAAACGGACAGTTGAAAATTCTGTATCCACCATTCCAGGAGCTATTTGTGTAACTTTTATTTTATATGGAAGCATATCTATACGCATAGCTTTGCTTAAAGCATCAACAGCGTGTTTTGTTGCACAATATACATTTCCGTTGGGATATACTTCTTTGCCAGCAATAGAACCAATGTTAATAATATGTCCAGATTTTTGCTCTATCATTAAAGGAGCAACTTTTAAAGTTAAATACAAAAGTCCTTTAATATTGGTGTCTATCATTGTTTCCCAATCTTGTAAATCACCAGTTTGAATAGTGCTTAATCCCATTGCTAAACCGGCGTTATTTATTAATATATCAATTTTTTTAAAATCTTCGGGTAAACTGTCAATAGCTTTGCAAACTTCATCATTAGAGCGAATATCGAAATTTAGGCAAAATACTTTTGCATTTGATTTTGCTTCGATTTCAGATTTTAAATCATCTAATCTTTGTTTGCGTCTTCCTGTTAAAATTAAATTGTATCCGTTTTCAGACAATAATAGTGCTGTGGCTTTTCCAATTCCAGATGTAGCACCAGATATTAAAGCAGTTTTTTTCATTTTTATAAGTTTGAAAATTATTTATTTAAAAATCTTTTTGCAGCAACATATTCGTGGGGACTGATAAAAGTTCTTGTATCAGGCATTACGCTATAACCTTTACCTTCGGGATTGTATTTTTCGAAAAGTGTAATGATTTTACCTGCAAATTCTTCTACAGAATCTGTTCTCATGTAATTAAATTCGGGAAGATTTATTGTTTGGTCATTTTTAAAATTATAGCAGGTTTTACTTTGTTCGGTAGTTAAAGTTATTTGCCCCCAATTGTCAAAAAATTTACTTGTATTTTTCAACATCAAAGTAAAATAGTCATTATGATTTACATTCAAATAAATAGAATTAATAAAGCCTATGTTCTCTTTTTTGCAAAGTGTTGCAAATTTTTCAATCCAATACCAATATTTTGGATTATCTTGATGAATAAATGGAAATAAATCACAACTTAAATTATAATCGCAATGTCCAAATGCAATATTTTTAAATCTAGGGTCTTTAAACTTTATTATTTCTTCTAAATTATTAAAAGCCTCATTACTTTCGATAATTGGAATAACTTCATCGTAGCGAATGTCTTCTGTTGATTCTAAAAATGTTTTTAAAACTTCAACAGACGAACAATTAGATAAAAATATGCAACGAATTTTTATGTTTCCTAAACTTCTTATTGCTTCAATATCATCGAAATATCGATTTGTGCCGTATTCATTAATTCTAAATCCTAGCCAAGTTTTTAAAATTTTAACTTTAAATTTATTTAAAAACTTCAAAACTTTTTCTCTATGGTCGGATTTATAGCGATTAGAATCATTGGTTTTAAAATCTAAAACGCTATCTTCGAAATCAAAACATGAAACGGTGTTTATTTCAGTTAATGAACGATGAAATTCAACAAAAGAGTCTTCTCTAAATTTAACAAACTGATATGAAGTAATCATAAGCTCAAAATATTATTTATCCCACTTAGTCATGTTATAAGAACTTTGATAATATAATCTAAAAATTCGTTTTAACATTTTTATTAAAATTCTGTTACAAAAGTACAAAAAAATCTAAAATTTAGAAAGTAAATTTAGAAATTTCTTAATTTTAAGTATTAAAAAAACATTAAATAAGTAAATTTTTATTGTTTTGAACTAGTCTATAATGACTATACTGAGGGCAGTAATGGCTTATAGAGAATGTTCTTATACACTACAGCAAGGCTTGATGCAGTAATATTGTCTAAAATTCAAAACCAAACAATGTGCCAGAAATATCTTTGTCATGAAGTTTTAAGACAATTTCATTTTCGTTAAACTCTTGAATTTTGCCTGAATGATTTACAGGTAAATCTGATTTTATTGCCGATAAAATATATTGAATCTTATATTTTTTTGTTATGTTATTTATTAATTCTAACAATCGAATTTTTATTCCATAATCTTGTTGTGATAAGACATCATCATGATACACAAACCTAAAGTAAGACTCTTTGTTATATGCGCATAAGATAGAGAGGTCGAATGCTACACATAGTAATTTCATATAAGTGTTGCCTTCATCTTTTGCTGTAACTTTGCTTTCATCAATTTTTGATTTTACTTTTGGTGGAATAAAATCAACATTATTGTTTGAATTAAGATGCCACGAAAGGACAGCATTTTCATCCATTATATGCTTATAAAACTTAGTGAATAATGCTCTTATTTCGTTATATTTTTTATTTCTGTCTGTTGATTGATGAATTTTCTTAAGCTCATTAATGGTAGATTTTATGTTTGTTTGTAGAGCCTCTATTTCATTCTCCTTTTGGACGATTAAGTCAATTGCATTAATTTTTTCTTGAAACTTTAATAATTGACTTTCGACTTTAACTAAATCTTTTTGATGTTTTTTGAACTTTGTGAAAGTATCGCTATCTGTTAAATGAGTTAATAGCGATTCTCGTTCTTTATGAAGTTTTTCTAATTTAGAATTTATATTATTTAGTTCTTTTTCTTTTTCATTAATTGTTGACCTTAATAGTTTGTTCCTTTCTGTTGTCAGTTTTTTATTGAAAGCCAGTAAGTTTTCATAGTCAGAAGATAATTGTGCAGGAAATAAAATAGAGGTTTCTTCAAAAACCTTTTTAACCTTGTCAATATCAAACGAAAAATTATTTTTTATTGAGGAACTTAGCCGGTCTAGTTCATAATTTAATTTGTATGATTTTGTGTTTAAGTTTGAAATTTTAACTTCTATTTCATCGACACCTTTTTTTATTAAAGTTTTATCTTGCTGGTAAAAATTAAATTTGTCAATTTGTTTTTCAACTTCCTTATATTCATTTTCTAAAATAGCTTTTTCTGCTATTATTTCATCTCTATCCTCAATTTTTACAGAGTAATCATTTTTATATGAGTTGATTAGTCTTTTTATATCTTCTATTTTAGAATCATTATCATATTTTAATTGAAGCAACTCACCTTTAAAACCAAGTAAATCAAACATAAAAGGCTTCCAATGGATATCTTGACCTCCAACAAATTTGTTAAGCTTATAAACATCTTTATAATCATCTTGTGTACGAAGTGAGTAGCCTATTGATTTGCGGTAATTATAATCTTTGTTATGAAAAAAATCAAATGACAAATACTCGGAGAGTATATTACGAGCTTTTTTTATAGAAACGTTCTCATGACTCCAAGTTGATGGTGGACAATAATCAGTTATAGTTTGATCTTGTATCACAAAAGAAATTTTTGTATTGGATTTAACCGCTCTCTTGACTGTTAGAAACTTACCAGAGTTTAAGTATAGTTCTAAATAGAAAATATGATTTGTAAAAACAGAAATGTCATTTTCTTTAATCTTAAGAAGAAAATGATGTCTATCTATCTTTTTTAAGAGCATGAAGTCAATTAAATCTGCAAGTTTGGTTTTCCCTAAAGCATGAGAATTTTTCTTTTCTTCCAACTTTGATTTTACATCTGCATATATTACATTTAATTGATTAAGATTAAATGTAATATTTTTGAAATCTTTATGATTGCAATATAGTTTACTTAGTTGCATTATATTTAAATGAATCTGTTATTTCTAAATATTCAAGTTTCCCTAAAAGATAAAGGAAATTCAAAGCATAAGGGAAATTTTCTTTTGCTTCTGTTCCCATGTTTTCTATAACTTTTTTTAGTAAGTCGTCATAACTAATGTCGTAAAACATATTTAGTTGTGTTAAAATAAATGCACCAATATTAATAACTGATATGTCAGGGTTTATATGTCTATCTGGTTTTATCATCATTGTTTCTTTTGCCAATCAAGCACTCATAGTACATATAATGTAGAAAAGTCATTACATGTCTTTTGCTTCCTTTTAATTGAGTTGAACCATCGCAAATAGACTGATAAATGAAAATAAATATTTCTTCAAACAAATCAAAATCATCTCTTTTTAATGAGATTAGTTGGTTTAACTCATAAGCTGTGTCGAAGTAATAATCTTTTAAAGTTTCATTAATTGGATTATTGAGAAATTTCTCAATTTTGTCAAAATTCATCAATGATTCACTTACGATATGTTCATTGAAATAGTCTTCGCCAAGTCTATTTTTCTTGTTTTTTTCTTTTTTATCAATTAATGTAAAGTCATGTTTCAATTTGTTCACTTCATTCTTAATTTCTTTCGAAATTTCAGGAAGTTGATTTTTGAATGCCAATATAATTTCTTTAATTTCTTCATCAGAGAAATCAAACTGTATGTGGTTTATATCTAATCTATATTGCTTGACAATATCTTTATTTGAATTCAAATATTGGTTGTTAATTGTTTCTTTTCCAATTATTGCACAATTCTTAACACCAGTTTCATTTATAATTTTATTTAACAATTGTTCTCCTTTTATTCCAGAGTACTTTCGATTTGTAAACAAAAGATAATTGTCAATTTCACCATTTTCTTTTAATTTTTTGATTTTGATAATCTCATTATCGATGATTTTTTCAAAATCACTGTCAGAACATGATGCTAAATAATTCGTTGTATGTTTTGCTTGAATAACAAATTTTCCAGTCCAGCTGTCTTTGTTTGAAGGATAATTTTGAGCAGTTCCGGTAAATTTCCCATCTCGTCCTCCGTCTTTTCCTGGTGAAAATACAATTACACCTGTACCTAAAATGTTTTGACAAATAGTATTTACTAACTGTTCAAAAACTTCATCATCAATGTTTTCCAACCTATAATCCATATTACAAAATTAACATTTTACAGCTAAATATTTAAGAAAAAAAGACTAATCAATCAAATGATTTTTAGTGAACAAATACATAGTTTACGAAATTACGAAACAAATATAAAACATTTGTAAAAATAAAACAAATAATAATTATTTTTATTTGTTTTTACACTCATCAAATATACTATGTGTCAAAAAATTAAAACTATACTAAGAAGTTAAAAAAAATAATTTTAAATATTTAAAAAAGTTAAGCAAATAAGTTTTTATTGTTTAGTTTATTTGTGAATCAACAAATTCAGCAAGTTGTCCTAAACAATAAACATAGCTTCCATACTCATTATCGTACCAGCCTAATATTTTTGCATGAGTTACAGGCAAGTTTACTGCGTTAGTTTCTTTAATTCCAGCTTGTAACAAAGTTTCGGGATGTAGTTGCAAAAATCCTGTTCTAGTGTGCAATTCATTTCCTTCAATAATTACAGCTGCATTAATTCCCATTAAATCTGTAGAAACATTTTGAAGGTCAGAGAAATATAAAAGATTTTTTTGAGGACCAGCAGCAGCGGTTTTGTAAAGATCTTTTATATATTGAGCATTTATAAATGGCATTGCCAATTCGTTTAGACGTGAAGTAAAAGTAATGTTTAGAGAAATAAGCGAAACAGTTGGTGTAGGAATACGTATAGAATCAGCCATAAAACCAAAACTAGTTGCTTGTGGTATTACTTTTTCTAAAGTTTTTGCAGCACCTGTAGAACTTAAAATAATATTGTTAAGTACAGACCTGTTTTTTCGCAAATCAGAAGTGCCTGTAGAAGGAACAGAATCTAAAACGCTTTGAGTATTAGTAGCTGCGTGTACAGTAGTCATACTAGCAGTTAATACTTTTTTAGTTTCTTCATCTTCTAATAGTGGTTTTACCATGTGAGCCAAACCTGTTGTTGTACAACTAGCAGCAGAAATAATATGGTGTTTTTCAGCATCAAAACTATTGTGGTTAATTCCATAAATAAGAGTTGGATACTCGTCAGGGTTGTCTAATGCTATGTTTTTAATTTTAAATGGCGCACTGGCAATAACTTTTAAAGCTCCAGCTTCTATATGACCAGCAATGCTTCCTTTAGGGTCGTTTGCAGGTACAGTTGGGTCTAAAAACTTTCCAGTACAATCAACAACAACTTTAACCCCTGCTTCTCTCCATTTTATGTCCTTAGGATTTCTATCTGTATATAAAAATCTGACAGAAAAACCATCAATGCTTATCAAACCTGCGTCTCTATCAACAATTTTGATTTCAACTTTCTTGCCACTATGACCATATAGGAAATTATCCAATCTACCGTAAGTGGTGTCTGAGCTTATAACCTGAATTAAGTCTTCAAACTTTTTTCCCACTTCTCTTCCTACATTAATTACAATACCGTCAAAATACCTTTTTGACAAATGATACCATAAGGTAAGTTTACCGATTCTACCTAAACCGTTAATTCCTAGTGTTTTTTTGTTAGTGATTTGTAACATAATTTTTTCTTTTAAAGTTAAAATAAATTTTGAGTTTTCAAAGGATAATTGCCTTTATATACATTTCCTTTAATTCCATCTATAGCAATTAAATCAAGCGAACGAAATTCAACATCTCTAATAACTGCTTTTTTCTCATTTTCATAAACAAGCATGTCGGCACAATTTACCACACAAACTTTACCTAAACCTCCAGCTGTTACAGCAGCGTGTGATGTTGCACCGCCTTTACCAGTTAATAAACCTTCGCATTCGAAAATTAATTCAATATCATCAGGAACTGTGTCGGGTCTAACTAACATTGCATTGTCTTCGGGGTATTTTTCTTTAAGCAATTTTAAATCTTTCAAATCAAAGACAACCCTTCCATTCAACACACGATTTCCAATTCCAATGCCTGTTCCAACTAATTCCATGTTTTTTTCTAGCGTAGCAAAGACTTCTACTTTGTCTTGCTTGTTTATTATCATGCTTCTTGTTTGAAGTATATAAAGGTCTTCTGGTTCTGTATGTTCAAAAGTAAATTCAATTTCTTGATGTGCAAAGCCATGATTTTCAATCAGGTCGTAAGAAATTTCTTTTAGTTTATTGTAAATTTTTGGAAATCCACTTTCTAAAGATATTGGACTATTATGATAGTATCTTTTTCTTTGGTTTTCGCTTATTGGCAATGTGTTGATTAATCCAGCAACAATATCTTCGCCTTGACTTAAGAAAGAAAAATCGCCCGTTAAATTAATGCCAGGAATATTATCTTGTGTGTCGTGAGTGAAGAGTACACCAGAGCCAGATTCTTTATGAAGGTTACCAAAAATCATTTGTTGAATTATCACTGCTGTTCCCCATTCATCGGCAATTTGCATATGTTCTCGATATACTTTTGCTCTTGCAGAGTCCCAACTGTTAAAAACAGAAAGAACAGCTTGCATAATTTGTTTAAATGGATCTGACTCGAAAGTAATATTGTTATCTTCTAAATGTTTTTTATATGCAAAAGCAATCTCTCTCATGATTTTTGGATTGAAATCAATTTTTCTTTGAATATCATACTTAGCTTTGTATTCTAACATTATATTGTCAAAGTCATTCCTGTCTAATCCATAAGCCATTCCCCAAGTTTGTAGCAATCGGCGGTAGCAATCCCATGATGTCCAAGGATAGTTGTCTTTTTTGCTTAGAGCTTCGGTAATTTCGTCATTCATGCCCACATTTAAAAAAGTATTCATTGCACCGGGCATGCTGATTGCAGCTCCAGATCTTACGCTCATCAATAATGGTTTTTCGGGATTACCATACTCCAAGCCTGTAAGTCGCTCTAATTCCGAAATGTGGTATCTAATCAAATTTTCAATTTCGTCGTATAATGATTGGATTTTCATTATTGAGTTTAGTCGCCTAAATACTTCGGTAGTAATAACAAAACCTGGTGGAACAGGAAAATCGTTGAGATATAATTTTTTTAAATAATAAGCTTTAGAACCAAGAAAAACTTGATTGTCTATCTCAAGTGTTTCGCGATAAATTGGACTAATAACACTATCAGGATTATACGACATTATATTTTGGACCTCTACATCAGATAAAGTATCAGCCATTTTTCTTAATTTATTAAGTACTCGCCCAATAAACGCATCTAAAGACTGAACAAGAAATGCTGAAGAAAGTAAGTCTCTATAAAATACTTCTGAATGTTGTATGATTAATTTGCGTACTGTATGTTTGTTTTTTCTGTCTTCTTTATCAAGATATGATGGTATAATAACTGGTAATTGATTTTCGTATGGACGTATAAAATAATTGTTGATTATTTCTTTTAGGTTTTTTTCCATGAATTGGAAAATGTTGATGTATTGGCGAATAGTAAAACTTTCGGAACTTAAACTATACTGAAGCATTTTTAAGTTAGAATCTAATCCTTGGTCATAAATTCCATCAAGGGTTAAACCTTCTCTAATAAGTTGTAGTACTAAAAAAACATCTTTTAGTGTTCGTGCAGTAAAGTAGTCGGTTTTTATTTCGTCTAAAATTCTATCCACTAACGAAGAGGCAATTTGCTCTAAGCGGAAAGTAAGTCCCATTGCTTCAAATTTCTCTTCGTGATATTGTCCATACATAGACGGAATACCAAAAGCTATATGACGTTTGTAATAAATGTTTTCCCAAGCTTCACTTTGTTTTTCATCAAGAATTCTATCATTCAAAATTTTCATAATAGAATAGATAGTTTTCAAAGCTTCAAAATGATTTCCAGCTTCAATATATTCGAGCAAAGAATTGATAGTGTCTTGTTCTATATAATGATATTTGCTTAATAAAGCACCTAAGTTGTTGGTGGAAAATAAATATTTTTCCCTTAATAAATGATATAATTCTATCATTAAAGCTACACGCTGACAATCTTTGCAGTCTGGGTCAGGAAAACTATTCAAATGAGCTTGTAAACTATTTTTATCAAGATTAATTAGTTCTTCTAGGCTGCTGTTGTTTAATTTGCAAAGTTTTACTAAAACCTTATGAACTCCATCAACCCATTGCCCATCAGGATCTATTGTTACAAAAACATTCTCAGGAACAATTGATTCTAATAAACTCTTATCTTTAGTGTACCAAAATTTAATAATTTCTAAAGTAATATCAATATGAGAGTTGCTGCCCTCGGTATGAATTTGCTTTCTTAAAAAATGAATTAGCTTGTCGTTACGATTTGTTAGTTCATCAACAACTGTTGTAACATCTCTAAGTTGACCTTCGGCACCAATTTCATTAAAATAAACAGGGTATATTCTAAGTAATTGTTTGACTTGCTTATAGATAGGCGAAATGTTGGAGTTTAAAAATTTACTAATATCTTTTTGGAAAAGGTCGGTGTCGAAAATGAAAATACCTCCTATACGTAAATTAATTATAAGCGATGAAAGTAGTTTTTTCATCGTAAATGGGTCGTAAGCAATAAGTTCTTGCCAAACGCGTATGTTTTTTATGTGGTTTGGATTAACTTTAAGTTCCCAATCGTTTGTTAAATAAGCAACACCAGGATTTATAAAGCCAAATAAAATGGTTTTTTCTTCAAAATAATGTATTAATTCTTTGTTTTTTGTATTTATGATTTCTTTACCCAAAGTTAAAATGGAATCTAAGATAAAACTAGTATTGCTATATTTAAAATCAGCAAATAAAGAATATAAAATATCTATGGAATTAATACATTGAGTAGTGCTACATTCGCTACTAATTCTTTTAATGGCTTTGTTTAAATCTACTAAAATATAATCTCTGTGGAATATTGTTCCAGGTAGATGAAGTAAAAAGAAAATATAAACAAATTGGTCTGTAGCTTCTTCAAAATCAACTATTCTATTTCGTAAAGATTCTATAATTTCAGAAAAAGTAAAGCTGTATTTTATCAGTTCATTATAATCATTGGCTTGATTTAGTTTTTCTTTATAATAATTATAAAATTTTTTACCAATCTCATAAATAGTTGATGAATAGTCTTTTGAGAACTTGTTTTTTACACTTTCATACCATTCTTCAATTTTAGTTGTGCTTTCCCAAAATTCAACATTGTTGAGTAAAAGTTGTTTAGTGAAATTAAAAACTAGCTCTTTACTACTTTCGTTATCTACAGCTTTTTTTAAACAGGTTCTAAAAAATGAAATATTACTTAGGTAAGCAAATAAGTTGCTTTCCATTTCTTCGTCAAGAATTTTTATAAAATGTTCAATTCCATTTTTTAATGATTTTATATCATCAAAATTATTTGAGAAAAATTGCAGATAATTTTGAACAATAGATTTAGTGTATTTATCACTTATGTTTTTTTCTAATAAATCTCTAAAAATATCAAACAGAACATCATAAACTTTTTCTTTTTCGTCTAACTCTTTATAAACCCAAAACTCATCGTTTAAAATTTTAACAAGTCCGTCAACAATGATTTTGCTATTAAAATATGGGTGATTAAGCTCTTTTAAAAAATCTGAAGTGCGCTGATTGATGCCGTAATAATTTTTAGAAAGCGACAAAAACCAAAGTTGTTTTTCGGGAATTTCAACTTTAATCTTTTGTGTTTCCGAAAGATTTACCTCAAGAGCTTTTGAATTAATTTCCTGTTTCATAAATTTGAAATATATTTTACTAAGTCCACAATACGAGCAGAATACCCAGTTTCGTTATCGTACCAAGCAACAATTTGAATAAAATTATCTCCTATAACTCGTGTTAGTTGAGAATCAAAAATTGCTGAGTGTTTGTTTCCTTGAATATCGCTACTAACAATAGGGTCTTCTGTATATTCTAAATATTTTTTTAAATCTCCTTGTGATTCTTTCAAAAAAGCTGAATTAATAGCTTCTACGTCAACTTTTTTATTTAATTGTGCAGTAAGTTCCACAAAAGAACAATCTGCTACCGGTACTCTAGTTGCAAAACCATCAAAACGATTTGCTAATTCTGGATATAAAAGGGTAGTAGCTTTAATTGCCGAGCTAGTTGTAGGAATAATATTATTCATTGCCGACCTTGCTCTACGCATGTCTTTGTGAAATCCATCTTGAAGATTTTGGTTATTTGTAAAAGGATGTACAGTATTCATAAAGGCACTTTTTACGCCAAAATGTCTGAATAAAACTTCAAACACCATTGCAACGCAGTTTGTAGTACACGATAAGTTAGAAATTATTTTATCATCATTGCTTATGTTTTGCTGGTTTATGCCCATTACAACAGTTCGTTTGATAGACGAATCTTCACCTGGCGAGCTTAAAATTACTTTTTCAGCTCCCATTTGCAAATGCCCTTGAAGACTTGTTGCTGTTTTAAATTTACCACTCGAATCCACAACAATATTAACTTTATTATCTTTCCATGGAATTTGAGAAGGACTAGTAAAATTTGTAACAACTATTTTCTTTCCGTTAACAGTGATAAAATCATCACCATGCCCAATTTCTGCATCAAACTGCCCATGTGAACTATCGTATTTTAAAAGATGAGCAATCATTTTAGCTGACATAGGGTCGTTTATTTGAACTAAATCAAAACTATTGTCGCTTAATAGCATTCGGCAAACTATTTTTCCTATCCTACCGAAACCATTTACTCCTAATCGTATTACTTCCTTTTTCATAAAAATTTTTTAAACGACTCAGACCAATAATGTGTATTTCATATAAAATTCTTTATAATGAAATTTTTTGCAAATATAATAATAAATAAGTTTATAAAGTCGGTAAAGTTTGTAAAGTTTTTAAAGTCGGTCAAACTCGCAATGCTTTTCACTTTTAGCAGAATTAAATAATTCTTAATTCTCAATTATTCAATTATCAATTCTCAATTCTTTAAAAAAACTTTTCCTATAAAATTTAAAATAATGTTAAACATTAGGCTTTCATTTAATGTTTTTATATTTTTGTATGTTTAAAATTAATGTTATGAAGTTTAGAATATTTGGTTTAGTCTTGAGTGCAATTTTGTTTTTCAATTTTGCTACTTATTCTCAAGATGTAAATTCAGAAACAAGAAAATTCAACAAAATGCTTACGCTTATCGACGCTATGTATGTTGATACTGTTGATATGAAAAAGATAGTTGAGACGGCAATTGTTGGAATGTTAAAAGAAATGGACCCACACTCTGTTTATATTAGTGCTGACGAAATTGAAAAAATGAAAGAACCTTTAGAAGGAAGTTTTGAAGGAATTGGTGTACAATTTAGATTAATGGAAGATACACTTCTTGTTGTTGGAGTAATTTCAGGCGGACCTTCCGAAAAAGTAGGAATTTTAACCGGCGATAGAATTGTTGTAGTTGATGATGAGGTTATTGCAGGTGTTGGCATTGATAATGCCGGAGTAGCAAAACGTTTGCGTGGCAAAAAAGGAACTGTTGTTAAAGTTGAAGTTGTACGTAGAGGCGAAAAACAAAATTTAGTTTTTAATATTACTCGTGATAAAATTCCAATTTATAGCGTTGATGCAGCTTATGTAACAAAAGATAAAATAGGATATGTGAAACTAAATAAATTCGCAAAATCAACAACCGAAGAGCTTGATTCTGTGTTTGTTACATTTGCAAAAGCAGGCGTTAAAGATATAATTTTAGATTTAAGCGGAAATACCGGCGGATACCTCGACAAAGCCGTTAACTTATGTGATGAATTTTTACAAAGTGATAAATTAATTGTTTATACAGAAGGCGCTAAAATTCCTCGAATAGAATATAAATCAACAAAAAAAGGAAGATTTTACAGAGGCAAATTAGTTGTAATTGTTGATGAGGCTTCTGCTTCGGCAAGCGAAATTGTTTCTGGTGCTTTGCAAGATTGGGACAGAGCTGTAGTGGTTGGTCGAAGAACTTTCGGAAAAGGTTTAGTACAACGCGAAATGATGCTTACTGATGGCTCAGCAGTGAGATTAACAATAGCAAGATATTACACACCAACAGGCAGACTTATTCAAAAACCATACGACGAAGGCTATGACGAATATTCTGCTGATATTGTAAACCGCTATAAACATGGCGAATTTTTGCACAAAGACAGTATAGTTTTTGCAGATTCTTTGAAGTATAAAACTTTAGTTAATAAAAAAACTGTTTATGGCGGTGGCGGAATTATGCCAGATGATTTTATTCCTGTTGATACAACTTTGCGTTCTGATTATCATATAGAACTTTTAAGAAAAGGAGTTTTATTTAGTTTCGAAGCAAAATATGTTGACACTCACAGAGCTGAATTAAATGAAAAATATCCAGATGTTGAAACTTTTATAAAGAAATTTGAAGTTACAGACCAAATACTTGAAGAGCTTTTAGCTCAAGCTAAAGAAGCAAAAATAAATGTTGATTCCTTGCCTGCTGCAACAAAAGAGCAAGACAAATATTTAAGAACACATTTAAAATCTTTAATAGCTGGCGATATTTGGAAAAATAATGAGTTCTGGATGATCTTTAACGAACAAAATCCATTCTTTTTAAGAGCTCAAGAAATTATTTTAGACAATAAACTTTACGACTCGCTTCTTAAAGGAGAATAATGACACAAATCATTAATTGGCTTATAACCAACTGGGTAGAAACCATAGCCGCATTTTTAGGACTGCTTGGAATATTCCTACAAATAAAACAAAATGCTTGGTATTGGTTTACAGCTATAATAATGGTTTTGCTTTATATTTATGTTTTTTATGTTTCGGGATTTTATGCTGATATGGCTTTCCAATTTTATTATTTAGTTGTTGGTATTTACGGCTGGATACATTGGGTAAGAACAAAAAATATAGCAAAAGAAGAAAAATTACAAGTTTTTAAATTATCTAAATTACATAATCTGTTTGCTTTGCTTGCCTCAGCAGTGTTTTTTGGAATAATTTATTTCATTTTAGTAAATTTTACAGATTCGCAAGTTCCTTTGGGTGATGCATTTACAACTGCTTTGAGCATTACTGCAACTTGGTTGCTTGCTCGCAAAATTTTAGAAAATTGGCTTTATTGGATTGTAGTTGATTTAGTTTCTACAATTTTATATGTTTACAAATCGCTTTATCCTTCAGCAATATTGTTTTCTGTGTTGACTATCTTAGCTGTAGTTGGATATTTTAAATGGAGAAAAGCTCTTGTTTATGAATAAAACTTTAAAAATAGTATTAACAGGACCAGAATCAACCGGCAAAACAACCTTAGCAGAGCAGTTGTCAAGTCATTATTCTTTACCATGGGTCGAAGAACTTGCACGCGCGTATGTCGAAAGTTTAAATCGTCCTTACAACCAAGCAGATGTTTTAGAAATTGCAAAATTGCAAATCACTCAAGAACACAAAGCCTTAGCTAAAAATCATAAAGCAGTTTTTTTTGATACTGATTTAATTATTACAAAAATTTGGCTTTTACATGTTTACGGCACTTGTCCAAGCTGGATAGACCAAGAAATTTCTAATTATAAAAACTGCATACATTTATTGTGTTACCCCGATTTAGAATGGGTTGCTGATGGCGTTAGAGAAAATCCCGACATAAGATTATATTTATTTGAAAAATACGAATTAGAAATAAAAAACTATGGCTTTCACTACAAAATCATCAAAGGAAGCGAAGACAGAAGACTCAAACGAGCCTTAGAGTTTGTAAACTTGTATTTAAGATAAGAATCCTGGTGTTGTGATTACAAGCAGAGTGAGCTTGCGAACTCTGCGAAGCAACAGACGCGCCTCTGTTATAAGAGGTAATTAGGGATATTCAGAAATTGTT
>DHVB01000021.1 GCA_002412425.1 Bacteroidales bacterium UBA5219 | reverse complement strand
AGAACGCAACTTGGTATAAAACACAATCAAAGATTTATTAATTATCGTGTTTGAAAACATGCGAGACTTAACCTCATGAGTATCAACTAAATTTAAGAGGTTACAACTTTTAAAATTTTAACTTATCAAAACTTTTTATTCTTTTTAGATAATAATCAAAAGCAATGCTACGATTGTAATAAGTTTTTATGTATTTCAGAGCTTTTGGTTTAACAATTTTTCGGTGCTTGCTCATTTTTTTTGCATTTTTCCAAAAATGAAAATATGCTTTACAAATAGAAAAAGCTTCTACAGGTTTTCCTTGCAACAAAATTTTAAAAAACGCTACTTGGTCAAGGAATAGTCTAACAAATTTAACTTTATTGCGTTTGTATTTAGGAATATTTTTTTCAATAATATATAAGTTATTTCTAAAGTTTAGATAAGTTTTAAACGGACTGCTTTTTGGCAATGTTCCTGCTCCCACATGATAAACTGTGCTTTTTGTTTGAATAACAATTTTATATCCTGAATTTTGTATTCTCCAACACAAATCAATTTCTTCTTGGTGAGCAAAAAACTCATCATCAAAACCATTTAGCATATTAAAAATTTCTGCTCTTACCATAAAAGCTGCTCCCGAAATCCAGAAACATTCAATATTTGTATCATATTGTCCAGAGTCTGTTTCGCAAGTATCAAAAATTCTTCCTCTACAAAACGGATAAGCATACCTGTCTATAAAGCCTCCTGCTGCTCCTGCGTATTCAAATTTATCTTTTTCGTAATACGACAAGAGTTTTGGTCCGCAAACTGCAATAGATTTATCATTATCTAACATTTCTACCAAAGGTTCTAGCCAGCCTTCAGTAACTTCAATATCTGAATTTAAAAGCAAGTAATATTCTGCTTCTACTTCTTTTAATCCACGATTATAGCCACCTGCAAAACCATAATTTTTATCTAAAACAACAGTTTTTATATCAGGAAAATTTGATTTTAAATATTCCAAAGAATCATCTGTAGAAGCATTGTCGATTATCACAATATCAGCAAGTGCGCTTGGCGTATTGTCCACTAAGCATTGCAGAAATTGTTCTAAAAACTTCTTACCATTCCAATTTAATATGACTACTGCTACTTTTTTCAAAACTTTTATAATAAATCGCTTGCTAATTCGGCTAAATAAGATCTTTCGCCTTTTACCAAATTTACATGAGCAAAAATTTCCTGTCCTTTCATTTTAGTTGTTAGATATGAAAGTCCGTTAGACCTTGCATCAAGATAAGGAGAGTCGATTTGTCCTATATCGCCAGTAAAAACTATTTTGGTTCCTTCGCCTGCACGTGTAATAATGGTTTTTATTTCGTGTGGTGTTAAATTTTGTGCCTCATCGATAATAAAAAACACTTTCGACAAGCTTCTTCCTCTTATATATGCTAGTGGCTCTATCAAAAGTTTATTGCTTTGCAACATCTCATCAATTTTCGTAAAATCAGGACTTTGTGGTTTAAATTGATGTTTTATTACTGATAAATTATCAAAAAGAGGTTGCATATAAGGAGTGATTTTTTCATTAGCATCTCCCGGTAAAAATCCCAAATCTTTATTTGATAAAGCTACAATAGGTCGAGCTAAAAATATTTGCTGAAAATTTCGTCTTTGATGTAGTGCTGTTGCCAAAGCTAAGAGAGTTTTTCCTGTTCCTGCTTTACCAGTTAGCGACACTAACAAAATTTCGGGACGCAACAGAGCATCAATTGCAAAGGCTTGTTCTGCATTACGTGGCTCTATGCCATATACATTTGTTTTAAAAACTCTGTTTAAAGTTTCAGAAGCAGAATCATAATGAGCTAAAGCACTTGATGACCCATTTTTTAAAATTAAATATTGATTTGGATATGGCTCAATATCTAAAGGAAAATTCTCAAAAGCAACTCCTTCATTTTCCTCATACAAACTACTAATCAAAGCTTTATCAACATGTTCGACTGTTATAACTTCTTTATTTAAACCTTCTAAATTTTCTACATGGTCATTTTTATAATCTTCGGAAATAAGTCCTAGAGCTTTTGCCTTAACTCTAAGGTTTATGTCTTTGGTAACTAAAATGTTTTGTTGTTTAGGAAAATTTGTATGATAATATTCGGTTATTGCTAAGATTATATGGTCGGGACGATGTTCTGGAAAATTATTTTGCAAGTTTTCAGAAAAAGGTTTTCCTGTTTCAACAAATAATTTGCCCAATCCTTCGCCTAAGCTAACGCCTTCTTTAAAAAAATCATCACCTGCCAAATCGTCAATAATGCGAGTAAACTCACGTGCATGAAAATTTATTAAATCATTTCCTCTTTTAAACTTATCTAATTCTTCTAATACAACAATTGGTATCAAAACATCATGCTCTTTAAATTTAAAAATGCACTTAAAGTCATGCAAAAGCACATTTGTATCAAGAATGAAAAGTTTTTTTTGTTTTTTCACACCTGTTTTTTGCTTTGCCATAAAAAATATTTTTTTCGTGATTTGTTTACAAAGATAACATTTTATTTAAAAAATAAAACAATAATGATTTTTAAAAATTTGTTTTATGACAGTTTAGATATTACTTATCTTCGCCACAACCTGCATCAATATATTGATTTATCAGTTTATTTGAAATTCCCATTGAAGAAAATCCGCCGTCGTTATAAATAGTTTGCATTGTTATCATTTTGCTCAAATCAGAGAACAAAAACATGCAAGTATTTGCACAAGAGTCGGCATCTGCATTTCCTAATGGTGACATAGAGTTAGCATAATTAAAAAACGCATTAAATCCTGATACGCCACTTCCTGCAGTTGTTCGTGTTGGCGATTGAGAAACAGAATTTATTCTAACATTTTTAGCTACACCATAATGATAACCAAATTGACGAACAATAGATTCTAACATAGATTTAGCATTTGCCATATCGCTATAGCTTGAGAAAGTTCTATGAGCTGCTATATAGGTTAAAGCAACAACAGAACCGCCTTCGTTAATTGCGTCTAATTTTTTAGCAACTGCTAAAACTTTATGCAAAGAAATAGCTGAAACGTCCAATGTTTTGTGCATATAATCATAATCTAATTCTATATAAGGTATATTTTTACGAACATTTGGCGACATTCCAACAGAGTGTAAAACAAAATCTATTTTCCCTCCTAATATTTTCATAGATTCTTCAAACAAATCTTCTAATTCTGATACTTCGGTAATGTCGGTAGCAATAACTTGAGTGCCAGTTTTTTTCGCCAATTCAAAAATTTCTTTTCTGCGTAATGCTAAAGGAGAGTTTGTTAAAACAAAATTAGCACCTTCTTCTTTTGCTCTTATAGCAACTTTCCATGCGATAGAATTTTCGTCTAAAGCACCAAAAATAATTCCACGTTTTCCTTTTAATAAATTGTATGTTCCCATATTATTTTTATTATTTATTATTTGAATTTTCAGTTATAATAAAAAAGCCTCTTTTTTGGAGGCTTTTGTGGTCCCACTAGGGCATGATCCTAGGACCCCCTGATTATGAGTCAGGTGCTCTAACCAACTGAGCTATGGGACCGATATAGATAAATCTATAATATTTCAATTTATATTCTTGTTTCTCATTAAAAACAAGACTGCAAAGATACTGCTTTTATTTTATTTTTCAAAAAAAATGCTGTTTTTTTTCTCTGAATACTATTTTTTTGCAATTTTATCAATTCAAGATATTAAAACACCACAAATTTTTGTGTTTTTATTTCTTTTCCTGAATCAACATTTATAAAATAAATTCCACTATTAGGTTTGTCTTTAAAAATTTCTTTAAGAGAAATTTCGTGATAACCTGAATGCAATTTATATTCTTTTACAGCTATAATTTCACCAAGTAGATTTGTAACAAATATTTTAGTGTTTGAATAATCGCTAAGAGTAAGTATTAAGCGAGAGTCTAAGTTTCCTGGATTAGGGATAACGCTAAATTCTGACAATAAAATATTGTTTTTAACATCAGAATGACCTGAAGTGTAGTTTAATTCCCAACCTTCATCTACGCCATTAGAGTTTGTGTAAAATTGCAATACTACTTTTCCGCTTGGTATTGAAATAGTTCCACTTGGGGTTGTTGTATTATTAAATTTATACAACTCATTATCAGCACCAATAGCATCTTTATAAATTTTGAGATAATCATAATTATCTGCAATTTTACATTTTACAAAATCTATATTAATATAGTTTGCTCCTTCTGGTTCTATAATCCAAGAACAAAATGTTGAATTATTATAATCACATGATTTACTTCCATCGCTTAAAGTTCCTTGGGCTTCTGTAAACAGCATATTAAACTTACAATTGTCAACAGTATATTTCACTTCCCAACCGTCAGCTTGAGAACTTGCATTAGTGTTAAATTTAATTGTCATTCCTCCAGTAAAAGCAGAAAACAACTGTGCATGGTTACTATCTTTATTTAAAGCAGCAATTAGTTTTGAACTAGTTTTGTCTCCGTCGTATAATTCTACTACATCACCATCAGCTAAATCAAATTTAGTAAAATTCAAATTAACTACAGAACCACAAGCTGGTTTAATTTCATAAACACAAGACTGATTGGCTAGATAATCTTGTGGTCCACTACCATCGTCAAAAGAGCCTTCATTGCCAGTTATTAGTTTTTCGCTTTGACAATATGTAGGAAAACCAGTATCTGGATATATATTAATAATCATTTCATTAAATTGATTAAAATTATTTTCTGGTCCTCCAACTGTAGCTGTAGAAGTTAAATTATCTAAAGTATAATAACCATTACCAGCACCACCCCAGCCCCAGTTCATATGAAAGCTATCATCTTGATATCCGTCACAATTCCATGCATGACCGGCACCTGAGCTAGGCGAGCCAGCATAAACCATAGGTTTTTTAGCATCAACTTGTTGTTTAATTAAATTTTTCCAATTAGTTTCTGTATAATTCATCTTTGCTACATATTGTGCTGATGAGCTATATTTAAAATAATTTTTCAATGCTTCTGAAACCTTATTAGTTGAAGTGCCTGAGCCTGAAGGTCCCCATCCCATACTAACCGCCACGCCAGCATGATAGTTAATTTTTCCCAACTCTGGATTTACGTAACTTGAAGCCTGATCTGGAATAGATGCCCAATCATAAGTTTGTTGAGCAAAATTGATAGTAATATTACCATATCCTCCATTGTACCAACTTGAGTGATATTTTGAGCCAGTACCTGTTGCGGGCCAATTATAATACTTCATAACTTGCAGCATTGCTGTAGCAACACAACCAACAGGCACACGTCCATTCAAACCATAACCAGCATTAGCATCTTCTGGACATTGAGAGTTATAGGGCCAACTTTGATTCCAATTAATTCCTTGTAATAATATTGGCGATGTTGATTTTAATTGAAAATCTTTATTATGATTAAAATACAATAATTCTTGCCATTGACTTACAGCTTTTTCATTTACATTCATTTCGTTATTTTTAACAAACTCTATGCTTTCGTTAAAATAATTCAAAAAATCTGCTTGTCCTGGCGACATATTATCAAAATTAAACCCACCTTCAAAAGAATAAGCCAAAATTGGAATTATCTGGTCATCAGATGAAACTATAACATAACCTTTATCGCCATTTATATTAAAAACATAAAACTTATAAATGTCATTTTGCGATGGATCGAAAAGACAATTTAATCTTATCTCCTCCCATTTAAGTGGTCCGAAACTTGCAACAGCCTGAAACACATGACTTTTTGCAACTTTTTCTGCATCTTTTCTAGGCACAAAACCTGCAAATGCATTTAGAGAAAAAATAAAAATGAAACTTAAAATTACTACATTTTTCATAAGCCAAAAAATTTACACATCATTAATTAGATACAAAGTAAACCATTTTCACTTTTATAACACAACAAAAATGTTAAAAAAAATAAAAAATATACATTCTGCTATTTAATTCATGACAAATCAGAATTATAATGTAATCCTATAGATTGTCGTCTTTCTTTTGCCTGTTTAATTATTAGGTATCCTATATTAATAATATTTCTTAGTTCACAAATATCCACACGTACTTTTGAAACCTTGTACAATTCTTCAGTTTCTTGAAAAATAACATTTAATCTGTCCATTGCTCGTTGTAATCTAAGGTCGCTTCTCACTATTCCCACATAATTACTCATAATTTGTTGTACTTCTTTTCGAGAATATGAAATAAGCACTAATTCTTCATTATTTATAGTTCCTTCATCATTCCAGTCGGGGATTTTATTGATTATTTCAGAAGGATACCATTTTGCATCACCAGCCACTTCGGCAGCTCTATGGGCAAATACCACAGCTTCAAGCAATGAGTTTGATGCTAAGCGGTTAGCTCCATGCAAACCTGTGCAAGCAGCTTCGCCTGTTGCAAATAAATTTATAATACTAGTCCTTGCATAAATATCTGTTTTTATTCCGCCACACAAATAATGAGCTGCGGGAGTAACAGGAATTAAATCCTTGCTGATATTTATACCTATTTCCATACATTTTGCATAAATAGTTGGAAAATTAGTTATTAATTTTTCTTTATCAATATGTCTAGCATCTAAAAACACATGGTCTTCACCCGACAGTTTCATTTCTGTATCTATTGCACGAGCAACTATGTCGCGTGGAGCAAGCGAACCTCTAGCGTCATATTTTATGCAAAAATCTTCGTTTTTATGATTTTTTAAAATTGCTCCTTCTCCTCTTAAAGCCTCTGTAATCAAAAACGATGGTCGTTCATTAGGGTTATACAATGCCGTTGGATGAAATTGTACAAATTCCATATTTTCGACTACTCCTTTTGCTCTATAAACCATTGCTATTCCATCACCTGTTATTCCGGGTGGATTTGTAGTATTTTGATAAGCATTACCACAGCCTCCTGTTGCTATCATTGTGGTTTTTGCCAAAAATGTAAAAACTTTTTTCGACTTAGTATCAAAAATATAAGCCCCATAACAAGTAATGTCTGGAGTAGATTTTTTTACTGTTTGTCCTAAATGATGCTGGGTTATAATTTCTATTGCAAAATGATTTTCAAAAATAAAAATATTAGGATCGCGTATTACCTCATTAATTAATGCTCTTTGTATTTCTTGTCCAGTTTTGTCTTTAAAGTGTAAAACACGATTTTCAGAATGTCCTCCCTCTTTTCCTAATTCATAACTTCCGTTTTCATCTTTATCAAAATGAGTTCCTATATTTATTAAATCAAAAACTCTAGTTGGTCCTTCTTTTACAACAATTTCAACAACTTCTCTATCGTTTAATCCAGCACCCGCATTTATTGTATCTTCAATATGTTTATCGTAAGAATCGGGAGTGTGCATTACAGAAGCTATCCCTCCTTGAGCTTTAACAGTAGTTGTATTAGAAATATCTTCTTTTGCTATAATAGCAACTTTTCCAAATTTGCTAACCTTCAAAGCATAAAATAAGCCTGCTATTCCACTACCGATAACTAAAAAATCAAATTGTTTTTTCATATAAACACAAAATTCCAATTAAACATTTTTGCAAAGATAAGTTAAAAACGGTTTTATTTAATATTTTAAAACAATTTTAAAAAAACTACGTATAATAAATTAAATATAAACTTAAATATTATGAAAGACAAGTTAGTTAATTTAGTTACTTATAGGTATAATCATAGAGCAGAAATTTTAAAAGACAAATTAGAGGAAGAAAGTATTGAATGTTTTGTAACAAATGCCAGTGCATTTGGTCAAGTAATTGGCTTTAGAGTTATGGTTTTTGAAAAAGACCTAGAAGAAGCTATGAAAGTTTATAAACATATTCAAAGCCTATACGAAGACCACTCAACTGATGTTTTAGAGGGACCCGAAGAAGAGGAAGAATAAACTAAACCATTTCTTCAAGTTCTTTTAAAACCAATTGTTTACCGGCATCTCTTTTTTCTCTTGCAGTTGAAGTAAAATAACTGTGATTTTGAATAAATTTATACTGCATTTTGTTCCATTGATCTATAGTGTTTATTTTTCCTCTTTCAAAAAGTTCTCTAAATAAGTTTTGTGAAATTGGGATAAAATCTGGACGACCTAAATAATCTAAATCTGCATCACACATTATTTTTTCTAATAAATCTTTAGGTCGTGGTGGCATTTTAGTTGCCATAATTAAACGTTTTACTGTTTCTATTTGTGTTGAACTAAACCCATTTTTCTCTAAAGTTTCGGCTGCCATTTTAGCTCCAATTTCTTCGTTATTATCATAACTAACAATAAATCCAGCATCGTGAAATAAAGCGGCACATTTCAACAGCAACATTTCTTCCTCATTTATACCTTCTTTTCTACCAATTTCTTCGGCAACATATAAAAAATCAATAGTATGTTTCAAATCATGATAATACAAATTTGATGGCAGGTTTTTTTCTAACAGTTCTAAAATATCTTCTTGAATTGTTTTATATTTTAAATACAACATTCTAATAAAGAAGTCTTTATTTGGAGTGATTCTATCGGCATTTTCTGAAAGTGATTTTTTAATTTCATGAACAAAATACATTTCCATTTCACCTTTATATTTTACATCAATTTTTCCTCGATATTGGCAAACAAAAAAGTCTTTAATCCACTTATAGGTGCTTTCTGAAACATTAACTTTATTTACAACACCATAAGATTCCATTCTACTAGCAATATTTACCGTATCTCCCCAAATATCATATTCTAATTTTTGTGAGCCTACCACTCCAGCAACCACAGGTCCGGTATGTACTCCTATTCTAATTTCTAACTTCACATCACTTTCAGCATTTATTTTAGTAATTTTTCTTTGCATTTCTAATGCTGCCAACACTACTTCAACTGGATTTGTGCTATCTTTATTTGGCATACCTCCAGCACACATATAAGCGTCGCCAATAGTTTTAATTTTCTCAATATTGTATTTAGCAATTATTTTATCAAAACTAGTAAAAAGTCTATTCAAATGCTTTATTAATTCTTCAGGCTTTGCCTGTGCTGCAATTTTTGTAAAACCCTGAATATCAGCAAACAAAACAGTAACCATTTCATATTTTTGGGATTGTGCTTTTCCTGTTTCTCTTAATTCGTCGGCAGTTGTTTTTGGCAACAATTTTTTTACCAACTGCTCTGTTTGTTCTTTTTGATAAGCCAATTCATTTGTTCTATCTTCAACAAGTTTTTCAAGACTATATCTTTCGTGTGCATGTCTTAGTGCGTAAAGTTTTAATATTAAAAAAACTGCTGTGAATAAAATCAAAACATAAAATAAAAAAGCATACCAAGCTCTATACACAGGTGCTCGAATAGTAAAAAACAAGCTGGTAACATCGCTAATATTTCCATATTCATCTTTTGCTCTTATTTGAAACTCATAATCTCCTTCAAATAAAGATGTATATTCTTTAAAATTAGCACTCTGCCAATCTGACCAATCATTGTCAAAACCTACTAATTTAATCTGAAATTTTGCTTGTCCAAAGCTATTGTAATTAAGTGCAGTAAAGTCAAATCTAATTGTTTTATCTGCAAATTTAAATTCATATTTTTCCTCACCACTACAATTAAAAGGCACATATATTAAAGAATCACCATGAATTGTTATTTTTCTAATTAAGACATTAATCTTTTTTTGATAAAATTTTGTTTTTTCATTATCGATTTTAATTAATGCCTCTGTTGATCCGAGCCAAACGTTTCCATCATCTTCGGGATATATACTTTCTATAACAAATTCTTTAAGTTGCGAATATGGACCTGCAACAGCGGTATAACTTGAATTTGAGTCTTGAAACTCAAATAATCCTGTTTCTCTCTCATATCTACCATCAGTAATATTGCTATACCAAATATTTTTATTTTTGTCTTCGACTAAAGGATATAAATAAGAATTTGTTTTAGCATAATTTTTATTAAACAAAGTATCTTCAAAAAAATAGTTACCTTGATAGCTATATCTATACACACCTTTATTTGTTGCAAACAAAACTCCTTGAAAAGAAGGAAAAACATCTATCCAATCATAATCTTCGGGTAATCCTGTTTTTTCTGCAAAACTAATTATATCTGGGTTAAGATTTAACCCTGAGAAAAAGCTAAGTTGAAATAATCCGTCTTCACTTGTTCCAAGCCAGAAATTGCCAAAAAAATCTTCACAAATAGTTCTAGTGCTATAAGAATAATTTTTCACATACCCTAGAGTGTCAATTTTTGAATCTTCAACTGAAGCTATCAACAATCCATCTTTTGACCCTATCAAAATATTATCTGGGAAAAAACTCATTTTTGAGATAGACATAAAATTACCTGAAAGTTGTAATTTAGCTTTACTACCATTTATCAGATAAATTCCATCATTTGTAACGGCATACAAATTGCCTTGAATTTCAACAAGCTTCCAACACATTGCCCTAATTTCGTCTATTTTTTTAAATTTAGCTTTATAATCAAAAGAGTTTCGATTTTTATCATAAACACTTTGGCAATTGTACAAATAAACACCATTAGTTGTTGCAACATAGAGGTCTGATTCAAATCTAATTACACTTAAAATCACTCCATTAAGACCATAATAAGAGCCAAAAAAACTTATATTACTTTTTGTTTCGATTAAGCTTATTCCACTAAAAGTAGTTAACCATAAGTTTCCATCATTAGCAACATACATACTTGTTATCTGATTGTCTCTCAAACTATTATCTCTACTCATGGAAAAAACATAATGTCCTTTTTCATCAACACAAACAATACCACCATGTTCTGTCCCAAAAACCATTCTTTTATTGTCTAGGGCTAAACCTACCGAATAAGTATTAGCCTGTATAAAATCATCTGCTTCTGTTTTAAATTCAGTTATCGTTCCGTCTGAATATTTAAAAAAGCTTTCACTTTTCTGATCTCTAACTAAAAACTCTTTTGAATTTAAAGCTATTATATCACATATAGTCATGTTCTCAAAAAGCTCAGAATCTTCAAATTTTACAAAATCCCCATTTTGACAATAAGACAAACCCTTTTCTTGTATATTACATAATATTTTTTCATTAAATTTAAATATTTTAACATTAGATTGAAAAGTTTTAACTGATTGCAAACTATCTCTATGAAAATAAAACAATTGCTTTGAACTCACCACATATAAGTCATTATCAATAGCTATAATTTGCGTTACCTGTCCAAATTTATCATGTTCCCCAAGATTTAATAGTTTTGTTAAAAGATGTCCATTTTCATAAACAATTTTCCCAATTTGATTATAACCCCCATAATAAACTTCATTATTTGAATTAATTGTCAACATTGGTTTGCCTGGAACTTTCACTAAACGCCATGAACTATTATCAAATTCCATAATCCCATTAGCATTTCCAAAATACATTATCCCTTCTTTATTTTGAACAACACTAAAATTCTGACTTTCTTGTCCATAATTACGTGGTGAAAAGTTTTTAAATCCAGGGACACCTGTTTCAAAATTTTGACAAAAGGCATTAGAAACAACAAAAATTAATACTAATATTGCACTAATATTTTTCATAAAATATTTTTAACAAACTTAATTTTAATTTGTTAAAAGACAAAATACTTAAACTAAATTTTTAAAAAAAATTATAAACATGGCTTTAGGGAAAGAGAATAAAATACACATAGGAATATATGGACGTAGAAATGTAGGTAAAAGCGCTTTAATAAATTTTTTATCTGGGCAAAACATTTCTATTGTTGCAGATTTACCGGGTACAACCACCGATCCAGTAAAACGAAGTTTTGAAATTACAGGATTTGGTCCAGCAATTTTTATTGACACGGCTGGAATTGATGATGCTGGCGAAATTGGAGATTTAAGAACAAAAAAAACTTTAGATACAACTGATAAAGTTGACTTAGCAATTTTGGTATTTGATTCTAATACTTTTGGCAAATACGAAGAAAGTTTAATAAACAACTTTAATAATGCAAAACTGCCATATATTTTACTGCACAGCAAATCTGACATACAATCACTTAATACAGATTTAGAACAAAAATTAAAAAACAATTTCACAAAAAACATTATTGATTTTTCAATAAAAGATTTGACAAAAAGAGATGAAATTTTTGAACTTATAAAATCAACAATTCCTGATTTATCTTTAAAAACTGATACTCTTTTAGGCGATATTATAAAAAAAGGGGATTTAATTTTATTAGTAAGCACAATTGATGCTGGCACACCTGCTGGGCGATTAATTTTACCTCAAGTTCAAACTATTCGCGATGTTTTAGACAATGATGCTATATCAATTATTTTAAAGCAAGATGAAATAAAAGATTTTTTAGAAAAATCAAAAGTAAAGCCCAACTTAGTTATTACTGATTCTCAAATTTTTGACACAGTTAGCAAACTAATAGATAAAAGTATTCTATTAACTAGTTTTTCAATTGTTTTAGCTAGACAAAAAGGTGATTTTCAGGCATATATTGAAGGCACACCACATATTGAAAACTTAAAAGACGGAGACAATATTTTAATTTTAGAATCTTGTAGTCATCATGTTTCTTGCGATGATATAGGACGAAAGAAAATTCCAACTTTATTAAGAAATTACACAAAAAAGGAATTAAACTTTACTGTTGTTAGTGGTTTAGACAATATTCCTGAAGCAATTCAAAATTATGCTTTAGTTATACAATGTGGTGGATGTGTGTTAACAAAAAAGCAAGTTCAAAATAGGCTAAAACCAGCAGTAGATGCCAAAATTCCAGTAACAAATTATGGTATGTTAATAGCATATGTACACGGTATTTTTGAACGTGCTGTGCAAGTATTTAAAAAATAGTAAAAATAATTATTTGTAATTTAAAAATAAGGTATTATTTTTGCTCCGAATTGCCCGGGTGGCGGAATCGGTAGACGCGCTGGTCTCAAACACCAGTTCCTTCCCTGGAGTGCCGGTTCGACCCCGGCCCCGGGTACTGCCCTCAACAAAGAGGGCTTTTTTAAAAAATGTAAACTATGAATAAACTCGTAAGCACACAAAAACAAAATCAATTTGACAAACATTACCTCGAAATGGCTGCAATTTGGGCAAAAAACTCATACTGCAAACGAAGACAAGTAGGCGCTCTTATTGTTAAAGACAAAATGATAATATCAGACGGATTTAATGGAACACCTGAAGGTTTTGAAAACGAGTGTGAAGATGAAAACGACAAAACTAAAGCCTATGTTTTGCACGCCGAAGCAAATGCAATAACTAAAGTTGCAAAATCTGGAAACAATAGTCTTGGAGCAACACTTTATGCAACTACTTCGCCTTGCATAGAATGTGCTAAACTAATAATACAAGCGGGTATTAAAAGAGTTGTTTATTTAGACGATTATCGTAACGATGATGGACACAAACTTTTAAAAAGAGCAAACATTGAAGTTATAAACTTTAAAGACAATGAGTAATTTTAACAATTCTAAAATTTCTAGCTTACTACCTCTCATTATAGCAGCATCTATTTTGTTCGGAATTTTTGTAGCCGACTTTTTTAGTGCAAACAACAAAAACTCTAGCTTACTAGTACCAAAAAGAATAGATAAGTTAAGTTTATTATTAGACTTTATTGCTAGCGAATATGTTGACAGCATATCAAATAATGAATTAATTGAACTAGCAATACCAAAAATATTAGAATCCTTAGACCCACACAGCATATATATTACCGCAGAAGACGCAAAAAGCATGCAGGAAGAACTTTCTGGAGACTTTGAGGGAATAGGAATACAATTCAATATGTTCAAAGATACACTTTTAGTTGTAAATGTAATTAAAAACGGTCCTTCTGAAAAGGCAGGTCTCAAAGCTGGTGACAAAATAATTTTTGTTGACTCTACCAAAATTGCTGGTGTTGGTATTAAAAACGAAGAGGTAATAAAAATGTTAAAAGGTCCTGCTAAAACAAATGTAGATCTCAAAATTTTACGAAAAAACAGTAAACGCCTTTTAAATTTTTCAATTATTAGAGATAAAATTCCTCTTTACAGTGTTGATGCTGCTTACAAATTAGCTCCAAAAACGGCTTACTTAAAAATCGCATACTTTGCTGCTAACACTCACTCTCAATTTGTTGATGCAATGTTTACTCTTCAAAAAACTGGTCTTGACACAATTGTTTTAGACCTTAGAGACAATTCGGGTGGATACCTAACAGCAGCAACAGATATTTTAGATGAATTTTTCCCTAAAGACATCGACCTTGTTTATACAGAAGGTAGAGCAAGACAAAAACAATTTGTAAAATCAACTAGTAAACGCAATTATTGCCAAAATATGGAAATAATTGTACTTATAAATGAATTTTCTGCATCTGCATCTGAAATTGTAGCTGGTGCAATTCAAGATAATGATAGAGGTTTTATAATTGGCAGACGCTCATATGGAAAAGGATTAGTGCAAGAAGCTACAACTTTTAATGACGGTTCTGTTATTAGACTAACAACTGCAAGATATTTTACTCCTTCAGGACGTTGCATTCAAAAGCCTTACGAACATGGTGCTGACGAATACAACCTTGAAGTTTATAATAGATTCTTAAATGGTGAATTTTTAGATAAAGACAGCATTAAACTTAACGATTCGCTAATTTTTTACACAAAAAATAAAAGACCAGTTTTTGGTAGTGGAGGTATAATGCCAGATATTTTTGTACCAATTGACACATCTGGATATACTGACGCTTATGGCAAAATTAGTAGAAATAATTTAGACTATATATTTTCTATAGAATATGTAGAAGAAAATAGAAGCCGATTAGAAAAAATTAAATCTACAAATGAATTACTAAGATTTCTTAAAAAAGATGCTGTTTTGCAAAAATTTTACAACTACCTTAGTGAAAACAATATCACTGTTTCACAAAGAGACATTAGAATTTCTGGAAAATATATTGAAAACAATCTTTACGCATATATTGCACGACAAATTTTAGGAGATTCGTCTTTTTATGAAATTTCAAATACAATAGACCCTGTGATTGATACTGTGATGAATGTAATTAGAAACAATAGAAAATTGATAGAAAAATAAAACCTCGAAAATTATATATAAAAGCTAAAAACAAATGCAATAATCAATAAGCTTGTCCAAAACAAATATTGTTTTACCGACAAATAAGAATTTGGCAAAATATTATGTTTTCGTTTTAAATAAATTATCAAATATAAACTTTCAAAGATATAAGAAATCAAAGTAGCAACAGCAACACCTACAATTCCCCATACATTAATTAAAATCAAGCTTAGAGTTACATTAAGGATAATCTCGAAAAAAGAAGACCAAAAAATCACTTTTGTTTCTTTAAATCCAATCACAATAGGTCTTGTAAACAAAAACCTAATAACAATAATCATCAAATAAACATTGAAAACTACTGCACTTTCGGCAAAGTTAGGATTAAAAACAATAGGATATAAAAACTTGCTAGTTAAAATCAACAATATAGAAGATGGATAAATCCACGACATCAATTTTTTACCTTCTTGTTTTAACTCTAGTAAAGCACTTTGAAGATTGTCTTTGTTTGCAAACTTTGGTGTCATTGCATTACTATAAGCATATATTAGCAAAACAAAAATTGGAAATTCTTTTGCACCATATCTAAACACCGCAAGTTTTGCTTCATCAAATTTATAAGAAACCAAAAAAGCATCAATGTACTGAGCAGAGCCACTCAATAATATCCCCAAAATTAAAGGTGCTGATAATTTTAAAAACTCTTTTAAAAAATCTTTGGAAAATTTAAGTTCTGAATATTTATATACTATGATTAGCAAAATTCCAAAACGCAAAATATTTACAAAAAGCAAACCATACAAGCCATAGCCCAAGTCGTATCCCAAAAGTATAGGGAGAGTTACACAAACCAATTGCAAAGCAAAAGTTGACAATCCATAGACTATAATATGTATAGGTTTATTAATTAATAGATAAAAATATTCAACTAAATTGACAGGACCAGACAAAACAATATACATGAAAAGAATTTTCATATATGGAATGTTATGTCCATTTAAACTAAATAATTTGGAAATAAAATCTTGACTAAAAAATACTAATATTGCAGAAAGTATGCTTAAGAAAAGAAAAACCAATGTAATATTAAAAAATATTGAATTTTTCTCGGATTTGCCAAAAGTTTCGCTATTGTTATAAACTCCTAACAAAGATTGTATCATTCCACCAATCCAGAAAAAACTTACACCTCCAGCTATTAGCAAAAATGTTTCGTATGTACCAATTTCTCCGAGTTTTAAATTACTTTTTGAAAAAATTATATTAATCAAAAATAATACTACAAACCTAATTAGTTGAAAGGCTTGTAATGCACGAACATTAGTAATATGTTTTATTATATTCAATCTTTGTATGTTGAATAAAAAACTAGGCTTTATTTTCGAGGTAGCCAGCCATTATTTTTTGAATATATTTTCCAATAATATCAAATTCTAAATTTACAATTGTACCTACTTTGTAGTTATGAAAATTTGTTACTTCGTAAGTAAAAGGAATTATTGCTACCGAAAATCTATCATCTCTTGAATTTACGACTGTTAAGCTAACACCATCAACAGAGATAGAGCCTTTTTCTACTGTAATATTACCTCTCGACTTGTCGTATTTAAAAGTAAAATACCAAGAACCATCAGATTCTTCAACTTTCACACACTCAGCGGTTTGGTCAACATGTCCTTGAACTAAATGTCCGTCTAACAACTTGTCCATACTCATGCTACGTTCTAGATTTACTTCGTCGCCTACTTTTAAAAGTCCTAAATTTGATTTATCAAGAGTTTCTTGAATGGCAGTAACTTGATAAATTTTATTTGCTTTGTCAACATTAACAACTGTAAGACAAACGCCATTGTGTGCAAGACTTTGGTCAACTTTTAGTTTGTCTGCAAACGAACATGTTAAGAAAAAATGAAAATTACCTTGGTCTTTTTCTATCTTAACTACTTTTCCTGTTTCTTCAACTATTCCTGAAAACATATTTTTACAATTTTTAAAAATTATTCTGCAAAACTAATAAAACTATTTGTTTCTATTATAATTTATGTTTTCAAAATTAATAATTATCTTTTTTCTTCCAGCTCTTAAAAGTGAAGTATTTTTAAACAGCCTTGAAAATTCCTTGTTAGAAATATTTGCAAGTTCCTCAAAATCAAGATTATAAACTTTTTCTTGTGGTAAAAATTCCACACAAGATGTTTGTATAGGATTTTTATTATACGGACAAGAATCTTGACATATATCGCAACCAAACAATTGATTTGTAATCTTTTTTCTTATGTTTTCGGGAACTTCATTTTTATTTTCTATTGTATGATAAGAAATACATTTGTCAGCATCTAAACCCTTTGAGCTTAAAGCTCCTGTTGGACAAGACTTTATACAAATATCACAATCTCCGCAATAAATATCAAGTTTGCTGTCGGTTTCTATTTCTGCATTACAAAATATTCCTCCAATAAAAACCCAAGAACCAAATTTAGGACTTATTAAACAGCGATTTTTCCCAATAAAACCCAAACCTGCTTGACTTGCAAAATATTTTTCAAAAACTGGAGCTGTATCACAAAACTCATAAGACTCAAAATCTAAATATTCCTGTTTTAAAATTTCTGAAAACTGCCTCAACCTATCTTTTACAACAGAATGATAATCAGAACCTTGTGCGTATTTTGAAATTTTATATTCTTCTGAAGAATAATCTTTATAATAATAATTAATAATGAAAACAATAACTGATTTTGCTTTTGGGAAAACTAATTTTGGTTCAAATCTTTTTTCAAATTCATTTTCTAGAAATTTCATTTCTGCATTAAAATTATTTTCAATCCAGTTTTTATAAAATTTCTTAACTTCTTGTTCAACTAATATATTAGTTATTCCACAATCGCTAAAGCCTATTTCTTTTGCAAGATTTTTAATTTTTTCGGCAGGAATTTTCAAGATTAATCATTTTTATAGGTCTTGCCATTTGAGTAAATATTTTCGGAATTAACTCCAAATTTATATTTTACGCAAGAGCCATGAATTTCAAATTCATCAATTGTTTCGTAAGAAATAGTTTCAACTTTTTCTCCATCAAAGAGTTTTAAATTTCCCAGAGGGTCAATCCACACAACTATATTATTGTTCATCTTATAATCTTGTGGAATATGACTATCAAGTGTGAAAACTTTTCCTTTATACCAAACTTTAAAATAATTTTGAAGTCCGAAAACCATTACCTCATCAGCTACTTCATAAAAATTAGGCTTATCAAAGGAAATTGTTTCATGTTTATAATTGTAAAAAACTTTCAAATAATCATTAGCATCAACATAAGCAACAAAAGCATCTCCTACTTTATAAGATTTTGGCTCAAAGCTTTCTAAATCAGAAACATCGCCAAAATAATAAACTTGAAAATTATTTAAAGGTTCTTCTACAAAAGCTATAATGTCTCTTCCAACTTTCAAAGATTTTATTCTATCGTAATATCCTAAATTTTCTATTTCTCCTTCATAGAACACTCCCAAATAACCATGAGAATCGACAAATGCCACAATATTTTCGCCCATAAAAACTCCATTCATTGTACCTGTTCCCAAAGCATCGTCTAATTCGTAAATTTCTTTTTCATAATATGCTTTTAATTTTTTTTGAGTATCATCAAACCAAACAACGATATCGTCTCCCACAAAGCAATCTGTAGCTGCAATGCTCAAAGTCAAAGATGATGAATTATCAAAAACTTTTAGTTGGGTATTCATTTTCCAAGCAATTAAATTATCACTTACAGTATAAGAGCTAACAAAACTACTCAAGGTATGCAAAAAATGATTGTGATAAACTTTAAAATTTCCTGCATTATCTTGGTATGCGAAAGCATTATTCCCAAGCACATAAGATTTTACTGGCAAATGTTCGAGTTGCTTTAAATTTCCATTATCAAAAACCAAAACATTATTCAAATAATCAGTAAAAAACGAAATATTTTGTGCTTTTACTTGAAATTTAAAGCAAAACAGAATGATTAATATGGGTAAAATCTTAGTGATTTTATATTTTTTCATAATCATAATATTTACTTTCAACAAAAATAACGAAAATTAATACACTTTTCATATTTTTGCACAAATAAATTTCAATTATCTTGCCAAAAATTAATTTATGAAAAAAAACCAGTTAAACGAGATTTCAAATTTAGGCGAATTTGCCTTAATTGATAGGCTAAGCAAAAATTTTACTATTACCGACAAAAAATTAGTAAAAGGAATTGGTGATGATGCTGCTGTTTTTGAAGCAAGCAAAGACAATTGTTTTTTAGTTGCAACTGATTTATTGGTCGAAGGTATCCATTTTGATTTAATTTATTCTCCACTCAAACACTTGGGTTATAAAGCTGTGGCAGTAAATTTGAGCGACATATACGCAATGAATGCAAAGCCAAAATATATTACTGTTTCTATTGCAATTAGCAAAAAGTTTTCGGTTCAAGCTCTTGATTTACTCTACGAAGGAATTAATTTAGCTTGCGAAAGATTTGATGTTGAGTTAATTGGTGGCGACACAACAAGCTCTTTGTCAGGATTATTTATAAACATAACCGTTATTGGCGAAGCAAAAAAAGACGAAATTGTTTATCGTTCAACCGCTAAGAAAAACGATTTAATTTGTGTAAGTGGCGACTTAGGTGCTGCTTATATGGGTTTACAAATTTTAGAAAGAGAAAAAGAAGTTTTTATGCAAGACCCTCAAATACAACCCGATTTGCAAGGCTACGACTATATTATAGAAAGACAACTTAAACCAGAACCTAGACGAGATATAATAAATAGACTTAAAGAAGCTGGAATCAAACCAAACTCAATGATTGACATTTCTGACGGTTTATCATCAGAAGTTTTGCATTTGTGCAAACAGTCTAATTTAGGAGCAGTAATTTATGAAGATAAAATTCCTATAAATCAACAAACTGCTCAAGCTGCCGAAATGTTTAGATTATTACCATTAATTCCTGCTCTAAACGGTGGCGAAGATTATGAATTGCTTTTCACTGTTCCACTATCTGAAAAAGAAAAAATTGAAAGAGTACAAGACGTAAGCATAATTGGATATATGCACGAAGATTCTAATAAAAAATTATTAATTCCTGTAAACGGCGAAGAAATAGAACTTAAAGCGTTAGGATGGTGAATATCAGTTAAAAGCGATGCACTGAACGTAGTTGAAGTGTTGAAAGTTGAACCGAGTTTACGAGCTCACCGAAGGTAAAGTGGCTGACGCGTCTATTGCTTCGCAGAGTTCGCAAGCTCACTCTGCTTGCAATAACAATACTTCAGTTAAAAAATTCGCAATTTTAATTCTTCCTTTTCTTCACAAAAAAACCAGTTATAATATCTCCGCACTCTTCTGCTAATATTCCACCAATAATATTTGTTTTTGGATGAAGAATTTCTTTTCCATGTTTTAAAAAGCCTCGTTTTGAGTCGGATGCTCCATAAACAACATTAGAAATTTGCGACCACGCTAAAGCTCCTGCACACATTACACAAGGTTCGAGACTAACATACAAAGTACAGTCTTTTAAATATTTTGCTCCCAAATAATTTTCTGCTGCTGTAATAGCAAGCATTTCTGCATGAGCTGTAACATCATTCAACATTTCTGTTTGATTATGTCCTCTTCCTATAATTTTTCCTGCACAAACAACTATAGCTCCAATAGGCACTTCGTCTTTATCTAAGGCTTTTTGTGCTTCTTGCAAAGCAATCCTCATGTATTTTTCGTGTTCGCTATTCATAGTGTTTCAACAATTTAATTTTCTAATTCTACTCTTATCTTTACACTCATTCAAAAGTTCCAATATGCTTTTTTTAAAACTTTGATGATATAAATCTTTTTCTATTTCAACCAAAGGTAACAAAACAAAAAGCCTGTCTTGTATGCGTGGATGCGGAATTTCTAAATTTTCTGTTTTTATAATTTCATTATTGTAAAACAAAATATCAATATCCACTGTCCTTGCATCATATTGGGAAGAAGTTCTAAGCCTTTTTAATTCCAATTCTATTTCTGAAATTAGCTCCAATATTTTGTTTGGTGATTTATCTGTTTTTAATTTGACTACAAGATTTGTAAAATATTTTTTGTGTTCAAAACCCCAAGGCTCAGAGAGATAAACCGAAGATGTTTTTTCAATTTTTCCAATTTTTTCGGAAATTAAAGCCAAAGTTTTTTTGATGTTCTCAAGCCTATTTCCTAAATTTCCTCCTATTCCAAGATAAACATCATTCATTTTTCAAACCTTCAGTACAATTTTTACACATTTCTATGTTTTGTCTATGCAAAAATACATTTTTAACAAACATAAGATAATTATTTGAGTTGCGAACCGCATTTACCGAAGAAGTATTAATATCTCCACAAATAAAATCAGCATCTTTATCGAAACAACAAGGCAACAATTTCCCATCCCAAGTAATTACAGAGCCAAAAACTATTCTTTTACACGCATTTTTAAGTTTTGATTTTATAACAATCTTGCCGTTTACAATTTTATATCGAGAATATTTTTTATTTTTTGGCAAAATATTAATTTCAGATTCATCATAAATTTGAGCGGTTTTTAGGCTTATTTTATCAATTTTATACTTTGATTTTAATGATTTTAATTCTGGAATTTGATTTTCGTTATGCGAAAAAACTAAAAACTGCAATTCCACATAAGGACGTTTGTCTTTACTAAGTTTGGACAATAACTCCAAGGCTTCTAAAACTTTTTGCAATTCTCCATTCACTCTATATTTAGAATATGTTTCTTGAGTCAAACCATCTAACGACACAATTAGCTTGTCGGGCATATTTTCTTTTAAGTTTTCAAAAACCGATGGTAAAATATTTGCATTTGTAGAAAGTTCTGTAAAAATATTATTTGCTTTTGCATATGCTATCATTTCCACAATTTGATTGTGTAGCAAAGGCTCACCTTGAAGATGCAATAAAATATTTATTAAATACTTTTTATTTTTATCAATTACATTTTTATACATTTCAAAATCCATAAAACCTTTTGGACGAGTAAGTTTTCCGCTTCCCGATACACAAAGTTTACATTTTAAATTACAATAATTTGTGGGTTCAAAAGATAAAAATGAAGGCTGAGGAAGTTTTATGTTTTTGTGTTTTTTCACACAAAATTTCAATTTTAAAAAAACGAAATATAATTTTATGAAATTTAAAATTTTTCTTGAGTTTAAATATTTTACTAATCTCAATCCTAACATTAAAAATAATATTTCCAAACTAAACTTATAAGCAATATGCTAAGCGACAAAATTAAAAAATATTTTATTATTCTATCTCCTGATTTTATTGCTAATCTACTTCCTAAAAAATTGCCTAACATATTAGATAATGCGAAAGGAATTGCAAGTAAAAACAAAACTTTTCCGCCTAAAATAAAAGCCACTAGACTTCCAACATTTGACATAACATTAAAAACTTTTGCATTGGCAGTAGCTTCTATTAATTTAAGTTTTGTAAAGAAAAACAAACTTAAAGTCAAAAAAGAGCCAGTTCCTGGTCCAAAAAAACCGTCATAAAATCCTATTACTAAGCAAATTATAGGGACAATTACAAAATAGTCGATTTTTGTTAATGCTTTTGCATCTGATTTTTTTGTTCGCGGTAAAAGTACTGCCACAACAGCAACTGGCAAAAGAAAAATAATAATTTTTCCAACAACACTTTGGTCTAAAGATAAAATAATTTTTGAGCCTAAAAACGCACCTAGCATTGCAAAACCAATTCCTGAGAGAATAAGTTTAAAATTGATTTTTTTATTTCTCCAAAAATTTACTACAGCTACTCCTGTTCCAAGAGTGCTAGCCATTTTATTTGTTCCAAGAGCAAATTGTGGTGGTACACCAGCAAATAAAAGCGAAGGCAAAGTAATTAAACCGCCACCTCCAGCAATACTGTCGATAAATCCAGCTACAAAATATGCTAAACAAAGCAAAAGTATTACAGTAATGCTAAAATCCATGACAAATTTTTTGCAAAACTAATTATTTTCACAATATAGTTTTGTGATTTTTATTTTAAAATTAAGAAAGAAATTGTTTTTTTAGTGATTAAAAAAATTATTTTATCACACTCACTTTCAATATTTTAACATCTTCAACTGGTCTATCGCCAGGATAAGTTTTTACGCTTGCAATTTTATCAATTACTTCTAATCCTTTCACAACTTCTCCAAATACTGTGTATTGAGTATCTAAATGAGGAGTTCCGCCAATAGTAGCATAAGTATCTCTATCTTTGTCTGTAAATTTTCTTCTAAACTGTTTTTCCATGCTATCCATTTGCATATCGGTATATTTTGCACCTTGAACTATATAAAATTGTGAACCTGAACTTCGTCTTTCTGGATTTACATGGTCGCCAGTTCTAGCAGCTGCTAAAGCTCCTTTTTTATGAATATATTTTGGATTAAATTCAGCTGGTATTGTATAGCCTGGTCCACCATTTCCTAAAGGTTTGTTTGGAGCAGCTCCTTTGGAATCAGGGTCTCCACCTTGTATCATAAAACCATTTATCACACGATGAAAAAGCAAATCTTCGTAAAAACCTTCGTTAGCTAATTTTATAAAATTATCACGATGTTCAGGAGTGTCGTCGTAAAGCACTACTGTCATATCTCCCATGCTTGTTTCAATTAAAACTTTTGTGCTTTGAGCATTTGCAAAACAAGAAAATCCAAAAACCACTAATACCAAGTAAAAAATCTTTTTCATATTTTTATTTATTTTAAAATTAAACCATTTTCAAGTTGTAAAAATAACAAAAAATTTGCCAAATTAAATTCTTTTTGAAGATTTTATGTATTGATGAGTTTTTAAAAATAAATTACTCGGCTTTTTCATAAGTTTTCAATAAAAGATTTTCGCCATCATAAACAGCATAAGTGAAATTAAAAAGCCAGTCGCCTAAATTTGTAAACAAAGTGTTTGCGTTCAAATTATATTGAAAAGGAATATGTCTATGTCCAAAAATAAAATAATCGATTTTTTGATTTTCGAGTACAGTTCTTGCATATCTAACAAGCCATTCTTTTTCGAAATCAACCTGTTTAGGATATTTATGTTTTTTGCGACTTGAAGACGACCAGTTTGTTGCAATCCTAAAAGATATTGAAGGATGAACTAACCTAAACATGAATTGCATAAACTTAGAAGAAAATATTTTTTTTAAAAAATTGTATTTTTTGTCATAAGGTCCAAGTCCATCGCCATGCCCTATGTAAAAAATTTTGCCGTTTATTTCTTTCAGATTAACTCCTTTGAAAACTTTTGCACCTATAGTTTCTTCAATATAACCGAAGGTCCACATATCATGATTCCCAAGATAATAATAAAGTTTTACACCTAAATCAGATAATTCTCTAAGTTTTGCAAAAAGCCTCGTAAAGCCTCGTGGAACTAAATATTTATACTCGAACCAAAAATCAAACATATCTCCACACAAATGTAGTTCTAGTGCATCGCTTTTGATTTCGTCCAACCACGACAACATTAATTCTTCTCGAAATTCAGAACTATATTTATCATAAGCAATTCCGAAGTGAGAGTCTGAAACAAAGTATATTTTATTTTTTTCTTTCAAAACAAAATTCAAATTGTTTATAAAAACGCCTCAAAGATAAATTAAATTATAATGGGTTTTTAATTTTTGTTTAAATTATCAATAATTTCATTATAATCATCACTTATTGCAACGAGATTTTGATTTTCGTCAATTAATAAAAAACTTGGAATTGATTTTACTGCATAAATTTTTGCAACTGGACTTTCCCAAGCTTTTAAATCAGATAAATTAATATGTTTTTCCAAAAAATTATTTTTAACCGCTGTCTCCCATTTATCTTTTGCATTATCCAAAGCTATCAAAATTAAAACCACATCTTGATTTTCTAATTTTTTGCTTAGCCCAAGCACTGCATTTAAAGACACTTTATTCCACGATGACCAAAACGCAAGAATAATTTTTTGATTTTTAAATTTAGACAACGAAACTCTATTCCCATTAATATCAGGCAAATCAAAATCAACTACAGGTTTTCCAATTTCTAATTTCCCGTATTCCCTATTAAACTGTTGTTGTCGTAAAAGCTCTTTTGAAATTTCAGACTCTAATAAAGCTATTTGTTCAAATTCTGGATTATGTTTTTTTAATTCTTCTAATACAAATTGAAAAATTTCTATATCTTGGTCTATTATTAAAATTGGCGAAATGCTAACATATTGATAAAGAGCAAAATAAATAATCACAGATTCATTATGTTTTTTAATAAAATTAATTAAAAACTCTTTATCGTTTTTATACATAGCTCTCGCCTCAACATTTAAAACCTCGATGAGAGAATCAACATCATAATTCGGAATTTTGTAAGCTGCAACAATTTGGTCGTTTATTTCATTTAACCTTTTTGTACTTTTCATTAAATACATATTTAGCTCTTTTAGATTTTTGCTTTCTTCAGAACCATCTATAGAATAATTTGCTTGAATATTCGGATAACTAGCATTAATCTCAATTTCATCATTTGGATTTAATCTTAAATAAATAGTGTTTCTTTCATCTATTTTTAATCTGTAAAAACAAGTTTGTAAAGAATCTAATTCAAATTTAAACTCGCCTTTTTCATTTATTTCAGTTTGAACAAGAGGCTTAATTTGACCTGGCAATAGCATTTCTAAATAAATTTCTTTATTTTCAGCATTTTCGATTATTCCAAAAATTTCGACCTGTTTATGATTATTTTTACAAGAAATAATAGACAACAAAAAAACAAAACTCAATAATATTAATACCATTAATATTAATGTGCGAGATTTATTCAGAGATAAATATGTGTAATTAATTTTCATTTTATATTTTTGCAAAAAAAATGTTTTGAAAGTTTTTACAAATATAAACAAAAATATTCCAAAAAATTGTGTGGTAAGCATAGGTTTTTTTGATGGTGTTCATAAAGGACATGTTTACTTATTGAAACAGCTAATGAATGAAGCTAACTCAAAAAATCAAGAAGAGCTTGTTATCACACTTTGGCCCCACCCTGCAAAATATTTTGGTAAAAATATAAGTTTACTAAATACTCTTAACGAAAAAATCGTACTTCTTGAGGGACTTGGAATAAAAAATGTTTTAATTTTAGATTTTAACGAAGAGCTTGCTTCTTTATCTGCAAATATGTTTGTGGAAAATATTTTAAAAGAAAAACTTTCATGCTCATCTATAATAATGGGTTACAACAATCATTTTGGGAATAAAAATTCCACTTCAAAACCCGAAAGCGAATTTGCTATACCTGTTAAGCGATTGCAAAAGTTTGAATTTGAAGAATTTACAAACATCAATTCTTCTCAAATTCGTGAATGTATTACACAAGGCGACTTAGAAAAAGCTAATAAAATGTTGGGCTATAATTATAAACTTTCGGGCAACATAATTAGTGGTTATCAAATTGGACGCAAATTAGGATTTCCAACAGCCAATTTAGAAGTTTCAGACCAAGACAAAATACAGCCACCTAATGGAGTTTATGTTGCAAAAGCGTATTTTGACAAAAAATCTTATCCCGCAATGCTAAGCAAAGGAACACGTCCAAGTTTTGATGGTAAAGAACTAAGTCTAGAATTTCATATTCCAAATTACGAAGGCGATTTGTATGGAAAGCAAGTTACAATCGAATTTATAAAAAAAATGAGAGACGAAATAAAATATGAAAACATAGATGATTTAATAACACAAATCAAAAAAGACCAAGAAGAAACTTTAGCCTATTTTTCAAAAAATTTGGGATTTTAAATAAAAACATATAATTTTGCAGTCTTATTATTTTTAATTTTAAACATAAAACATTAAATTACATAATATTATGAACGAATTGATTAGCTCATTACCATACAAAATTAAAGACATCAACCTAGCTGATTGGGGTCGTAAAGAAATTGAAATTGCAGAAAAAGAAATGCCAGGACTTATGAGTGTCCGCAAAAAATATGCAGGTTCTAAACCTTTAAAAGGTGCTCGCATTACAGGTTCTTTGCACATGACAATTCAAACAGCAGTTTTAATCGAAACTTTAAAAGAGCTTGGTTCCGATGTAAGATGGGCAAGTTGTAATATTTTTTCTACTCAAGACCATGCTGCTGCTGCAATGGCAAAGGCTGGCATTCCTGTTTTTGCTTGGAAAGGCGAAACCTTAGAAGAATATTGGTGGTGTACTTTACAAGCACTTTCTTTCCCAGGAGGTTTAGGTCCAAATTTGATAGTAGATGATGGTGGAGATGCTACTTTAATGGTGCATAAAGGATATTATGCAGAAAAAAATGCTTCAACTCTTGACAAAAAACCTGGAAGCGATGAAGAAAGAATAATTTTAGAAACCTTAAAAAAAGTTTTAGCTGTTGATAATTCAAAATGGACTAGAACTGTTAAAGAGTTAAAAGGAATTTCAGAAGAAACAACAACAGGAGTTCATCGTTTATATCAAATGATGGAAAAAGGAGAACTTTTAGTTCCTACAATTAATGTAAACGACTCAGTTACAAAATCAAAATTTGATAATCTTTATGGTTGCCATGAATCTTTAGCAGACGGAATTAAAAGAGCTACAGATGTTATGATTGCTGGAAAAGTTGTTGTTGTTTTAGGTTTTGGCGATGTTGGAAAAGGCTGTGCTCGCTCAATGAAAGGATATGGAGCTAGAGTAATTGTTACTGAAATAGACCCAATTTGTGCATTACAAGCAGCAATGGAAGGTTTTGAAGTTGCAAGAATTGAAGACACATTTAACGAAGGAAATATTTATGTTACCACTACAGGCAACAGAGATGTTATCACGCTTGAACATATGAAACAAATGAAAGATCAAGCTATTGTATGTAATATTGGACACTTTGATAATGAAATTCAAGTTGATAACCTTAATAACTACAAAGGAGCAAAAAGAACAACAATAAAACCACAAGTTGACAAATATACTTTTGAAAATGGAAATTCTATATTCCTTTTAGCAGAAGGACGTTTAGTAAACTTAGGTTGTGCTACAGGTCATCCTTCTTTTGTTATGAGTAACTCTTTCTCAAATCAAACTCTTGCTCAATTAGATTTATGGCAAAATAAATATGAAGTTGGAGTTTATCGCTTACCAAAACACCTTGACGAAGAAGTTGCACGCCTTCATTTAGAACAAATTGGTGTAAGATTAACAAAACTAACAAAAGAACAGGCTGATTATATTGGTGTTCCTGTAGAAGGACCATTCAAACCTGAACATTATAGATATTAAAACAAATTTAGTAAATGATAAAAAAAGAGGCTGTCTCAAAAGTAAAAACAGCCTCTTTTTTATTTCGTTTTAAAAAGCATTAAAGACACTCAATCTATTTCCGCCTTCTAAATAGGTAGCATATTGCAATACTGGATATTTAGCAGGTCCATTAACAACACTTCCGTCCATTATTAAAAATTTAGATTCGCAGTGCCGGCAAACCAAAAATAACCCAGTAGAATCAACCTCTAATATAGCATTTGGGTCAGAAGGTTTATATGGACAATTTCTTTCATAAGCTCTATAAGAATCTGCATATTCACAATACAGAATAATGCCTTTTACTCCACCTGTAAGATAAAGATAATTACCAGGTGTTCTTACTTCAAAATATTGAGGCATATCTAAATAAAGAATAAAATCTACATAAGCATAAGGAATACGCTCTTCATTTTCACATGCAGGAATTATTGTAAAAAAACCTACACATGTAAAAAAAATGATTATCTTTGCAATATATACTTTCATTTCTAATTTAATTTTATGGCAAAGTTAAGAAAAATAATACAAATCTTACTAATAATAAATTTCATTTTATGTTCATCAACAAGTTTTAGTCAAAACATACGAAGCATTGACAATGAAAAACATATGAAATCTTTAAGGCAGAAACGTTATCGACCTTCTCCTGAAGAAAGATTAGTCATGAAAATTGAAAAAAACAAAGCAAAAAAAGATGCTAAAAAAAAGAAAAGAGATGCAAGATTACATAAAAAAGCTGTAAAAAAACATAATAAATTAATTAATGGTGGTGGTAAAGACGTAGTAGATGGCAAACGTACTTATAAAAGAATGAAAAAATCAAAAAAATCAGCAAAATATACTAGAGAATAAAATATATGATTTTATGATTTGTCTTATTATTAAGTACTTATGTATATCTTTAAAAAAATAATTTATTTTGAGGCGTTTTTTTTTGGTTAATAAAAAAAACTATTCTATTTTTACACTTTTTCAAACTTAGTTTAAAGTAAAACTTTATTATGATACGAAAATTACTGTTTATTTTAGTGGCACTTATTACAAGTGCGGGGGTGTATGCTCAATCAGCGGGCACCTTGAGTGGTAAAGTTACTGATGCAGCAACAGGTGAACCAATCCCGTTTGCAAACGTAACGATTGAAGAAAACGGAAATATTGTTACCGGAGGTATGACAGATTTCGATGGAAATTTCTCAATAAAACCTATTCCGGCAGGAAGATTTACCGTTTCTGCTTCTTATATTGGTTACGCAACTTTACAATACACAAATGTTCAAATTATTGCTGGTAAGATAGTTTACCAAAATTTTGACTTAAACCCAGCAGCAGAAATTTTAGGTGAAGTAGAAATTAAAGAATATAAAGTTCCTTTAATTTCTAAAGACCAAACACAATCAGGAGGAACTGTAACTTCTGAAGACTTTGCAAAAATGCCTGGTCGTTCTGCAGCAGCAGTTGCAACTACAGTTGCTGGTGTTTATACCGAAGACGGCGAAGTTGGTAGTATTCGTGGTGCTCGTTCCGAAGGTACTGTTTACTACGTTGACGGCGTTAAAGTAAGAGGTAGCTCGGCAGTTCCAAAATCTGCTATTGAGCAAGTTACAGTTATTACTGGAGGTTTGCCTGCTCAATATGGAGACGTTACTGGTGGAGTTATTAGTGCAACAACTAAAGGACCTTCTTCACACTTCTACGGAGGTGGTGAAGTTGTTACTTCTCAGTATTTAGACCCATATGGCTACAACCTTGCTGCTATAATGGTTTCAGGACCTATCTGGTCGGTTACTGAAAAAGGCGAGTCTAACAGAAAAAGAACTATCGCTGGATTTTTACTTGCTGCAGAAGGTAGAATAGTAAAAGACGGTGGACCATCAGCAGTGGGTGAATGGAGAGCAAATGCAGATGTTTTAGAAGAAATTAGAACTAATCCTTTGCGTTTAATTGAGTCGCAATCTGGTAATATTATTTACCAAAACTCTGACTATTTACATGCAGACGCTTTCCAAAATTATAAATCAAGAGCTAATGCTGGTGGTAAAGGTGCCAATGTTGCAGCAAAAATAGATATCTCTCCTATAAGAGACTTAAACTTCACTATTGGAGGAACTTTTGATATTGGAGCAGGTAGATTATATAGCTATGGAAATCAACTTTTCAACTCACACAATAATGGTAATTATATTTCCGATGCTTGGAATACATACGCACGTATTACTCAAAAATTTAGAACAGAAGATACTGCTGTAATTAAGAACCCATATTATACTATACAGTTTGACTATTCAAGATCTTCAAGCAATAATTTCAATTCAAAATTTAAAGACAATTATTTTGAATATGGTCATATTGGTAATTTTACAACAGTACCTGAAAAATATTATATTTGGGGTATTGATTCTGTTACAGGTCTAGAAGGTAATTTATTTGAAACATATTTTTATAGAATTACCGACTTTACTACAAATGAACTAAATAAAGACTTAGCAAGATATACTGAACAATATTTTGATTATTTCTCTGATTATTATTACAAAGATGTTGACCATCTTTTAAGTTATGGTGGATTGATGAATGGAAATGGAGCTCCTTCAATTTATGGAATGTACGCAAGTCCAGGAAATCCTTATGCAAGCTTTGCAAAATCTGAGGGACAACAATTTAGAGTATCTGCATCAGGAACAGCGGATATCAAATCTCACGAATTTAGTTTAGGTTTTGAGTTTGAACAAAGAAAAGACTCTTATTATGCAGTTGCTCCATTTGGCTTATGGACTTTAGCACGCAGATTAACAAACATGCATATTTTGGAAAAAGATATTTCTAAACCTATAATATATTATGATGACCAAGGAAACTTCTTAGATACTATTGACTACCCAAGACTTTATAATGCTCAAGGTCAATCTAGGTTTGATAAATATTTCAGAGAAAGTTTAGGTATGGAAATAAATGATTTAACATGGATTGATGTTGACTCTTATGATCCATCTACTTTTGATATTTCATGGTTTAGTGCTGATGAATTATTTAACCAAGGAAGTCCTGTAGTAGCTTATTATGGATATGACTATCAAGGTAATAAACTACATAGCAAACCAACATTTGACGACTTCTTTAACAAAACAGACGAAAAAGGATATAAAACACGTCCTATCGCTCCTTTTGAGCCTTCATATGTTGCTGGTTACATCCAAGATAAGTTTGCGTTTAAAGACCTTATATTTAACTTAGGTGTACGTGTTGACCGCTACGATGCTAACCAAATGGTTTTAAAAGACCAGTATTTACTACATGATGCATATAAATTAGGAGATACAGATGAACTAGGTTTGTTAGCAAATTCAACTCATCCAGAAAATATTCCTAACGGAGCTACTGTTTATGTTAATGATTTATCAAATCCTACAGCAATCAATGGTTACCGTGTTGGAAATGTTTGGTATAATTCAAGCGGTATTGAAATTGAAAACCCAAATCTTATTGCATCACCAAATGGTATTGCACCATATTTAATTAATCCAAAAGAAGAATTAAATACAAAAGCTTTCGAGGACTACAAACCTCAAATAGTAGTAATGCCACGTATTTCTTTCTCTTTCCCAATATCTGACGAAGCTTTATTCTTTGCTCACTATGATATTTTATCAAAACGTCCTTCCTATTCAAACAGATTAAATCCTATTGAATATCTATATATTAGACAAATGAATGCTGATTTATTAAATAATCCTAATTTGAAAACAGAAAAAACTATTGACTATGAATTAGGGTTCCAACAAAAATTAGGAAATACATCTGCTTTGAAACTTTCTGCATTCTACCGTGAAATGCGTGATATGCAACAAGCTATTGCGGTTTATGGTGCTTATCCTGCAACTTACTACACATATGGTAACATTGACTTTGGAACTGTTAAAGGATTTGGTGTTAGTTATGATATGAGACGTACAGGAAACGTAACTTTGAGAGCTTCATATACATTACAGTTCGCAAATGGAACTGGTTCAAGTTACTCTTCTGGTGCTGCAATCGTAATGTCTGATAAACCAAATCTAAGAACTACTTTACCTTTAGATTTTGACCAAAGACACAATTTAGCAGTAACTGTTGACTATAGATATGGAGGTAAAGTTTCAGGTCTTCCTTATAACGGACCAAAAATTGCTGGCAAAAGTATTTTAGCGAATACTGGAGTTAACTTTATTATAAACAGTGGTTCTGGTTCTCCTTATACAAAAAGAAATAGACCAAACAGTGGTACTGTTGTAGGTTCATTAAATGGTTCTCGTAAACCTTGGCGTACTACAATAAATATGCGTTTAGACAGAGACTTTAGAATAAAAATAGGTAACAAAAAAGAAAGTGGAAATAAAGAAAAATATAGCGACTTAAACGTATATTTAGAAATATCTAACTTGCTAAATGCTAAAAATGTTCTTGGAGTTTATTCTTACACTGGTAACCCTGATGATGATGGATACTTGAGCTATGCAGACTATCAAACATCTATCAACACACAAAATGATGTTGAAGCATTTAGAAATTATTACTCAATGTATATAAATTCTCCTTACAATTACAGTACGCCTAGAACTATACGTTTAGGTGTTCAATTTGGTTTTTAATTATTAAATTTTAGATTATAAATAATAGATATGAAAAATCTTAGAAAAATACTAATTTTAGCTGTTCTGATAGCAATTTCTAATATAATGCTAGCAGATAAATGGAAAGGTGAACCAAGACCTCCTCATAAAATAGATAGAGCTGTTGCAGGTTGTGAACCAGCCAAAGCATCTACTGAAATAGCTATTAATAACGTTAGAACATTGATCTATACTGGCGGTGACATGTGGTGGGATATTTTTGGAACTAGAAAAGCTGCTTATGAAGTTCCTGTAGGTAGCGGTTGTCATGCATTATTTGCTGGTGCGATTTGGGTTGGAGGTAAAGATGCCAACGGACAATTAAAACTTGCGGCTCAGCGATTCCGCCAAGATGGTATTGATTATTGGCCTGGACCTTTAACAACAGATGGTTTAGCATATGTTAGTCCAGAAATTTGTACAAAATATGATAGACATTTTGTAATTACAAAAGAAATGGTTAGAGAATTTAGAGAATGGTGGAAATGTACACAAAATCCAGAATGTGATGAAAGTGCAGATTTCCCAAATTATCAAATTCCTGATATCATATTAAATTGGCCCGCACATGGTCCTGAGGGAGGTTATGCACATAACCTAGCACCATGGTGGGACGTTGATGGTGACGGTGTTTACAATCCGTTAAATGGTGATTTTCCATATTATGAATTCCCAGGCGAAGGAATTACAAACGACCCTGACTGTCATCGTCCACGTGGACAAGCGTCCAGGTTATTTGGTGACCATACTTTATGGTGGGTTTATAATGACAAAGGAAATATTCATACCGAAACTGGTGGTGCAGCAATTGGTATGGAATTTAGAGCTCAATATTTTGCATTTGCAACAAATGACGAGCTTAATGATATGACTTTTGCAAACTATAATATCATAAACCGCTCTACCTATATTTTAACAGACACTTATTTTGGTGTTTGGACAGATGCTGACTTAGGATATGCTCAAGATGACTATACTGGTTGCGACGTACAGCGTGGTTTAGGATATATGTATAATGGAGATGACATGGACGAATCTGCAAGTGGACAAACTGGATACGGCTCTCAACCTCCGGCAATCGGTATTGACTTCTTTGAAGGTCCATATCAAGACCCTGATGGAAAAGATAACTCTACTTCATATGATACAATTAATGGTATAAAAATCTTAAATTGTGCTAAAGGAGATATTATGAACGGTAATATCAACGGCTTAAACTTCCAAGATGGTGAAGTTGACAATGAAAGATGGGGTATGAGACGTTTCTTATATTTCAATAATAATACAGGTGGTAACCCATATACACAAGACCCTCATACAGCACAAGAACACTATAATTACCTAACTGGATATTGGTTAGATAACTCACCTCTTTGCTATGGCGGAACTGGACATAAATCAGGTGGTGGTGATCCAAATAAACCAACAAACTTTATGTTCCCTGGTAATCCAACAACAGACCCATGTGGTTGGGGATTAGGTGGTGTGCCACAAAACGAACCTTGGTCTGAAGAAACAGAAAACAATCCTCCAGATGATAGACGTTTTGTTCAATCTGCTGGTCCTTTTACTCTAAAACCAGGAGCTATTAATGATATTACTATCGGAGCTGTTTATGCTAGAGCTGCTTCTGGAGGTCCTTGGGCATCAGTAGAAGCTGTTCGTAGAGCTGACGATAAAGCTCAATTATTGTTTGAAAACTGTTTCCGCGTATTAGACGGACCAGATGCTCCTGAATTAAAAATTATTGAATTAGACAAAAAACTTATTTTCCACATTTATAATAGACCTGGTAGCAATAACTACCTAGAAGCTTACGTAGAAAAGGATCCAGCTATTGTTTGTCACCCTGATATAGTTCCTTGTGATGAATATTATCGTTTCCAAGGTTATCAAGTTTTCCAATATAGAGATAGATCTGTAAGTATTTCTGATAGATATAATAATGACAAAGTTAGAACAATATTCCAATGCGATATTAAAGACGATGTGTCTCAAATTGTAAACTATACTTGGTCTGACGAATTAAGAGCAAACATTCCAGTAGAAGAAGTTAACGGTCAAAATGTAGGTATTAAACATACATTTGTTATTGATAAAGACGTGTTTGCTACTGGTGACCCTAAATTAATAAATAATAGAGAATATTATTTTAGTGCTCTTGCTTATGGTTATAACAATTCTATGCTTTATAACCAATCAATTCAAGAAACATTTAATGGACAAAAGAAACCATATTTAGCAGGTAGAAATAATATTAAAAAGTATGTTGCAATACCACATATGAACGATGCTGATAATAGTGGAACAATTATGCAAAGTGAATATGGCGAAGGTTTACAAATAACAATGTACGAAGGACATGGAAACGCAAATAATATAATTGAATTAACAGATGAAACTATTGATGAAATTATGAGTGGTTATCCATGGAAAGTTTCAAAAAGAGTTTACAAAAACGGTAAAGGTCCTATCAACGTAAAAGTTATTGATCCTCTTAACGTACCTGAAGGCACTTATTATTTGAAATTTAACCAAGATGCCCTTACCCACGCTTTTGGATTTATTGGAACAACAAAATCTGAATTATCTCCAAGTAATTTTGAACCATTTGGATACACAATTTCTTATGGCGATAAAGTTATTAATTCTGATGTAGATGTAAAATACGGTATTGGCGATGAACAATTACTAATGGACTTGGGTATTTCTGTTACAATCTCTCAAGACAACTTTGCTCTCTTAGAAGACAAAAATACTTATCATAATGGATTCTTAGATGCTGAATTAATCTTCGAAGATGAAACTAAACCATGGTTAGTTTTCTTACCTGATGGAGATAATTTTGACGCATTTAACTGGATTAGAGCAGGAAGTTATACAAACCCAGTACAATTTGGCGATTGTATTGATAAATCTTATAACGATAAAGTAGGTTATGATGATGACAAACATTTTGGAAAAATTCTTGGCGGTACTTGGGCTCCATATTTCATTACTCATTCTGGACGATATGGTGTATCATTAAATGGCTCTCATTCAAACATTAATATTGGAAGAACAGAACCATTATCCAGCGTCGATATAGTTATAACTAGTGATAAATCAAAATGGACAAGAGCATGTGTTGTAGAAATGCATGAAAATGAATGGAGAGAAGATGATTGTGGATTCTATCAAGAAGTATTACCTAAAGTAAACTACTTATCTGTAGGGAATGCTTTAAAATTTACACTAAGAAAATCTCCTTCTGTTGATAAGGAAGGAAAACCTCTAAATGATGGTACTTATGGTTTAAGCTGGTTCCCTGGTTATGCAATTGACCATAGAACAGGTAGCCGTTTGAATATTGTATTTGGAGAAGATTCTTGGTTAACTGGCGATAACGGCGCAGATATGATATGGAATCCAACATTTGGAATTAATTCTGAAAGAGGTCCAATATTTGGTGGAAAACACTATATCTATATTTTAGGAACAAATCAACAAGCAAATGCAGCTAACAACTGCCCTGCATACGATTCTTGTCAATGGTTTTACAACAAGTTGATAGAATTTGAACAAACAAATAACTCTATTATTTTAAATAGAGCATGGGCTTCGGCGATGTGGGTAGCTATACCTTTAGCTAATCCTAATTTTGATTTCTTAGCAACAGATGTTAGAATTAAACTTAGAGTTGGTACTCCTTATCACAAAGGTTTAAACAATTTTGCTGTTGACAATCCTGTAAATGATAACTATCCATACTTTTCATTTACAACAAAAGATATTCAAACTATTAAAAATCACAACGAAACAGCTGTAAATGCTCTTGACTTAATTCGAGTAGTACCTAATCCATATTATGGCTCGTCATATTACGAACATAACCAATTAGATAACTACGTAAGAATTACAAATTTACCACAACGTTGTGTAGTTTCTATTTACAACTCTGCTGGCGTACTTGTAAGAAAATTAGAGAAAGACAATACAGATCCATTCCTAGAATGGGATATGAAAAATACTTATGGTATTTCTATAGCTAGCGGAGTATATATTGTACATGTTGATGCACCAGGAATTGGAGAAAAAGTTGTTAAATGGTTTGGTGCTTTACGTCCAATAGATTTAAATAATTTCTAAAATATTAAAATATAATAAATAAAGTAATATGAAAAATATATATTTAATATCAGTTCTGACAATTTTAGTAGCAGGTTTTTTAAATACTGCTGTATATGCAGGAAACGAACAACGTGCAGCATCTAACGGAGCTTCGGAATTACAAATAAATCCATGGGCGCGTAGTTCTGGTTGGGGAGACGCTAACGTAGCTTGTGTTACAGGCGTTGAAGCAATGTACCAAAATATAGCAGGTCTAGCTATGACTCGTAGAACAGAATTAGTTTTCACTAATACACAATGGTTAGTGGGTTCGGGTGTAGTAATTAATAATGGTGGTTTTGCTACGAAAGTAGGAGAAACTGGTGTTATTGGTCTGAGTGTAATGAACATAAATTGGGGTGATATTGAAATAACCACAGATGCACTTCCAGAAGGTGGTGTTGGTACTTATTCCCCAACTTATACAACAATAGGATTATCATATGCTCGCGAGTTCTCTAACAGTATATATGGTGGTGTTACAGTAAAATTGCTCAACGAAAGTATTTTTAACTTAAACGCCTCTGGCTTTGCAATTGACGCAGGAATACAATATGTTACCGGCTTTGGTAGAGATAAAGCTAGAAACAGAAATAGAGATAATCTTAAATTTGGTATTACCATGAAAAATGTGGGAAGTACAATGAAATTTACCGGAGACGGTATGAGTTTTATGGGATTTTCTCAAAATGGTACAAATATGACTGTTGAAAATAGAAGTCAAGAGTTTGAATTACCAGCATTAATTAAAATTGGATTCTCTTATTCAATAAGATTAGCAGCAAAAGTTGATGAATTTGACAATACAGTTAAATCAGACCACAACTTAGTTATTGCAGCAAACTTTACTGCAAACTCATATGAAAAAGACCAATTCCATGCTGGTTTAGAATATGGATTTAAAGATTTATTCTTCCTTAGAGGTGGTTACATGTATCAAAAAGGAATGCTAGATCCTAATCCTGAAAACAGAGCTACTGTATTTACTGGTCCAACTGCTGGTTTAACACTACAAGTTCCAATAAATAAAGAAAATAAATCTGTACTTGCTATTGATTACTCTTACAGATTTACAAATCCTTTCCAAGGTGTTCATACTTTTGGAGCTAGAGTAAGTTTGTAAAAATTTAATAAATATAAATGATAAAAAAACCGACTTTTGTCGGTTTTTTTTATTTTAAACTTATGTAAGGTTTAATTTTCTCTAAAGAATTTTTTGTCAATGCCTTTTGCGAAAGTAATTCATCGTAACTGTTAATTTCTCCTTTAAATTCTCGATAATTCAAAATTAGTAAAGTAATTTCCTTGTCAATATATGGATGTGAAATTAACTCAGCATAATCAGCTTTGTTAATATTTATTTTCCTTATCTCACTTTCATCTAAAACTAATTGAGATTCGATGCTTTGATAAAGTTCATTTGAGATTCCATAAACCTCTCTAATTTGTTCTTTAGAAATAAAACCTCCTAATTTCTCTCTATAGTTTACTATACGTTTTGAAAACACCTCACCTATTCCCTTTAATTTTTGAAATTCAAGAACATCAGCAGAATTAATAAAAATTTTAATATAATTATTATCAGATTTAACTAAATCTTCTTTAAGGTTATCATCAATTTTAACATAGGCTTCTACTCTTTGAAAACAAACACTATCGATAGAATACAATTTTAGTAAATCTTCGGCAGTATAGAACTTTCCTCCTTTATTACGATAATTAATAATATTATTTGCTTGAAAATTTGAAAATCCTAGGGTTTTTAACTCATCATAACTTGAAGTATTTGGGTCAAAATTAAATAATCTAATTTCAGAAGGCTTATCAAATTTTTTATAATAATTTTTGTAAGAGTTTTTATAATTATGTGATTTTGATTCGATTTTCACATAATCTTTAATTGCTTCATATTCATCGTTTGTAATGCTATAAACTTTTTTCAAATCTTCAGCTTTCCAAAACTTATAACCTCTTTCTTGATATGATATTATTCCATCAACGGTTTTTCGAGATAAACCCATAAAAAGAAGCTCTTCTCTGGAAACAATATTTGGGTCAAAATCAAATCTTTCTCCATTTTCTAAATCTGGTAAAGAATAAGCTAAAAAATCATCAATTTCATTTTCATATTCAGTAAAATCGAGTTTTTTTGGTTTTGCATAATTATTAAAATATACGCGTAATCCAATGATTATAACCATAATAATAGTTAAAAACAAAATTCCATTAGTTTCTCGTTTTGAGAAATTAAAATATTCTTTTACAAATTTTGACCAAAAAGACTTCACTTTTTAAAGTTTTTAATATACTCAAAATAAGTTTTAACTTCTTTTTTCATAACAGGAGCTAGAAGCAATATAGCTATTAAATTAGGAATTGTCATAAATGAAATTACTGTGTCAACAAAATTCCACACCAAATCAATTCCCCATATACAACCAAAAAACACAATTATACTGAAAACGTAATAATAAGGTTTAATTGCTTTGTCGCCCCACAAGTATTGAATTGCTCTTGAGCCATAATAAGCCCATGCAATTATAGTTGAAAAAGCAAATAAAAACAATCCTACAGTTACAATATGTTTTGCAAGCCAACCTAATCCTATCTTGCCAAATCCCCTTTCGAAACCTAATATTGTCATATTCACACCTTCAGAATCATTTGCCGTCCATGCTCCAGTTACAACAATTACTAACGCTGTTAATGAACAAATAATTATAGTATCAACTAATGGTTCTAACGAAGCTACTAAACCTTCTTGCACAGGATGTTCTGTTTTGGCAGCAGCGTGTGCCATAGGTGCAGACCCTTGACCTGCTTCATTTGAAAATAAACCTCGCTTAACCCCCATTGTTATAGTTTTGATAAAAACGGCTCCGGCAAATCCACCAGTAGCAGCAGTCCCTGTGAAAGCATCTGTTACAATCATTTTAAAAGCACCTGGAAGAGATTTATAAAAAACTATAAGAACAATAATTGAAGACACAAAGTAAAACACAGCCATTATTGGTACTAGTCTAACGGTTACATCTGCTATTCTTTTTAAACCACCTACAATTATTAGTAGAACTAAAAGAACTATAATAATTCCTGTTACATATTCTGGAATATTATAACTTGAATGCATAGAGTCGGCAATAGAATGAGCTTGAGCTAAATTTCCAGTCCCAAAAGAACATAAAACAGCAGCAAAAGCAAAAATCAAAGCAAGATACTTTGCATATTTTCCCAACTTATCTTTAAGTCCATATTCCATATAATACATTGGTCCGCCAGAAACAGATCCATCAGCATTAGTTATTCTATATTTTTGCGCCAAAGTACATTCTACTAATTTTATCATCATTCCAAGAAAACCGACTACCCAAAGCCAAAATACAGCCCCTGGTCCTCCCCAATGAATTGCTAAAGCTACTCCTACAATATTGCCAGTACCTACTGTCGCAGATAAAGCCGTGGTTAAAGCTTTAAAAGAAGAAACATCACCTTTAGTTTTTTTAGTTGAATATTTACCTGCTACAATTTTAAGAGCATGTCCAAATTTAGAAACTTGTAAAAACCTCAAATAAAAAGTAAAAAACAAACCTGTTGGAATTAATACTAATAAAATAGCATAACTGCCAACATATTCATTATAAGCTTCTAAAATTGAATTTACAAAATCCATAAGACTTACATTAATCCTTCAATAAAAAACGTTCCTATAGCGATGGCTCCTATAGCAACAGGTGCTATCCACTTAATTATAAAAACAATTACATTTAAAACAATAGGATTAACTTTACAACCTAATTTGACTTCTTCAATAAATTTAGATTTTCCTAGATACCAACCTGTAAAAATAACTATAAATAAAGCTCCAAATGTCAATAAAATATTTGCTGACACATAATCTGCTAAACCAAAGATAGTTTTATCAAACAACTTGATATGCGATAATTTTCCAAATGATAAAGTACAAAATACTCCTAAAACAGTTATAGCGACAGTTGCAAGTACTGTTGCCTTAAATCTAGAAATTCTTAAATCTTCTTTAAAATATGCAACAACAACTTCTAAAAGAGAAATTGTGCTAGTTATGGCAGCTAAAAATACTAAAATAAAAAATAAAATTCCAAAAATATAACCACCTGGCATAGATTGAAAAACTCCTGGCAAAGTAACAAACACTAAACCAGGTCCTCCAGTACTTTCTCCACCTAAAGCAAACAAAGCTGGAAAAACCATAATACCACATAAAATAGCAATCACAGTGTCTGCTACGGCAACACTAATAGAAGTACTTAACAAAGGCGTGTCTTTTCTAACATACGAACCATAAGTAATTAAAGCCCCCATTCCTATACTTAGTGAGAAAGCTGCTTGTCCTAAAGCCATTAAAACAGCTTTAAATGTAAGTTTACTAAAATCGGGCTTAAATAAAAACTCCAAACCTTTTGAAGATCCTGGCAAAGTTATACTTCTTATACAAACAACAAGTATTAAAACTATTAATAAAGGCATAAGTATTTTAGTTGCTTTTTCTATTCCCTTGCTCACACCACGCAAAACAATTGCTGCAGTTAATATCATAACTACTATTTGCCAAAATAGAGGACGAAAAGTGCTTGCTGTAAAATTATTAAAATCAGTGCTCAACTCAGCTTGAGATTTGCCAACAAAAGAATTTTGAAAAGCTTGAATAATATATTCTAAAGTCCAACCAGCAACTGTGCCATAAAACGCCAAAATTACAAAAGCTGCAATAATTCCCATTAAACCCACAAGCCACCATGCTGTTCCTGGAGCAAGTTTACGAAACGCACCAATTGCATTAGAACCAGAACGCCTACCGATAACAAACTCCGACATCATCACAGGAATGCCGATAAGAACTACAAAGAAAATATAAACTAATAAAAAAGCACCTCCGCCATTTTCACCTGTTATATAAGGGAAACGCCACAAGTTTCCTAAACCTACTGCAGAACCAGCCGCCGCAGCTATAACTCCAAATTTACTGGTAAAACCATCTCTTTTTTGACTTGACATAATAAATAAATTTTAGAACTTAATTTCAATTATTACCTAAACATCTTACAATAAATCAATCCTTAAATCTTCAAAAATATAAAAATTTATCAACTTTATCATAAAATAAATGTTTTTATTTCATCACAATTTTTAAAATTTAAGTTTGGCAAGCTATCAAAAATTCCAAAAATTGCTGAACCTGAACCCGACATTTGAGCATAAATAGCTCCTTTTTGATAAAGTTCATGTTTTATTTTTTGCAAATTTGGGAATTGAACAAACAAATTCTCTTCAAAATCATTTTTAATATTGTTCTTCCATTGCTCTAATGGCAAACTAATCAAAGATTTAAGACTTTGACTTGGCATATTCGGCTTACAGTTCTTGTAAGCCAAAGCTGTACTTACATGCACATCTGGTAAGCATAACATCAAATGTTTTCCACTCAAATCCAAAGAAATTTCCGAAAACACATTACCTAAACCTTGTGCAAAAACAGCTTTATTTTTAATAAAAAATGCACAGTCAGCTCCTAATTTAGATGCGTAAAATTGTAATTGTTCTTCATCTAAATTCAAATCAAATAATTTGTTTAACGAAATTAAAGTATGAGCAGCATCGGAAGAACCTGAACCTAAGCCACTTCCAAAAACAACGTTTTTATACAAAATAATTTTAACAGGAGGTAAATTAAATTCCGAATTTAAAATTTGATAAGCCTTATAACACAAATTGTCTTCGATTTTGCAATCAATTTTTTTACCTAAATTAATTACTTCAAGCTTTTGAGATGGAAGAATTTCCAAAATATCTTTATAAGGAATTGGATAAAACACCGTTTCTATATTGTGGTAGCCATCGTCACGCTTTGAAACGATATTCAATCCAATATTAATTTTACTATTTGGAAAACTAATCATTCTACAAAATTAAAATTAATTTCTTAAAAACATAATTTCTAAAGGTTTTTATATTTAATAGTTTTGAAACAATGATAATAAAGCTAATGCAATAATTTTAATTTTTTTATCTTTGTGAAAATTTTGAATTATGGGAAACATAGTTGCAATTGTAGGTCGTCCAAATGTTGGAAAATCAACTCTCTTCAATAGGCTTATCGAAAGACGTGAAGCTATTGTTGATAACGTTAGTGGTGTTACAAGAGATAGACTTTACGGACATTGCGAATGGAATGGAAGAACATTTTCGGTGATAGACACTGGAGGATATGTAAAAGATTCTGATGATATTTTTGAAAAAGAAATTGCTCGCCAAGTTGTTATTGCAATAGAAGAAGCTGATGTAATAATTTTTATGGTTGACGTGCTAGCTGGGCTTACAGATTTAGATTCTTCTGTTGCAGATTTATTAAGAAAATCAGAAAAACCTGTATTTGTAACTGCAAATAAAGTTGATATACACGAAAGAATACTTGACGCTTATGAGTTTTACAACTTAGGTTTAGGCGAAATTTATTCTATTTCTGCAATTAATGGCTCAGGTACAGGCGATCTTTTAGATGAAATTGTTAAAGTTTTACCCGAAGATAAAAATGCTGAAGAAGAAGAATTGCCTCGCATAACAATAGTTGGTCGTCCAAATGTCGGAAAATCATCATTAACAAATGTGCTTGTTGGCGAAGAAAGAAATATTGTTACAGATATTGCAGGAACTACACGTGACGCTATAAACACAAGATATATTAAATTTGGATTTGACTTTATGCTAGTTGACACAGCAGGAGTTAGAAAAAAATCTAAAGTAAACCAAGATTTAGAGTTTTATTCCGTAATGCGAGCAATTAGAGCAATCGAAAATTCAGATGTTTGCCTTTTAATGATAGATGCTAGCGTAGGTTTCGAAGCTCAAGACCAAAATATTTTAAACTTAATTAGAAAAAATAAAAAAGGAATAGTAATTTTAGTTAATAAGTGGGATTTAATTGATAAAACAACTAATACTTTGAAAGAATATCAAAAATCTATAATGGAAAAAATTGCTCCTTTTAATGATATTCCAATTTTATTTATTTCTGCTTTAACAAAACAAAGAGTTCACAAAGTAATTGAAACAGCAATGGCGGTTTACGAAAATCGTACTCAACGCATTCCAACTGCTAGACTAAACGAAGTTATGTTACAAGCAATCGAAGATTATAATCCACCGTCAGTAAAAGGCAAGTATATAAAAATTAAATATGTAACTCAACTGCCAACCCCTACCCCAGTATTTGCATTTTTTGCCAACTTACCTCAATATATTAAAGAGCCATATAAAAGATATTTAGAAAACAAACTTAGAGAAAACTTTAATTTTACTGGAGTTCCAATAGTACTAGTTTTTAGAAATAAATAATTATATTAGTCTCGAAAATTTATAAATTTGCATTTTAATTTTAAAAAAATGATTGATAAAATAAACCAAATACTTTCAGAAGTTGAAGCTTTTAAGCCAAAAAGTATAGAAGAAATTGAAAGCTTTAGATTAACATATTTGTCAAAAAAAGGAAAAATTTCTACTCTATTCGATGATTTCAGAAACGTGCCAGTAGAACAAAAGAAAGAAGTTGGAGTAAAAATTAATATTTTAAAACAAACTGCGACTGAAAAGTTAAATCAACTGAAAGAGCAATTTATTGTTGACAATTCGGGCAAAATTGACATTGATTTAAGTCGTCCTGGCGACCCCTTGAAACTTGGTGCAAGACATCCCCTATCTGTGGTTCATAACGAAATTGTTGAAATTTTTACAAAATTAGGTTTTTCTATTTCAGACGGACCAGAAATTGAAGATGATAATCATAATTTTGCTTTACTAAATTTCCCAGAAAATCACCCTGCACGCGACATGCAAGACACATTTTTCATTTCTAACGATATGAATGTTCTTCTTCGTACTCATACCTCATCGGTTCAAGTTCACGAAATGTTAGAACAAAAACCACCAATTCGTACTTTGTCGCCGGGTAGAGTTTACAGAAACGAAGCTATTTCTGCACGCGCTCATTGTTTGTTTCATCAAGTTGAAGGACTATGTATTGATACAAATGTTTCGTTTGCAGACCTTAAATATACCTTAGAAATTTTTGCTAAAGAAATGTTTGGTAAACACACAAAAATTAGATTGCGTCCATCATATTTTCCATTTACAGAACCATCAGCAGAAGTCGATGTGAGCTGTAGCCTTTGCGGAGGAAAAGGTTGCAATGTTTGCAAAAATACTGGCTGGTTAGAAATTTTAGGTTGCGGAATGGTTGACACAAATGTTTTAGAGGCAACTGGAATTGACCCAAAAATATGGTCGGGCTATGCTTTTGGAATGGGAATAGAAAGAATTTCAATGCTAAAATATGAAATAAAAGATTTAAGATTATTTTTTGAAAACGATATTAGATTTTTAAACCAATTTACATCTGCATTTTAAAAAATGATTTTAAACCACTTAAAAACTGGCAATAATATTAAAAACGACAATCTTGTAATTTTACACGGACTTTATGGCAGTGGCGAAACTTGGACAAATGTTGCAAATTTATTAAGCGATAAGTTTAATATTTATTTACCTGACGCAAGAAATCACGGAAAATCATTTCATAATCCATCTCATACATATCCTGAACTCGTAGAAGATTTAAAAATTTGGACAGATTCTCTGAATATCGAAAAATTTAATCTTTTAGGTCATTCCATGGGTGGAAAAACTGCCATGTTTTTTGCAAATAAATATCCACAATACATAAACAAACTAATTGTTGCAGATATTTCACCACGAAATTATTCCAACATAAGCCAACATGTACCAAGCATAAACTTCCATTTGAATTTAATTTCAAACATGCTTAAACTTGAACTAAAAAAATACAAATCCTATAGTGAAGTCGCCAAAGAATTAGTAAATTACGAAGAAAATATTAGAAATATTATTCTAAAAAATTTAATAAAAAAAGATGGTAAAATGTGTTGGAAATTAAATCTGCAAGCAATTGCAAATAATTTTCCAGAAATTGTACAAGGCTTAGATACAGATGAATTTATTGAAAAAAAAATACTTTTACCAACACTTTTTTTAAAAGGAGATTTATCAAATTATATCACTAATCAAGATTTTAAACTTATAGAATTTATTTTTCCTAATTCAAAAGTCGAAACAGTTGAAAATGCTGGACATTGGTTACATATTGAACAGCCACAAGAAGTTTCAAACAAAATATTTAATTTTTTAATCGATTAATCATGACAAAATTTAGACAAGAAAAAGACAGTATGGGAATAGTTGATGTTCCTGCCGACAAATACTGGGGAGCACAAACACAGCGTTCGTTTCAAAACTTTAAAATTGGTGGTAAAATGCCTTTAGAAGTAATTTATGCTATGGCAATTTTAAAAAAATCTTGTGCAAAAGCTAACCACAACAAAGGTGTTTTAAGCGAAGAAAAAGCCAAAGCAATAGCTAATGTTTGTGATGAAATTTGTCAAGGAAAACTTGACGACCAATTCCCTTTAGTAGTTTTTCAAACTGGTTCAGGCACTCAAACAAATATGAACTTAAACGAAGTTATTGCAAACCGTGCTCATGTTCTAAATGGAGGAAGTTTAACAGATTCAAAAAAATTACTACACCCAAACGATGACGTTAACAAAAGTCAATCATCAAACGACACTTTTCCTTCGGCAATGAATATTGCTGCAAAAACTGTAATTGTAAACAAAACCCTACCTGCTCTAAAAAGATTGCACAAAGAATTTGTAAAACTATCTAAGGAATTTGCGAATAAAATTAAAACAGGCAGAACCCATATGATGGATGCGACACCAATAAGTTTTGGACAAGAATTTTCGGGATATGCTGCACAATTAGAATATGGCATTAATGCTTTAGAAAAAAGTTTAGACCACCTTTCTGAGCTTGCAATAGGCGGAACAGCAGTAGGAACAGGTTTAAATGCACCAAAAGCTTACGATAAAAAAGTTTGCAAACATCTAACTGAATTTTCTAAAATAGAATTTAAAACTGCTCCCAATAAATTTGAAGCTTTAGCTGCACACGATTCTATTTTAGAAACACATTCAGCATTAAAACAAATTGCAGTTGCAATAAATAAAATTGCAAACGATTTTAGAATGATGGCAAGTGGTCCAAGATGTGGTCTAAACGAAATTCTTATTCCAGAAAACGAACCAGGTTCTTCAATTATGCCAGGGAAAGTTAATCCAACTCAAATTGAAGCAATAACAATGGTTTGTGCACAAATCATTGGAAATGATTTAAGCATAACAACTTCTGCAATGAATGGGCATTTTGAACTAAATGTATTTAGACCTGTAATGATTAAGAACTTTTTAGAATCTGCAAATATTTTAGCCGAAGCATGCGACTCATTCTTAAACAATTGCGTTTCTGGAGTTAAAATTAATGACAAACAAACAGAAGAATATTTAAAGAAATCTTTAATGACTGTAACTGCTCTCAACACAGCTATTGGATACAACAAAGCAGCGGAAATTGCAAAAAACGCTCATAAAAAAGGAATAAGCCTAAAAGAATCAGCAATGGAAATTGGTAGTATATCAGAAAAAGACTTCGATAATATAGTTGACCCACGCAAAATGATATAATTTTATAAATATTAACTGGAATGTAATGAAAATTATATTAATTTTGATTTTTAAAATTTTTGAAAATAGATGTGTGGAATAACAGGTTTTTACACCAAAGATAATCCGAATTTTGTAAGTAAAGATGAACTTGAACTTATGACATCTTGCTTGGCACACAGAGGACCAAACGCAAGAGGTGTCTTTTATACCGACTCTATTGGACTAGGAAATCAAAGGCTTAGTATTTTAGACCTTTCCGATGATGCAAACCAACCAATGGAATCGCATCGTATGAGATATATTTGTGTTTATAATGGTGAAGTTTATAATTTTAAAGAAATTGCTAAGGACTTAAATATAGAACTAAAAACCAATACAGATACTGAAGTTATTATCGAAGCTTTTGCAGAATGGGGAATCACATTCATAAATAAGCTAATTGGAATGTTTGCTATTGCAATTTATGACAAGCAAGAGAAAATTTTATATGTATTTAGAGATAGAATGGGAATAAAACCATTGTACTATTACTGGGACGGTAAAAATTTTGCTTTTGGATCAGAAATCAAAGCTTTATTACAAGTAAAACAAATTCGCGAAGAAAGACAACTAAATAATTTTGCAATCTACGAATTTTTACATTTAGGCTATATTCCAGAACCTAATACAATATACACTAACATTAGAAAATTTCCTAGTGGACAAATTGGAATTGTTTCACAAAACGGCTTTCGATTAGAATCCTACTGGGATATTGAAGGCTACATTAGACGAAATGTAATAACCGATTTTCACGAAGCTAAAGAAAGAGTTCACTCACTAATAAAATCATCTGTTTCAATGACTTTGCTTAGCGATGTGCCATTTGGAACATTTTTGAGTGGAGGAATAGACTCTAGTCTTGTTACTGCAATTGCTGCAAAAACTCATTCACAAAAAATAGACACTTTTTCTCTTGGTTTTAACGAGCCTAAATTCGACGAATCGAAATACGCAAAACAAATTGCAGATTATTTAGGAACAAATCATCATCAATACATAGTTTCTGTAGATGACGTAAAAAGTATCATACTTGATATGCTTGACTTTTTTGATGAGCCTTTTGCAGACTCTTCAGCGATTCCAGTAATGCTTATATCTAAATTCGCAACACAAAAGGTTGGAGTTGTTTTGTCGGGAGATGGTGGCGATGAGCTTTTCCACGGATATGGAGCATATACATGGGCAAAAAGACTTAACAAATTCCCATATAAAAACTTTAGAAATGTTTTTGCTACAATTTTAGAACTTTCACCAAGCAACAGAAGCAAAAGAGCTTCGTACCTTTTTAAATATAAAAATAAAGACACTCTAAAATCGCATATTTTTTCACAAGAACAATACTTTTTTAGCGAAAAAGAACTTAGAAAAATTTTAAACCCTGACCTAATCTTTGACAACAGCTTAGAACAAGATTATTCAAATTTTGTAAGAAAACTTACACCCGAAGAAGCTCAAGCAATTTTTGATTTAAAATACTACTTAAAAGATGACTTGCTAGTCAAAATAGACAGAGCATCAATGCGTTATGGATTAGAAGTGAGAGTTCCTTTGCTAGACCACAGAATTGTTGAACTTGCTTTAAATTTAGATCCTAAATTAAAAAACTCGAAAAATATTCCTAAGTTTTTATTAAAAGAAATTTTATACGATTATCTTCCAAGAGAATTTTTCGACAGACCTAAATCTGGATTTGCAATGCCACTAAAAACATGGCTTAACACAGATTTAGCATTTTTAATAAAAGATTACTTAAACGAAAGTGTTATAAACGAATTTAATATTATTGAGTTTTCCGAAGTTCAAAAACTTATTACAGAATTCAAGTTAGGAAAAGACTACCTTTACAATAGGTTATGGCTCTTAATAATTTTACACAAATTTCTTATCAAAAACAAGTATAGCCAATAGATTACAAACATGCTGAAACATGCAATTTATATTTTTATAGGCAGCGGACTAGGCGGAATTATAAGATTTGGACTCGGAAAATGGATAAGTTCAATACACTCAACAAATTTCCCTCTCGGAACATTTATAGTAAATATTTTAGCCTGTTTTATTGTAGGTTTTGTAATTGGCTTAGCAGATAGTAAACAAATTATTTCAGCATCTGCTAAAATGTTTTGGGTTGTAGGCTTTTGTGGTGGATTTAGCACATTTTCAACATTTAGTAACGAAACTCTCAATCTTTTGCAAACAGGAAATCACACAACAAGTTTTTTATACATTGCTCTAAGCGTAATAGTTTGCTTAACATTTACTTTTCTAGGACTACTAATTGCGAATAAAGTTTAAAGCTGATAAAATTTCTCAACGTATAATCACTAATTTTTGAATTAAACTACCTGAATCAAAATCAAATTTTATAGTATAAATACCATTAGACAAAAAACTTAAATCTAATTCTTTCTGGTTTGTTATTTCTGAGCGAAAAACTTCAACACCATTAGTGTTAAATATTTTGATATAACAATCTGAGATATTCATTAAGCTAAATTCGCATATCCCATTTGAAGGATTTGGAAAAATGCTTACTGAAGCATTATTGTAATTTGGCATTTCTGTTGTTACATAAGGTATAAAGTGAATTTTATATGGATTTTCCCAAGTTGTTGAACTAGCTGTTCCAATTAGCTTTACATAAATACCGTCATCATTTGCAGGAATATTAATAATAGTAGTATCAATAAAATTAGTAATTGTTTTAGACTGAATTAGATTTTCGTTTAAATCATAAAATTGTATTGTGTTTACACCTGAAGATTCTCCATTAAAAACAAAGGCTATTGCATTATTATTGCCAGATTTAAGTTTAAATACGTCTTCGTCAATTTCTACTCCATTTTGTTGAAAAGTAACAAAACCAATTATTTCATTATCAGGTTCTAAAGTATAAGCAAGCGAAAACTGATTAGGTTCGTCAAGCCCACGGATAAGTGTGTAATAATCACTACCTTCGCTTGTGTGAATAACATCGGTAAGTAATGTATCTGTAATTCCTAAAGGTACAGGATTTCTATCTTGGTCGTAGAGCCATTGCTTGTTAATATCCACTGCTCCATCACCTACTAAACCTATATCCCAACCAAGCCATATAGATGTCATATATGTATATTTGATATTCAGTGGCAGAGGCATTTCTGGATTATATGACTGGCTATCTGGTCCTTCATTTATTCCAATTATGTCATCAGTTTCACTTCCATTACAATTTACATCAACATTATAAAAAGTTGAGTTTCCGAAAAACCCTCCTTCACTTGCAATACAATTCTCATTTCCTCCAAATAAATAAATTCCCTGTGGATATGTATTGCAAAAAGTATAGGAATCGTATTCCCAAATTAAATCTCGATTTGCTTCAGATTTGCCTTGCACATCAGGAATGTCAGATTTTGTTGGGTCAGGAGATGTATTAGAACCTAAATGCGGAGTGCCAAATGTTGCTACTCTTGCTACTTTATGTCCATCTGCAACTGTAGGGTCAATCCAATTTACATGAACACCATTTTCGTCAGTTCTTTGCAAATATTCTCTGATACATAATCCACCCATAGAATGACCTACTAAAACAACTTTGTCAGCACCTGTAAAATCAAGAACTTCTTGTATCATTTTACCTAGAGCATAACCTTGTTTATATATTGCAGATTGATTACTTTGATCAAAATAACTATAAAAAAATCCGCTGGCTCCTTTTATATTCTCTTCCTTGAAATTTATTGCAAAAATGCTGGACCCTGTCCATTCTTGAACATAATCATCTTTATTGTCTGTATAATTTCTTGGACCGAGATAGATAACTTTATCATTAAAAACGAAGTTTTCCCATTTTACATCATTTTCCAACAAGGCAGTTGATAGGTCATTGTCAGCATTTAAAACAGCATCAAACACATTGATATCTCCAAGTTGATAGCTATCACGTAAAAACTCCATACTAGTAGCAAATGTTTTTTCACTACCTGTAAGCCCATGAACAAAAATTACAGGATATGGAAGTTTGTTTTGCGAATAAATTCCTTGACTAGCACACAAAACAATTAAAATAAATATTAAATAATTTTTCATAAATTTTTCACTTTTTCTCCGCCAAAAATAATAAAAATTAAATAAAAAATCATTACTGTCCGGTAAAAATTATATTACATTTTTAAATGATTTATTCTTAATTTTATTATATTGCGTCTTTGTTAAATAGAATAAATGAACAAGAGTCCTTTAGAAATATTAGTGTCAAAATTCGAGAAAGAAGGCGAATTAATTAGAATAAATGAATTTGTAAATCCCGAACTTGAAATTACAGAGTTTGCAGACAGAATGATGAAGCTCCCAAAAGGAGGCAAAGCCTTATTTTTTGAAAATACAGGTACAGATTTTCCATTATTAATAAATCATTTTGGCTCCGAAAAAAGAATGTTTTCAATATTAGGAATTAAAAATTGGGAAGAACCTTCTCAAAAAATTGACTTGCTTTTTAATAATATAATAAATCCACCACAAACTTTTTCTGAAAAACTATCGGCTTTATCTGAACTAAAAAATTTAAAAAAATGGATACCTAAAAAACTAAAGTCAAAAGGAAAATGCCAAGATGTAATTATGCAAAATCCAGATTTGTCAAAACTTCCAATTTTAAAATGTTGGAAACATGACGGTGGAAGATTTATTACTTTGCCTTTAGTTATAAGTGAAGACCCCGAAACAAAAATCAGAAATATTGGAATGTATAGAATGCAAGTTTTTGATAATAAAACAACAGGAATGCATTGGCATTTGCATAAAGGCGGAGCTGTACATTTTGAAAAATATAAAAAACTAAATAAAAAAATGCCTGTTTCAGTTGTTTTAGGCGGAGACCCAATCTTAACTTATTGTGCTAGCGCTCCTCTTCCACAAGATATAGACGAATTTATTTTGGCAGGATTTTTAAAAAACAAAAATGTAAAATTAGTAAAATCAATTACCAACGATATTTTCATTCCCGAAGATGCTGATTTTGTAATTGAAGGCTATATAGACCCTAACGAAGAGCTTGCACTTGAAGGACCATTTGGCGACCACACAGGTTTTTATTCACTTGCGGATTATTATCCAAAATTTCATGTAACTTGCATAACTCACAGAAAAAAACCTATTTATCCAGCCACAATTGTAGGAATTCCACCAATGGAAGATTTTTATCTCTCAAAAGCAACAGAAAGAATATTTTTAAAACCAATTCAAATTGCAATAGCTCCAGAAGTTTTAGACATTAGATTGCCAGACTATGGAGTAGCACATAATTTAGTGTTGGTAAAAGCAAAAGCAACTTATAAAGGACAAGCAATTAAAATTATGAATGCCTTGCTTGGTGCAGGACAAATGATGTTTTCAAAAATAATTATTTGCTTTAACGAAAATATTGATATTCAAGACGATAAACAAGTTTTTGAAACATTATTAAAAGTAAATGATTTAAAAAACAATACAATTTTCAGCAAAGGTCCTGCTGATGTTTTAGACCATTCGGCATACACATACGCATTTGGCGGCAAAATTTTAATTGATGCTACAAATCCTCAAAATGAAAAATTAGAAAATAGAGAAATAAAACTCATTAAAAATTCTGAATTTGATAAAACTAAAAAACTTACTGGAATAAATATAATTATTGATAAACCAGAAGCTATAAAAGATAATCACACAGCTCTTTGGCTAATTCTAAACAATATAGACCCAATCTATGATGTTAAAATTGAAGATGATTTTATTTTAATAAATGCAAGTTCAAAAAATTTAAAAGAAAATAATTTTCAAAGAAAATGGCCCAACCCTGTGTGTGCTGACAAAAAAACTATAGAAAAAGTTGATAAGATATGGTGTAAATACACAAATATGGATTTTGTTGAATCGCCATCATTAAAATATATTGATTTAGTTAGTGGAGATGCGGCAGTTTATGAATAAAAATATTATTTTTACATTTTAAAAAATTAAAAATTATGGAATACAATCAAGCTTTTAATGACTTAATTAACAATGGTTATGAAGTAAAAACCGAACAATACCTAAACGAAGGTCTTGAGCTTTTTAAAAAGTACTCTAACGGATTTTTTGGATTTTATTTAATTATTTTTGGTGTTGCTGCTATTGCAAGTGCTCCTCCACTAATGTATGTGGGAAGTGTTTTAAGTTTACTTCAAGCTCCTTTAATAGCAGGATTCTTCCTTGTAGCAAACGATGTGATAAGAGGCAACACTCCAAAATTTGCCGACTTTTTTAATGGATTTAACTTTTTTCTACCTTTAGTACTTTTAAATATTGTAAGTTCAATATTTATTGCCGTTGGATTGATTTTACTAATTGTTCCAGGAATGTATCTTGCTGTGTCATACTCATTTGCAAATATGTTTATTATATTTTTCAATTATGATTTCTGGACTGCAATGGAATTAAGCAGAAAAATTATTACAAAAAATTGGTGGTCATTTTTCGGATTTTTACTTATTCTGTTTTTAATAAATTTTGCAGGAATTTTAGCTTGTGGCGTTGGTGTTTTATTCACTCTTCCTATAACTTCTTGCATGTTGTTCGTTGCCTTTGAAGATATTGTGGGTAGTGCTATGAGAAATCAACAACAAACAAACTTTTAAACTTAATATACTATGAAGAGCATAATTAAATTTTCAGTCCTAATTTTGCTTTCGTTATTTATTTATTTTAATACTTATTCGCAAGATTGTACAACTATTCTAACACCTTCTGTAAAAAAAAGTGAGACTAAGCTTTGTCATACTCACTACAGTTTTGTTTACAGCGAAAAACACGAACAATCAAAATGGGTAGCTTATATACTTAAAGATTATATGACAGAAAGCAATGCGAAACGTACAGACAAATTTATGACAGACCCTCTTGTCGCAACAGGAACTGCTAACGACAATGACTACAAAAATTCAGGATATGACAAAGGACATTTATTGCCTGCTGCAGACATGAGTTTTGACTCAATAGCAATGGTAGAAACTTTCTACTTCAGCAATATGAGTCCACAAGCGCCATCGTTCAATCGTGGAATTTGGAAAAATTTAGAAACTTATGTTAGAACAACAAGCTCGAAATTGGGTTGTATTTATGTTGTTACAGGTCCTGTGCTAGAAAATGACTTAGAAAATATAGGCGAAAATAAAGTTAGTGTTCCAAAATATTTTTATAAAACAATATTATATCATTCCGACACTCTAACTTCTGGAATAGCTTTTCTAATACCTAACGAGAAAGCTACAGATAAAGATATTTTTAGCTATACTCTTTCTATTCGAGATTTAGAGAAAACTACTAAGCTAAACTTTTGGCACACACTTCCAAGGTCAATGCAAAACAAAGTTGAAAAGAATACAGATTTCGATTTTTGGAAACAATTTGCTAAATAAATTGTTTCTAAAATAATTTATGGATAAAACAGTATTAATAGCTTTTTCTTTAACTCTAATTGCTGGACTTTCTACTGGTATAGGCTCACTTATTTCGTTTTTTGCAAAAAAAACTAACACTAAAATGCTTTCGTTTAGTTTAGGACTTTCGGCTGGAGTAATGATTTATGTTTCTTTTGTAGAAATGCTTCCTAATGCATTTGAACTCCTAGAAAATGAATATGCAAAAACAGGAACATGGTATTCCGTCCTCGCCTTTTTTGTTGGAATAGCAATAAGTTTAATAATCGACAAACTTGTTCCAGAAAAAGAAAATCCACATGAAGTTCGTTTTGTAGAAAGCATGAATAAGGAAGTTGATAAGTCAAAACTTCACAGATTAGGTGTTATTACTGCAATAGCAATTACTGTACATAATTTTCCTGAAGGAATTGCAACATTTATGGCAGCATATTCAAATATAGAAACCGGAATTCCTGTTGCACTTGCTATTGCCATTCACAATATACCCGAAGGAATTGCTGTGGCTGTTCCTATATATTATGCTACAGGTTCTAAATCCAAAGCCATGCGGCTTTCTTTTTTATCGGGCTTAGCCGAGCCACTTGGAGCAATTATAGCTTATTTAATTATAATGCCTTTTATAAACGATGTTGTATTAGGAATTAGTTTCGCAATAACCGCAGGAATTATGGTTTTTATTTCTTTTGATGAATTATTGCCGGGTGCTCAAAAATATGGAAATCATCATATACCAACTTATGGAGTTGTAATTGGAATGGCAATTATGGCATTTAGCCTATTAATTTTAAATTAATCTTTTAAATTTACGATTTTTTCTATCACCTTGCTATGCTTGAGTAAATCGTCAACATACTCACGTGTATTCGACAAACGCGGAACTTTATGTTGTCCACCTAGTTTTCCTCTTCTGCCCATCCAAGCAAAGAAGCTACCTTCATCAAGAACAATAATTTCGGGCATTGCTAATGCTAAGTCGTTAAAGCGTTTAGCATCATAATCAGAATTTACTTCTCTCAATTTCGAATCTAAAGCTTGAACAAATGTTTGTAAATTATTTGGTTTTTGTTCAAATTCAAACAACCATTGATGCGCTCCCTCTGATGTAAAATCTTGAGGATAGAATGTTGCAGCTACAGTAAACTCACTAACTTGTGCTCCAGTTATTTCACAAGCATGGTTTAGGGCAACCTGAGCATTATCCATAATTACTTCTTCGCCAAAAGCGTTTACAAAATGCTTGGTGCGACCAGTTATTTTAAGTTTATATGGATTTTTTGAAACAAAACTAACTGTATCGCCAATAATATAACGCCACAAACCAGCATTAGTAGTTATTACCATAGCATAATTCACACCGCATTCTACACCTTCTAATGGTACTGCGTTGTTTCTTCCTGCTAAATAATCTGAAAGTTCAATAAATTCGTAATAAATTCCATAATCCAACATTAGCATAAGTCCCTCATTATTTAACAAAGGATTGCTTGATGTTTCATCTTGAATTGCAAAAAACCCTTCAGACGCATTATATGTTTCCATATAAATCATAGCTGGATTAGGAATTAAATTGCGAAAAGTTTCTCGATAAGGCGAAAAATTTACTGCTCCATGAACAAACAACTCTAAATTGGGCCAAACCTCAAGAATATTACTTTTACCAGTATAGCTCAATACTTTTTTTATCAAAACTAAAAACCAAGTTGGTATTCCAACTAAACAGGTAACGTTCTTATTATAAGTTGTTTCAACAATTTTTTCTAACTTAACCTCCCAATCGTCTATTAATGCAATATCACTTTTAGGAACTCGGTTGAAATAAGTCCAAAAAGGCAAGTTTTTTATTAATATAGCCGACAAATCGCCATAGTAAGAATCTGAATCATTTGCATTTATATCTGTTGAACCTCCTATAGACAATGTTTTTCCAACAAAGACCTTAGACTCGGGATACCTGTCAGCATAAAGCATAAAAATGTCTTTTCCACTTCTAAAATGACAATCTTCTAAAGCCTCTTTAGAAATAGGTATAAACTTACTTCTATCAGAAGTTGTTCCACTAGATTTTGAAAACCACTTAGTTTTTCCGGGCCAAAGAATATTTTCTTTCCCGTGCATAGTTTCATCAATATAAGGCTTTAAAGAATCATAATCATGCAAAGGCATTTTATTAGAAAAATCCACACCATTTTTTACTTTATCTAAATTGTATTTCTTTCCTATTTCAGTAAAAGCACCTTTTTCTAACAATTCTGCTAATACTTTTTCTTGCACCTCAAAAGGATGTGAACGAAAATAATCGATTTCTGCTAATCGATTATAATTTATTAAACTTACTATAGAATTTATTAAAGACATTTTGTCGCGAAGATAAAAAAAATTATTTTTATAAAAATTTTTGAATTATGTTTTTTATTGACATTATACTTATTATTATCTTTATTTATTTCATTTATAAAGGAGTAAAAAATGGATTAATAAAAGAACTTGCAAGCCTTTTGGCTTTAACACTCGGCATTTTTCTAGCTATAAAATTTTATGCAAAGTTAATACCTATTCTTGAAGATAAAGCAAGTTCTTACGCAGAATATTTGCCAATATTTGCTTTTGCAATAATTTTTATTGCCACAGTAGTAGTAGTTTTTATGTTTTCTCATCTATTAAATAGATTTATTAAACTTATAAAACTTCAATGGCTAAACAAAACTGGAGGAGCTGTTTTTGCAATTCTAAAAATTAGCTTAATTATTGGTGGCTTACTGTTTTTCATAAATAGACTAAACGAAAAAGCTGGTCTTTTCGACCCTGCAATATGGGATAAATCAGTTTTATATAAGTTTATTATAAAAATTTTTAACATAATTTTTCCATACACTAAAGAGTTAACAAGTTTATTTTAAAAAATTGCCATAGCTCAAGTTTATACATTTCACAAAATCAACTATATTTGCACACGAAATGGATAAAAAAAGAAACAAAATATCAAATTGGTTTAGAAAGAGTTTTCAACTTGTAGTATATCATGGAAAAACCTATGATACTATCAGAAAAATTAAATTCAATCGATTAGGATTTACATTTTTCATTTTTGGAATCATAGTAGTTTTATTTGCAATTTTATCAGTTTTTGTAATTTACACACCAATAAAACAAATGATTCCTGGCTACCCTGACAAAGAAACAAAAAAGTTAATTTATGAAAATGCAATTAAAACAGACAGTTTAATGCATGAATTAGAAATGAAAGACCAGTATTTAAAAATGATACAAGACCTTGTTTTTAATGAGGTACCAATAGATGAAGACTTTGTTGTGCCTGTTCAAAATTTAAGCGAACAGCAAATTATTGATTTCAACAATCCCACAAAACCAAGAATAAAAATAGAAGACGATACTGATTTTGTTGTTCCAGAAGAAGAATTTCCTAATATTGTTGAACCGATAAAAGGAATAGTAGTTTCAAAATATTCGCCTTCTCAAAATCATTTTGGAATTGATATAGCTGCCATTAGTGATGAAGTAATAAAAGCAACTTACCGCGGTACAGTAATTTCATCTGCTTATACTATAGAAAATGGCTATACAATAATTATCCAACACAAATCTAATTTAATCTCGGTTTATAAACATGCAAAATCAAGTTTAGTAAAAGAAGGAGAGAGAGTTGCAACTGGTCAAATTATTGCTAACTATGGAGATTCTGGCGAAAATAGTTCTGGTCCTCATTTGCATTTCGAATTGTGGAAAAATGGCAAATCAATAAATCCCGAAAACTATATACAATTCTAATGAAAAAACAAAAAAATATAGCAATTTTGGGGTCAACAGGCTCAATTGGAACTCAAGCTTTAAAAATTATTAGCGACTATCCCGATAAATTTCAAGCTGAAGTTTTAGTTGCAAATAATAATGTTGATTTACTAATTAAACAAGCCATTGAATTTCAACCAAATATAGTAGTTATTGCAAATGAAGAACACTACGAAAAATTAAAAAACGCCATTAATCATTTGCCTATAAAAGTTTTTGCTGGAGCAAAATCTATAGAGCAAGTTGTGCAAATGGATTGTGTTGACATTGTTCTAACAGCCATGGTGGGTTTTGCAGGTCTTTTGCCAACCATAAAAGCCATAGAAGCAAACAAAACAATAGCTCTATCAAACAAAGAAACCCTAGTAGTAGCAGGACATATCATAAACAAGCTACTAGAAAATAGTAAATCACAAATTATTCCTGTTGATTCGGAACATTCTGCAATATTTCAATGCTTAATTGGAGAAAATCATAAAAATGTTGACAAATTAATTTTAACCGCTTCGGGTGGTCCTTTTAGAGGAAAAGATATAGACTTTCTTAAAAAAGTTAAACCAAAACAAGCACTTAAACATCCAAACTGGAATATGGGAAGTAAAGTTACCATTGACTCTGCAAGTTTGATGAACAAAGGACTAGAACTAATAGAAGCTCACTGGCTTTTTGGAATTGATGCCAAAAATATTGAAGTTGTAATACACCCCCAATCCGTAATACATTCTTTAGTTGAGTTCGTTGATGGTTCATTAAAAGCTCAGCTAGGAGTACCAAATATGAGAATTCCAATTCAATATGCTTTAGATTTTCCAAATCGCAGTGTTTCCAATAAACATAGATTTTCTTTCAAAGATTTTGAAAATTTAACTTTCGAACAACCAGATTTAAAAACTTTTAGAAATTTACAAATTGCTATAGATTGCCTAAATGCAGGTGGAACTTCGCCTTGTGTTATGAACGCAGCAAATGAAGTTGCTGTAGATTTATTTTTACAAGAAAAAATTTCATTTGTAGAAATTTCTGATTTAATAGAAGAAGGTTTGGCAACAATAGAATTTATAAACAATCCAAGTTTAAAAGATTGTGTCGAAATAGACAATATAACTAGAAAAAAAACATTTGAATTATATAAAAAGATAAAATAATGGGTGGATTAATAATGGCAGGACAACTATTATTGTCATTAACACTTTTAGTTGTCATTCACGAGTTGGGGCATTTTCTTGCAGCAAGAATGTTCGGCATCAAAGTAACAAAATTCTTTATATTCTTTGACGTTGGATTTAAAATATGGAGCAAAAAAATTGGAGATACAGAATTTGGTTTTGGTTGGCTACCTTTAGGTGGTTATGTGAAAATTGCAGGTATGATTGACGAATCAATGGATACCGAGCAAATGAAACAAGAGCCAAAAGAATGGGAATTTAGGAGCAAACCTGCTTGGCAAAGACTAATCGTAATGTTAGCAGGAGTTTTTATGAATGTTATTGCTGGTATTTTAATTCTAAGTATTTCACATATGGTTTATACAAAGGAATATTTACCAGTAAAAAATGTGGAACAAGGAATTTACGCTTACCCTTATGCTAGATACTTAGGCTTTGAAACAGGAGATAAAATAATTGCAATTGACGGAAAACCAACACAAAGATACGAAGATGTATTTTCAAGCAAATTATTTTTTGCAAAATCTATTACTGTTGATAGATACGGACAAACAAAAGAAATTGCTATTCCAGACACTCTTTATTCATACCTAAAAAATGGAGGACTCTTTATAAGTCTTGATAACTTTAACTTTAGTATTGATAGCTGTGTTGACAACATGCCAATATCCGACTTGAATTTAAAAAAGGGCAGTAAAATCTTGTCAATAAATCGTGAAAGGATAAAATCTTTTGGACAGCTAAAAGAAATTTTACATTATAACAAAAATAGAGAACTTAGTTTTGTTTTTGACAATAATGGCAAAATAGATAGTTTAGATATTTTTATTGATAGTACAGCTAAGCTAGGGATATATGCTAGTTTACCAAAATTTACAGGTGCAAAATATAATTTTGGTACTGCTCTTTTATATGGCTGGAAAGATGCTTTCGAAACTGTTAATGCAAATATAAAAGGATATGGCTTAATATTTGCTGGAAAAGAAAAAGTTAGAGAAAGCTTACAAGGACCAATAGGAATTGCTAAGGTTTATGGAGCAGTTTGGGATTGGGCAAAATTCTGGAGATTAACAGGTATTATATCTATGATATTAGCTTTTATAAATGTTTTACCTATCCCAGCATTAGACGGCGGACATGCACTATTCCTTGTTATAGAAGTTATTACAGGACGAAAATTGTCCGACAAGTTTATGGGAATTGTGCAAGTTATTGGAATGTTAATTTTACTTGCCTTAATGGTTTTTGTAATCGGGAACGACATCATTAACTTATTTTGAGTCTGGTTGTTAGTTTAAATTTTTAATGAAATTATGAGAAAAATAATTTTTGTTTTCTTAGTTTTAAATTCAAGTTTCTTGAGTCTCAATGCTCAGGAATTTTTAGATTTTTCTAATACTGCACCTTCAGAAAAAAGAATTTTGCTAGTTCCTTTCGACCCAAGAATATATGTAAACGATGCTACAGCAATTATGTTGAAAAATGAAAGGTCAAACCACGACGAATTAATGCAATATTTTAGGTATCAATTTAATCTCCAACTTCATAATGCTATGATGGATTCTTGTAGCGTTGTAAGTTTATTTTCAGACAATACCAGAATTGACCAAGAAGATATTAATACTTTATATTCTTTAATTTCTTACGAATTGGTTTTAGCCACAAAAAATGCACCTGAAAATCCAGAAGAAAATAAAAAGAAATCTTTTTTTGCTAAGAAAAAAGAAGAAAAAGAACTACAACGAAGACTTGAAGAAACTAAAGAATATGATGCAAGAATACACAATGGCGAAATTGTAAGCAGGCGACAAACGACCCAAGACATGAGCTTAAATATTGTGTTCCATCAACCCGAAGTTCTTGAAGAAATAGCAAACAGACGAAATGTTGACTTGTTTTTATTTATAAATCAATTCGAGATAGTTGGAAATTATGGAGACCCCTATTTAAGTGGAAATACTAAAGCTGAAAGAAATTTAAAAGTTCATTTTTCAATTTATAACACAAAAGGGCAAATGATACATAATAGTTTTGGAATCACTAAATTACCTTTTAATTTAGACGACAAACAAACAGTTGTTGAATTGTATTTTCCAGAAGTTATAAGACAAATAATTCATAATATAAGTTTTTAGAAATGAATACAAACTTCATATTTGCTACAAATAATCCAAACAAATTAAAAGAAGTAAGACATATTGCAAATAATAAATTCAATATTGTTGGAATTGACGAGTTTGGAATTACCGAAGAACTTCCAGAAACACAAAATACTCTAGAGGGGAATGCACTTCAAAAAGCAAGATATTTGTATGAAAAAATTAGTAAAAATTGCTTTGCTGATGACACTGGTTTAGAAGTTGAGGCTCTTAATGGAAGACCAGGAATTTTCTCCGCCAGATATGCAGGAGAAGAGAAATCATCTATTGATAATATCAAAAAGTTACTTAATGAATTAAAAGATTGTTCAAATCGCTCAGCACAGTTTAGAACTGTTGTTGCCTTAATCTTAAACGGGAAAGAATATCTTTTTGAAGGAATAATAAAAGGCAAAATAATTGGTGAATTAAAAGGCGAAAATGGCTTTGGATACGATCCTGTTTTTGTGCCTTTAGGTTTTGAAAAAACATTTGCTGAACTTCCTTTAAATATAAAAAATACGATTTCGCACAGAGCACAAGCTTTTGAAAAACTCTTTAATTTTTTAAAACATTATGAAGTAGATTTAAAATAAATTCTTTGTTTTTATGTTTATAAATAAAAAATACTATAAATAATAATGAATAAAATAAATTATATACTAAGCATTGTTTGCTTGATGATTTTGTCATTTTTCTCTACTGCTCAAGTCGCTGTAGGACAATGGCGAGACCACCTACCTTATAATCACGGCACAAGTTTGGCTATATCTGAAAATGAAATTTACATGAGTACTAATGCCGGACTAATGCGTTTTGATAAAAGAACTAGTGAATTAGAAAAACTAAGCAAAATAAACGGATTTAGTGATGCGGGAGTAAGTACAGTAAAATATAGTAAAAAATTCGACACTTTTATTATTGCATATACTAATGGGAATATTGACCTAGTACAAAATAATACAATTACTAATATAGGTGACTTAAAACGCAAGTTTATAAATGGAGACAAAACTATTTACGATATTAGTCTAAATGGAGATTTCGCATACTTAGCTTGCGGTTTTGGGATTATTGAACTAGACCTAAAACGCAAAGAAATTAAAGAAACTTGGTATATAGGCGAAAATGGAACTTATGTGAAAATTAATTCTTTAGATAATGATGGTGAATACATTTATGCAGCTACCGACATAGGAATTTACAAAGGCAATTTTAACAATAAACTAGTTGATTTCTCAAATTGGGAAATAATTACACAACAAAATTTGCCTAACGATTTCAAATGGCTCGAAGGCAAAGAATTTTCTAGTCTTACAATTTTTGATGGAAAAATTATTGCTAATTACCACAATCCTACACAAGACGATGCGGACACTTTAGTAGTTTACTACAACGGAAATTGGGAAAGACTTTACCCCGAAGAAAATATGTTTGAAGCCGTTACTTCTAGCTCCGAACATTTAATTTTAATAAACCGTTATTGGATAAGACTTCTTAACAAAAATTTTGAAGAAGTTAAAACTGTTTGGCATTACACTATAAATGAACAATATCGCCAAGCTATTCCTGCTGATGCGTTTTTAGAAGATGAGAAAATTTTATGGATTGCTGATAAGATAAATGGTTTAGTTAGAACGCCAGAACCTTGGGATTATAAATCATACATTATTAATGGACCTGAAACTGAAAAAGTTTATGATTTTGCTGTTTCAGAATCAAAAATTATAGGAATTAATGGTGGAATGACCGCAGCATGGGGACCAAAATGGGCACATGGAATGTCTTTTGAATTTAAAGATGAATTTTGGACTTCGGCTCTAGATAAACCCAATAATGGTTTAGAAGGTGTATTCGACTTAACAACAATTACTATAAACCCTAATGACCCAAACAACATATTTATTGGCTCTTGGGTAAATGGTTTGTTAGAATATAGAAATAATGCATATTATAAAATTCACAATGACGAAAACAGTTCTTTGCGACAAGCTTTAGGAAATAGCGGATATATAAGAATTGGAGGAGCTGATTTTGATAGTGAAGGAAATCTTTGGGTAACAAATTCTCTAGCAACTCCACAAATTCACGTTTTAGATAAACAAGGAAAATGGACTGGTATAAATTATAGCTCGATAATTAATGATAGAAATATTGGTAAAATTTTAATAACAAAAGATAATATAAAATGGGTTATTGTTGGTCAATCTGGCGGATTGTTAGTCTTTGATGACAACGGAACTCCTGATGTAAGAAGCGATGACAAAGTTAAACGACTTGACATTGTAAACGAAAATGGAGAACTTATTAGTAATGACGTTTATTCAATCGCCGAAGATAAAAACGGATATATTTGGGTAGGAACAAGAAAAGGAGTTGCAGTTTATTACAACCCTCAAGATGTATTTACTTCAAATAAATTTACTGCAAGACAAATAAAAATCCCTAGAAATGACGGAACTGACAATGCTGATATTTTATTAGGAAATGATGTTGTTACAACAATAACTGTTGATGGTTCTAATAAAAAATGGTTTGGAACTCAATCTGGAGGAGTATATTATACAAGTGCTGATGGACTAGAAAAAATCTTACATTTTAACACAGAAAATTCGCCTCTAATTTCAAATAATATTATTTGCACAGAAATAATTCCAAATACTGGTGAGGTGTTTTTTGGAACTGAGAAAGGAATTATTTCATACAGAAATATTCCTACCGAAGGTGATGATAATTTTGATAAAGTTTACACCTTCCCAAATCCTGTGAAACCAGATTATAGAGGACCTATTACAATCTCTGGATTAGTTGCTGGTTCTTATGTGAAGATTACAGATATTTCTGGGAATTTGGTTTTCGAAACTCGTTCCGAAGGTGGACAAGCAGTGTGGTATGGAGAAGACCTTAGAGGAAACAGAGTGCGTACAGGCGTATATTTGGTTTTTGCTACAAACGAAACAGGCTCTAAAAAAAATGTTACAAAAATTCTTTTTATAAGTGGAAATGAATAAAAATGCAAAAAACAGAAGCCATAGTTCTTAATAAAATTAAATACAGCGACAGCTCTTTTATTGTAAATTTAATTAGCGAAGACTTAGGTAGGTTTGCCGCTATGGTAAGAGTTTCAAAATCTTCTAAATCAAATATAAAACAAGCTTCTTTTTTCCCACTAAATATTATTGAAACCGAAATAAATCTCAAAAATAACAGAGAAGTACAAACCCTAACTTATTGCAACAATGTAGAAAACCTTCAAAATATTTTACTAGATATTAATAAGTTAACAATAGCTCAATTTATTGCAGAACTTATTCTAAAAACCATAAAAGAAAAAGAAACAAATTCAAAAACTTATAATTACATCAAAAATTTTACACTAGAATTAAACTCAAATTCTTCCGAAACCAATAACATACATTTGCTCTTTTTAAAAGATTTTGCTGCTCTATCAGGATTTGAAATGTACAATAATTATTGTAAAGAAACTCCTTTCTTCAATATTAAAGAAGGATTATTCTCTCCTGTATTTACAAGCAGTACAGAATCATTAGATTTGCACGAAAGTCAAATACTTTTCAACTTATTATCAGCAAAAAACACTAACGAACTAATAAAACTTAATTCCAACAACAAAAGACTTTTAATAGAAAAAATCTTATTGTTTTACGAACACCATATTCCAAATTTTGGCAAAACTAAAAGTTTAAAAATTTTACAAGAAGTTTTTAATGATTAAAGTTATATCAATGTTATCATTTAAAATAAAAAAACAACCAACTGTGAACTCTATAAAAGAAATTTATACTTTTAATTTTTACCGTAGTTGGCATTGTTTTTGCTTGAAGTATTTAGATAAAAACTATTAAAAAAATTTATTAACATTTTTAAAATTATTATTTATGAAAAAATCCTTAATTTTAACGACTCTTGCACTGGCATTAGTGATTTCGCCAGTATTTTCACAAATCAATTTAAAGTCTGCTGCTAATAAAGTGGCTGGAGCAAAAGAAAAACTAACATCTGACAAGTCTGACAAATCTGACAAATCTGACAAACAAGGTGTGTCAAATGTTATCCCAAAAGGAACTGCAACTCTATACGTGTCGCAATCAAACGGTAGCAACCGCAACGACGGCTCAAAAGATGCTCCTTTTAAAAACATTCAAAAAGCAATTGATCAAGCTCCAGACGGTGCTACAATTTTAGTTGCAGAAGGAAACTATTTTGGAATGCTAAACAGCGGAAACATCAATATAAATAAACCTGTGAAAATTTATGGTGGCTATTCGCCTGATTTTGCTAATCGTGATGTGTTAAAATATTTAACTATGGTGCAACCAACACCTGAAAGCAATGGAACGCAAAATGGTCAGGGAACTATTAAAATTCAAGTAAAAGAAGCTAATACTGAGGTTGTTATAGACGGGATTATATTTGACCGTGGTAACAGTATTGCATATAATGCCAAAGGAGAAGGAAAACCTGAGGGCGTAAAATCTCCGATGATGCAACCTATTGGATCTGGGGGTATTGGTGGTGATAATTTTAGTAATCCTAGTGTCTTAACAACTCAGACAGCAATTATTTATTTAGATAATCCTCGCTGTAATCTTACGGTAAATAATTGTGCCTTTTTAAATGCTCCTAATTATGGCATACGTGGAATGTTTGGAGGGACAAAAGCATTTATCAATAATTGTATTTTCATAAATAACCGTATGGCTGCATGTGAAATAACAAAAGGAGGTTTAGCAAGTGAAGAAACAGAAGTACATTTTACTTATAACACAGTTTTGTTTATGTGGGCACGCTTAAAAGACTTAGAAGACATGGGATACGGATACAGATACATGACAGGGATAAACAGCTATGTTAGCAATAACATTATTGGGTTAAGCACTCTCTCAGGATTAGATAGGACTAGAATTGACAGCGACAAAAATAAAGAGGCAAAACGAATTACTACTGCCGAAAACAATATTTTCTTCCTAAACAAACAAGCCGACCTTACACTACCAGGTGGAGGTAAATTTATGCGTATTTGGGTAAACGATTTTGATGATGTTGAACAATTAGCAAAAGTATCTGGTAACAAAACATTAACAGACCCAAAAATATTTAAAGGCGTGATTAATGAAGCTTACTTAAACGGTTTTTTAACAGCTTCATATAAAGAAACAACAAACTACGACCCAAACTCATCGGCAAATCAATTCCGTCAAGCAATGGGAATGAATATGACAGGAACAATAAACTCATCGGTAACTATGTATGCAAACAGATATCCTTGGAAAGAAGCTCTTAAATTCTTTGGAGCTATGGAAGGATATGGCGCACAAAATATCAAATAATAGTTTTACAAACTAAAAAATAGAAAACTACATCTAAAATAGAATTTCAAAATGTTTTGAAATTCTATTTTTTTTACAAAAAACACAAATTTACTCCTACATTAATCAAAAAAGTTGTATTTTAGTACTTTTATTTTTGGGAATTATATAAGATGAAATCTTTTTATAATATTTTATTTTCAAGTCTAATTTTTCTAGCAGTTTACACTAACTGCGTATTTTCCCAAAATTCTCAAGCAAACTGGATAAACTACAACCAACAATATTTTAAAATTCAACTCGCTCAAGATGGACTACATCGTATCCCCTATTCAAGTTTATTACAAGCAGGAATACCTGTTGATAATATTGACCCAAGATGGATACAAATATTTTTTCAAGGCGAGGAACAATATATTTACATTCATGGAGAAGGAACATCTGGCATTTTCGACCCTAACGGATATATAGAATTTTATGGGCAAAGAAATAAATCAGAATTAGACTTGGAATTTTACGATAACCCAAATAATTGTGTAAATCCAGATTACAGCATGTATAGCGACACTTCAGCATATTTTTTAACTTGGAATTTTTCTACAAACAATCGTAGATTTACAAATGTTTCTGACAATAATTTTGAAGATTACTCGGCTTATGCTCAAGATTATTGCTATAAAAACATTAGAAATAATTACACTTCGAGATTTTACTGGGGATCTACTCAAAATGTTTTTTCAAAAGGCGAAGGCTGGTTCGACAATGCTGTTATCAATGAAGAAACTCCTAGAACAAAAAGCATAAACATTTCAAATTTTTATTCTGGAAATGCAAACACCTATTTTGAAATTGCAGTAGCAGGAGTGCCGGCAAGTGCGGTTACTTCTCTTGTTCCTCATCATTTAAAAGTGGAATTTTTAAACGAAACAAGAATAAACGAAACATATACAGGATACAACTTTATTAGAAAAAACATTGTACTAAGTTCTTCGCTACTTGCAAATAATATCAGTTTTAAATTTACATCAAATGATGCTACACAACCTGACATAGCCGACAGAAACGCTGTGTCATACATTAACATAAAATATCCACATACTTGGGATTTTGAAAACCAAAATTATTTTGAATTTTATTTACCAAAAAACAACTCTTCTGAAAAAGATTATTTGGAAATTACAAATTTTAACACTTCATCATCTATAATATTATATGATATTACAAACCAACAAAGAATTAGTCCTGCAAACAATGGTGGTATTTTAAAGACACTTGTAAACAATACTAATTCAGAAAGATTTTTAGTTTTAACAAATTCAGATGGTGTAAAATCTGTAAATAAAATTTCAAAAATTGGAAATAACAATAAATTTATTGATTACGAAACACAATATCAAAATGCAAATTATATAATAATCACTCACTCGTCATTATGGGCACAAGCACAACAATACGCAAACTACAGAATTTCAACAGGATATGATGTAGCTTTAATTGACATTGACCAATTATACAATCAATATGCTTGGGGAGTGAACAAACATCCCGCTGCAATAAGAAACTTTCTTAAAGCTTTGTTTGAGATTTCCGAAATGGAAAGACATGTATTTTTACTTGGGAAAGCAATTCACACACGATTAACGCGAAATGCTCCCGAAATTTATAAAGAATGCTTGGTTCCTTCAGCAGGACATCCTGCTAGTGATAATATTTTCACTATAAATTTTAAAGACAACAACTATTATCCAATATATCCTATAGGAAGACTTGCAGCATACGACCAAGAAGATGTTGCTGAATATTTGAAAAAAGTAATGCAATACGAAACTGCTCCAACAGACGAATGGATGAAAACCATATTACATTTTGGAGGAGGTGCAAATGCAGCTGAACAAGCAAGTTTTGCATCATATTTGAATAATTATAAAAATATTATTGAAGACACATTATATGGTGGAAAAGTAAGTACTTTTTTAAAAAATTCTTCTGAACCAATACAAATAACTCAATCTGACTCAATTACAAATTTAATAAATAATGGTTCTAGCATTATAACTTTTTTTGGACACGCCCACGCTGGTGGTTTTGACCAAAACATTGACTTTCCACAAAACTACAACAATACTGGGAAATACCCGTTTATTTTTGCAAACTCTTGCTTTGCTGGCGACATACACCTAAGAAATCAAGCTAGCGTTAGCGAAATTTGGATAAACGAAAAACAAAAAGGAGCAATAGCATTTCTTGCCTCAATAGGTGACGGAATTGCTTCGTATTTGAATATTTATGCTACAGAATTATACAAAAATATTGCTTACAAAAATTACTATAAAACTATTGGAACTCAAATAAAAAACACAATCAAAAATATTTTACTAAACTATCCTCAAAACACATACGTTGAAGTTGCTTGCCACGAAACTGCCCTACACGGAGACCCTGCCTTAGTAATTAATTCTCACGAAAAACCAGATTTAACAATTTCCGAAGATTTAATAAAATTTATTCCCCAAGAAATTACTACTGTAGCTGATAGTTTTCAAGTAAGAACTGTAATTAAAAACATAGGTAGAGCTACTGCCGACACATTTTTACTTTCTATAAATAGAACTTTGCCAAATGGCAACAGTAGTGAGTATAACATACCTGTATATGGCTGCAATTACAGAGATACTGTATATTTCAATTTACCTGTTGATAGATTAAATGGACCTGGACTAAACAAACTTCATCTTTTTGTTGATGCTGGAAATGAAATTGATGAATTAAATGAAAATAATAATCAAGCAAATATTGATTTTCTAATAAAATCTGCTGATTTATTTCCGATTTATCCTTACAAGTATTCTATTATTCCTTCAAAAAATGCTAGTTTAATTGCTTCAACTGGCGATCCATTTTTAAATTCAAGAAATTATATTTTCCAAATAGATAGCACAGATTTGTTTAACAGCCCTATTCTACAAACAAAAACGACTAACTCAACTGGAGGAATTGTAAAATGGGATTTGCCTTTCGATCTTGTTGAAAACAGAGTTTACTTTTGGAGAATTGCTTATGAACATAATAATCCTGATAGTATTTTCTGGAAAGAATCTTCTTTCGTTTATATACAAGGCGAAGAAGGATGGTCGCAAGCTCATTTTTTCCAATACAAAGAAAATGACTTTATGTTTTTAAATTATGACCGTCCTGCACGAAAACTTAATTATGTAAATTATCCAAAAAAACTACATTGCCACAATCAAGGAAATTATGGCGAAAATAATTACACAATTGTTAGATGGACACTCGACAATTCTTATAATAATGGATTAGGAGCTTTTGGAAATTGTGGTACAGCTGCAGCAATGCTAGTTGTGGTAATCGACCCTGAGACAATTTTAGCATGGGCTTCAGACTATCAAAATTTTGGACATAGAAATTATCCTAAATGTTTTTCAAGTTCTCAAGAAAATTATTATTTTTCCTTTAGTACCAACCCAGTTAGCTTAGATTCTATGAATAATATGATAAGCAATTATGTTCCAGATGGACATTATTTACTTATATATTCATGGGGAAATGGAAATTTCTCTAACTGGCCGCCTCAACTAAAACAAACATTTTATGATTTAGGCTCTTTACAAATCGACAATGTTCCAAATGGACATCCATACATATTTTTTACAAAAAAAGGCACTATCTCCTCAACCATGGAAACTTATGGAACTTCGCCTACTGATAAAATTGATTTATATGTGGACTTATACAGAGATTTTGATAACGGAAGCATGAAAAGCGTAAAAGTTGGTCCAGCAGCAGAGTGGAAATCTTTTAATTGGGAATATTTTGCTCTCGAAAACCCTCATCAAGATTCTATAAATATAAAAGTGTTTGGAATTGATAATTTTGGTAACGAAACTCAAGTAATGTCGCCAATTACTCCTGAAAATTTAGAAATTTTCCAACTTCAAGATTCTATAAATTATCAAACTTTTCCAAACTTAAAATTAGAATTTTACAGTAAAGACCAAGCAAATAAAACTTCAGCTCAACTTAAAAAATGGCAATTAAAATTTAAAGGAGTTCCAGAAACTGCAATAGACCCAAAATCAGGATTTTTCTTTTGTTGCGACACAATTCAAGAAGGAGATGAAGTTTATTTTTCTATTGCAACAAAAAACATTAGCGATTTAGATATGGACTCGCTTGATGTAATTTATTGGGTAAAAAACTCTGATAACGAAACAACCCTAACAAAAAGAAAAAGACTTAGACCCCACCCTGCTGGAGATATTTTAAAAGATACTATTAGCTTTTCAAGCATGGGAATGAAAGGAATATACTCAATTTGGGTAGAATTTAATCCTACAAATCCGCAAACAGGAATTTATTACCAAGCAGAACAATATCATTTTAATAATATTGCAAATAAATATTTCTTTGTTCAAGGCGATATTACAAATCCTCTTTTAGACGTAAGTTTCGATGGTAGATATATTATGAACGGAGAAATTATTTCGGCAAAACCTGAAATATTGATAAAACTCAAAGATGAAAATAAATATTTGGCACTAAACGACACTTCGTTATTTAGAATTTACCTAAGCGATTTAACAACAGGAACTGAAAAACGAGTTTATTTTGGCTTACAAGAAAATCCTGAAGAAACTATTGAATGGACACCAGCAGCTTTGCCAGATAATTCTTGCAAAATATTGTACAAACCAATTTTCAAAAAAGATGGAATGTATAGGCTTAAAGTTCAAGCTGTTGACGTATCGGGTAACGAGTCTGGAGAAAATGATTATAGTATAGATTTTGAAATAATAAACAAAGCAACAATAAGCCGCTTGCTAAATTATCCAAATCCATTTTCTACTTCAACACGTTTTGTGTTCGAACTTACAGGTAGCGAAATTCCAGACGAATTAAGAATTGATATTTTTACAGTTACAGGCACACTTGTAAAAACAATATTTTTAGACGAATTTGGAAGCATTCGTATCGGAAAAAACATTAGCGAATACGCTTGGGACGGAAAAGATATGTATGGCGACCAGCTTGCAAATGGTGTTTACTTTTATCAAGTAAGCATTAAAATAAATGGAAAAGAAATTGAGTTAAGAGAAACAGAAGCCGACAAATATTTTAAGAAAGAAATTGGGAAAATGTATTTGTTGAGATAAATAATTTAAGAACAAAAAACAATGAATTTTATAGACCTACGAGTAGCCAAACCATTATTAAACGCATTAGAAGATTTAGAATATGTTTACCCCACTCCTATTCAGCAAAAATGCTTTAGACGAATTACCTCTGGAGTTGATGTTGTAGGAATAGCAAAAACAGGAACTGGAAAAACTTTAGCTTATCTTTTGCCTATTTTAAGTCAATTAGAATATTCTAATCAAAAAAATCCAAGAGTTATTATTCTTGTTCCCACTCGAGAATTGGTTGTGCAAGTTTGCGAAGAAGCCGAAAAAATCTCTAAATATAAAAGCGTAAGAATAAAAGGAGTGTTTGGTGGAGTAAATATAAATACACAAAAAGATTATGTTTTCGACGATGGTGCAGATATTTTAGTTGGAACACCTGGCAGACTTTACGACATTGCCGTTACTGGAGTTATTAGATTTAGCAATGTAAAAAAAATTGTAATTGACGAAGTTGACGAAATGCTATCATTAGGCTTTAGACCACAAATAGAGCAAATTTTCGAAATGCTTCCAAACAAACGCCAACATTTAATGTTTTCATCAAGTTTAAGCGAAAATGTAGAAGAATTTATAAAATCATACTTTAACTCACCAGAAAAAATAGAAGTTGATGTAGAATCAACGCCTGTAGAAAAAATTAAACAAACATTTTTCCCTGTTCAAAATTTTAATACAAAAGTTGAATTTTTAAAAGTGCTACTTTCTCAAAAAGATGAGTTTATAAAAAATTTGATTTTTGTAGCAGATAAACGACAAGCAGATTTAGTGTTTGACAAGCTAAGTAGCGAATTTGAAGATTTAGGAATAATACATTCTAACAAATCACAAAATTATCGTTTTAATACTATTAAAAATTTTGAAAAAAGAAAAATACGTTCTCTTATAGCTACAGATGTTGTTGCTCGCGGATTAGATTTTTCAGATATAAGTCATGTTATTAATTTTTCTGTTCCTGAAAATGCTTCTGACTATATTCATAGAATTGGAAGAACTGCAAGAGCAGGCAAAACGGGAATTTCAATTTTAATGTATGCTCCTTACGAAGAAAAATATTTTGAAGAAATTAAAAAAATTGCAGGCGAAAACACTAAAGAGGAAAGTTTTCCTCAAGGAATTCCAAAAATAGATTGCCTATTGGAGTTCGAAAAACCAGCTTTTACACATAAACAAATTACAAAAGCTCCAGACATTTCTAAAGGAGGCGGTGCTTTCCACGAAAAAAGAAATATTAATACTAAGCAAAAAAGGAAGAAAAGGAAGTAATCTTAAGGTTTTAAATAATATAAACCTTTTAGGTTTGGGGTGGTATAAACTGCTCGTAAATAATGAGTTTTATCTATAATTATATTTTTCCCATCAATAAAAACTTCTTGATAATCTATCAGATATGGACAATATAAAAAACCAGAACTACCCCTATGAGGACGATATGAAAAAAGCTGAAAATAGTAATGTTTATTTCTTTTTATTTTTTTAATATCTTTATTTTTTATTTTACCATTAGCCATTAATGAAACTATTACAAACCGTGCTTTACCTCCTTTTATTTCTGCTTCTGCATAAATAGCATAACCTGTTTTGTTTTTTGATTTTTTGATTTTTCTTATTTTACACACTCCTTCTACTGTGTCTAAAACTCCCAAATTATCATATATATTTTGAGAATTTGATTCAAAAAACAATAATATAAGTAAGCCAAATATAAATATTTTATAAAACCTCATTATTTCGTTGTTCTTTTTTACAAATTTATAAAAAGATTTACTAACATAAACATTTTACTATCAAAATATTACAAATTTGTGTTTTAAAAAGCTCCATATGGTACACTACCGCTATCCATATAATTTATTCAAATCTTTTCATAGATTTAATGACAATAATATCTTCAAGTTTAAATATTAGTTTATTGTCAATATAATGTGAATTTACTTTCTCAAACGGTGTAAGTGAGTCAATATCCTCAACAAAAGCATGCTGTTTTGGTTCAATTATATATTGTAAACCAATGCATAGGCTATCCAATGTGATTATGTCAAATCTACAAATCGCTTGATAAATATTAGTATCTTGTTTGATTTCAATATAATGGTAATTGTTTAATACAGAATCTATCACTTTTACTAAAGTGTAATTGTTAGTCTGAGATATAGCTCGACAACTTATTGTAAGCACAAACAATAGAAATAAAACACTTCGCATATTATTGTTGATTTTTTGAATAGTTTTTAATTTGTATTTGCATGTTAACGATTTTTATTTTTTGTTATCATTCCAAATTATCCTTATTATTTTACAAATTTAAGCAAAATTGTTGAAAGATAGATTTAATGTTTAGAACTTCCCCTACCCCCTAACAACTCTTGTCCCCGACATTGGCTGTCCGAGTTGGGAGGCTTCGGTTATAATACAAACTTTACCGCCATTTTCTACAAAGTTTAAAGCTGCTCTAATTTTTGGTGCCATGCTTCCTTCGGTAAAATGACCTTGTTCTAAATATTGCTTTGCCTCGCTAACAGTAATAGTATCCAATCTTTTTTCAGAAGCTGTATTAAAGTTTAAGCAAACTTTTGGAACATCTGTCAAAATGTAAAACTCATCAGCATTTATATAAACAGCCAACATAGATGAAGCTAAATCCTTATCTATTACTGCATCAATTCCTTGTAAACGCCCTTTTTCGGGATAAAAAACTGGTATTCCACCACCACCAACAGCAACTACAATATTTCCTTCGCGAGAAAGCCTTTCAACAATTTCTTTATTGCTAATATCAATAGGTTTGGGAGAAGCTACAATTTTACGCCAACCCTTACCTTTTGGGTCTTTTGCAAAACAATCTTGAGGATTTTTTAATTTTAAAGCATCTTTTTCTTCTTCGGTATAATAAGGACCTATAGGTTTTGTTGGATTTTGAAAGGCTTTGTCGTTTTCGTCAACTAAAACTTGAGTTACAAGAGTAATAATATTTTTGTCTAATCCATTTTTTACTAAAACATTTTTAAACTGCTGCTCAATCAAATAACCAATAAAACCTTGAGAATAAGCACCACAAATATCAAGAGGCATTTCGGGAATATTATAAAGTTTTTCCCCAGCATCTACTTGCAACAAAATATTCCCAACTTGCGGACCATTACCATGGCTTACAACAAGATTGTAACCATTTTTTACTAAACTCAACAAACTTTCGCAAGTAGTATAAACATTTGCTGCTTGTTCCTCAACTCTGCCTTTTTGACCAGCTCGCAATAGAGCATTCCCGCCAAAAGCCACAACTGCTAATTTTGTGTTTTCCATAACTAATTTTTGCTCACAAAAATAATACATAAGAAAAAAAATTGTTCTCTATAAATTAACTTTTTTCACTTTTTTATTCACAACACCCAAAAATTTGATAAAAACTAATGCTAAAACACAAAAAACTAAACTAATTTGCCAATTTTAAAGTTTTTTTAAATAATTTAACTTCACTTTCTAATAAATGTGAGAATTAAATTTCTATTTTTGTTAAATAAAAATACAGACATGTTTAATTTAATAATAGATGCTGGAAATACAATTATAAAACTTAGAGTTTTAATGCAAAAAGAAATTGTTTCTACCGAAAACTGTAAAGACTGGGATTCTGCATTAAACAGCATAAAACTTTTACAAAAAAACTTTAAAATTTCTGCCTGTATTTTATCAAATGTTAGAGAAAGCAATGCTTTATTTGAAAATTATTTAACTAAAAATTTTAAGACTATATTTTTTTCACACACAAATAAACTGCCTGTTATAATAAATTATAAAAGTTTAGAAACACTTGGAATAGACCGTTTGGCTGCTGTTTGTGGAGCTTCAGAATTATTTCCTAACAAAAATTCTTTAATAATAGATGCTGGAACAGCCATTACTTATGACATTTTAAAAGACGGTAAAATTTATGAAGGAGGAAATATTAGTCCTGGAATTAAAATTAGATTTAAAGCCCTAAATACTTTTACAAAAAAATTACCGTTAATTGATATTGATGCTGAAGATAACAATTTATTTGGACAAAACACTGAACAAGCTATACGATATGGCGTTCAGAACGGAATTTTACATGAAGTTAAAGGCGTTATCGAAGATTTTAAATTGAAATATTCTGATTTGAATATAATTTTTACAGGTGGAGATAGTTTTTTCTTTGAAAAGTTATTAAATTTTCGCATTTTTGCAGAGCCAAATTTAACAACTTTGGGATTAAATAAAATTTTAGAACTAAATGCATAAAAGAATTATTCTTATTCTTGCTTTAACAATAAGCTCAATAATATGTCTCGCACAAGGAAGAGTAGGCTCGCCTTATACAAGGTACGGACTTGGAGACGTAAACCAAAATTCCTTGATTAGAAACAATGCAATGGGTAGAACAAGCTACACTCTACCATATAATAATGGCATTAATTTTATAAATCCCGCTTTAGTTAGCCAAATAGATACTATGACTTTTATCTTTGATTTTGGTTTTAATGGCGGTATTCGCACCTACAAAACTGAAACTCAAGGAAGTATGTCAAACTACGATTTTCAAATTTCACATTTAATATTTGGCTTCCCAATAACAAAATGGTGGAAATCATGTGTAGGTTTTATGCCATATAGTAATGTCGCCTATTCAATTGTTGATAGAGATTCGTCGCTTAACGTAGCTAAAGATTATATATACAGTGGCAATGGCGGACTAAATCAAGTGGCGTGGAGCAATGGATTTACCCCTTTCAAAAACTTTAGTATAGGAATTAATGCGTTTTATTATTTTGGTAAAATATACCATTCCAACTCTATTGACTTTGATGACAAAACAGGAGCTTTTTTAAATGTTATTGAGCAAAACACTGTAAGAATAAACGATTTTAGCTTTGACTTAGGTATGAATTACAACATAAATTTGAATCCCGAAAATAAACTTAGTATTTCTGGAGTATATGCTTATAACTCACAATTAAATGCTGTTCGAAACACAATGGTTTTTAATACACTTAGTCATAGTTCTGCAATAACAGATACAATTTTTCAATCTATTAACGAAAAAGGCAAAATTAGCTTAGCTCAAAAAATAGGTGTGGGAATAGGCTATAACCACGATGACAAACTTTATGTGGGAGTTGATTATACTATACAAGATTGGTCAAAAGCAAAATATTTTGAACTAAGCGACCAATTATCAAACAGTACATTTATCTCTGTTGGAACTGAATACACACCAGCAGGAAGAAGTAAATTATATTATAAATATTGGCAAGGCGTAAGCTATAGAGCGGGGTTTTATTCTAACCAAAATTTTATCAACCTAAACAACTCAGAAACAAAGATTTCTGACTTTGGCATAAGTTTTGGATTAGGATTACCAACAAAACGTTCTAAGACATCATATAACTTATCGCTACAAATTGGGCAAAGAGGAAGTGCAAAAAATAATTTTATTACAGAAAATTATTTTATCATCGGTCTCAGCCTTAATTTAGCAGATATGTGGTTTATAAAAAGTAAATTTGATTAAACAATTTTAAAAGTTTTTTATTATGAAAACATTTGTATTTTTTACCGGAATTTTATTAGCTGTTATGTTTAGCAACAGCGCAGTGGCACAAGAAGGTGATTTAGGAAGCGACCCAGACAAGTGCATGATTATGTTATCAACTTATAATGAGTTTGTTAACCAACAAAATTATAAAGATGCAATGCCAGCATGGAGATGGTGTTTTAAAAATTGCCCAGCAGCAACAAGAAATATTTATATTCATGGCACAACAATAGTTGAATATTTTATCGAACAACAAACTGAAGATGCTGCTCGTGAAGCTTATATTGATACTTTAATGATGGTGTTCGATAATAGAATAAAACATTACAACCAAGAAGCTTTAGTTTTAGGTCGTAAAGGTATTTCTATGCTAAAATATAGAAACGAACAAGTAAAAGAAGCTAACGAAGTATTAAGAAGATCTTTCGAACTTGGAAGAGAAAGTTCTGAATATTTTGTTCTTCAATATTTAATGCAAACAACTGCAATATTATATAGCAACGAACTTACAACACAAGAAGATGTTGTTAATACTTATTCTGACTTATCTGATGTGATAAATACTCAAATAGATAATGAGGCTAGCGAATCAAAAAGAGCAAGATTAGAAGAAACTGCAAAAAATATTGAAGAAATATTTGTAAACACTGGTGCAGCTGATTGTGCAACTGTAATAAGACTTTTTGGACCAAAATTTGAAGCAAACCCTGAAGATATATCTCTTGCTTTAAAAATTCTTGCTTTGTTAGATCGTGGTCAAACTGATGACTGCAAACTTTCAGATTTATACATGAAATGTGCTATCGCTGCTTATAATGCAGAAAAAACTTCTACTTCAGCCCACTCTATTGCTCAAAGCTATTTTAAAAGAGGCGATGCAACAAATGCTGAAAAGTTTTACGAAGAAGCAATTTCTTTAGAAGAAAACTCTTTGAAAAAAGCAGATATGTATTATGAGCTAGCTCTTTTATATTACAGTAATTTTAAAAATTACGTTAAAGCTAGACAAGCTGCACGCAATGCTTTAGTAAACAATCCTAACTACGGAAAAGCATATATCTTAATTGGAAGACTATATGCAGCAGGTGGTTCTTGTGGTGAAACTGTTGTTGAAAAGAAAAGTTTAAATTGCTTAATAGTTGATCAATTTATAAAAGCTAAAAATGTTGACCCATCAGTTTCTCCTGAAGCAAATGAGTTAATTTACAGATATTCAGCAGCTTTCCCAACAGGTGATGAGCTTTTCTGGGAAAATTATAAAGCAGGTCAAACTATTACTATAGGCTGTTGGATAGGTGAAACTACAACATTAAGAGCTAAAAGTGAATAGTAAATTTATACCTTTAACAATAATTATAGTGTCTATATTAGTATTTAGCACAGTATTTACAGCTTGCAAAAACGATATAGACACTATAAATAAAATAACAGAAGTTCAAGACCTTCCTACGTTTGACCTCACTGGCTTAGAAACAGTATATAGCGATTCGGGTATTATAAAACTAAAAATTTATGCCCCAAAATTAGTTAGGTACGAAAAACGAGAAATTCCTTGCGATATTTATGAAAAAGGATTATTCGTTGAGTTTTACAATAGATCAATGCTAGTTAGCGGAACGCTCAGATGTAATTACGCTAAATACTCTATAAAAGAAGAATTATGGGAAGCCAAAAGCAATGTAGAAATTAATAATAGTGATAATAACGAAAAAATAAATACCGAACAGTTGTTTTGGGACATGAAAGCTGAAAGAATTTATTCGGATAAATTTGTTAGAATAACAACTGAAGACGAAATTTTATATGGCGAAGGTTTTGAGTCAAATCAAGAATTCACAAATTGGAAAATTATAAAACCTACAGGATCAATAAAAATTAAAGATGAATAAAAATAGAAGAATTGTAATGATTGTAATTGAAGTTCTTTACATAATTACAGCAATGTTTTGTGTTGGCGTGGGTATTTACTACCACATAAAACACGGTTTTGACAAATCATGGTTATTTTATGGAATAGGAATTATTTCATTAGGAATGTTTGGGGTTCGCCGCATACAAAGAAGAAACTTAGAAAGAAGAGAAAGTAGAAAATAATTATGGAGTGGATTATTGTAGGCATAATGATAGTTTTGTCTGCCTTTTTTTCAGGTTCAGAAATTGCGTTTGTATCTTCAAATAAATTAAGATTAGAACTTGCATCAAAAGAATCTAGTCTAAGTTCTAGAATATTAACTATTTTTAACGCATATCCTTCGCGTTATATCACAACAATGTTGGTCGGGAACAATATAGTAAATACTATTTATGGTATTTTTATGGCTAGACTCTTATATGAACCCATAGTACAACATGTAAATTCTGAATTTTATGTTCTATTGATACAAACAATTGTGTCAACAGCTGTGATTTTAGTTTTTGCCGAATTTATTCCAAAAGCATTCTTTAGAATAATAAATTATACGGCTGTAAAAGCTTTTTCTATACCTTTGATTATTTGCTATTATTTATTATATCCCATTGGCAGTTTAACAATTTGGATTTCTTCGCTTTTAATAAGAATATTTACAGGCAAAAAAATTGATTTCTCTACAAAACAATTAGCTTTTTCAAAAATTGATGTAGAAGAAATGTTAGAAGCCGGTAATTTTCATGAAGCAGATAATCAAAACCAACAAGAATTAAAATTTTTCAAAAAAGCTATTGATTTTTCATCAATAAAACTTCGAGAATGTATAATTCCAAGAAATGAAATTGTTGCAGTTCCTTCAAGTATTAGCATGACTGATTTGCGAGACAAATTTATAGAGTCTGGACATTCAAATATCTTAGTCTATAAACAAAGTATTGATGAAATTGAATCATATATTAATGTTAAAGACATTTTTAAAAATCCTAAAAGCATAGAAGAGATTTCAAGAGATATTTTAATTGTTCCAGAAACAATGTCGGCAAAAAAACTTTTCGACAAACTTATTCAAAGCAATAAATCTTTAGCTGTTGTTGTTGATGAGTTTGGTGCTACCAGCGGAATGGTAACTTTAGAAGATATTTTAGAAGAAATTTTTGGCGAATTTGAAGACGAACACGACTTCCCAGAACCTGATGTAATAATAAATTCTGATGGTAATTATATCATGGACGGAAGACAAGAAGTTGATTTATTTAATCATGAATATGGTTTTGATTTAAGCGAATCAGACGAATATGAAACCATTGCTGGATATATTTTACATCATACGGGTAATTTCCCTAAACAAGGAACTGTTGTTACTGTAAATGAGGATAAAAAAGAATATAAATTTAAAATCCTTAAAGTTCAAGACACCAAAATTGAAAAAGTAATGTTGATAAATAAATAGTTATCAATCCTCAAATAATAAAAAATAAAAAAAAGCTCTATCCAAAAGAATAGAGCTTTAATATTTATAGATTAAGACTTGTTTATTTCACACTAATAGTTTTTACAATTTCGCCACTATTAGTTTTTACTTTTATAAAATAATTAGCTTTTTTCAATTTGCTAACATCAATAAATTCTTTGTCTGAATTTGTTGTTTTTGTATAAACTACTTTTCCTAAAACATCAATAATGCTTACGGCTTCTAAGCCTAGTGCTTCAACAACAATATTATCAGAAGCTGGGTTAGGATAAATTTTTACAAAATCAAAATCTATTCCTTCAATTCCTGATGGGATAACTGTAATATAAGCAGTTTTAACTTCTTCGTCTTGGTTTGTTCCATTGCCAACTGTTAGAGTAACATCATAAGTACCAACAGTATTATAAACTACAGATGGATTTGGTAAAATACTTGTCGCTGGATTACCGCCTGGGAATTGCCAATTCCAAGAAGTAACACCACCAGTAGATTGGTCTGTAAAATTAACTGTTCCGCCAATTTCAACACTTGTAGGATTTGCTGTAAAGTCAGCTACTACAGGTTCTGGTTGTGGAATAACTGTAACATATCCAACTTTAACTTCTTCATCTTGATTTGTTCCATCGCTAATTGTTAGCTTAACATCATAAACGCCAGCAATTTCATATACTACAGATGGGCTTTGTTCTGTGCTTGTTGCTGGATTACCTCCAGAAAATTCCCAATTCCAAGAAGTTACATTACCTAAAGATTGGTCTGTAAAGTAAACAGTGTCGCCTTCTTCTACAGTTGTTGGATTTCCGATAAAGTCTGCTGTAAAAGAGCCATCTTCTACAACTGTAATATAGTTTGTTCTTGTTTTTGCATCGCTACCATCAACATTTGTTGCAGTTAGTTTTACAGTGTATGTTCCTGCTGTGTTGTAGGTTACTGTTGGGTTTTGATCTGTGCTTGTAGCAGGTTCTCCTCCATCAAAAACCCATTCCCAAGATGTAGGATTATTTGTAGATTGGTCCGTAAAAGCAACTGTTCCACCAACTGTAATAGTTGTAGGATTTCCAACAAAATTTGCTACTGGAGGTGTAGGTGTTGCAGTAACAGTAATATATGCGTTTTTCACAACATTATCCTCACCACCTGCGTTTGCTACGGTAAGAGAAACATTATAAGTTCCAGGCACCATATAAGTAACTGTAGGACTTTGTTCTGTACTTGCACCAGGTGTTCCTCCTTCAAAAATCCAAGACCAACTTGTTGGATCATTTGTGCTTAAATCAGTAAAACTAACTTGTTGACCTTGCTCAATAGTTGTTACATTAGCTTCAAAATCTGCTACAGGAGGCTCAACATAAGGAAGAACTACTATTAGTAAAGAAGTGTCATCATAGACAGGGCTTTGTTCCACGAGTGTACCAAAAAAGTTAAGATAAGGAGTAATTTTTAATGTTAATTGATACTCGCCAGGTGTTGTAGGAGTTCCCTTTAATTGTGCACAATAGCGAGTAAGCGGAGTTGTAACATTAAATATTTCTTGACTTTTACACCAAGCTATTCCTTCTGGCAATCCATTAACCTCATCAATTCTAATAGCACCAATCAAAGAAAGACCTTCAAAATTTTTAGGTGGAATAACAGTAACTGTTTCGTCATAAAAAACATTTTGTGTAGCAACAGGAAGATCTACAGGACATATCATTCCATTACCTTCAAAATTTTCGACACAAGATTGGTCGGGAGTACAATTAGGATCACAAATTTGAGCATTTAATGCTAAAGAAAATAAAACAACAAAAAAAGTAAAAATTACATGTTTCATAATATTTTAAATTAAAAGTTTTACAATAATTAAAAATGAGCACTTATTAATATTTCGTATCTACGTGGAGCATGCATATCTCCAGGTCTTCCGACATATTCAGCATTTAATAAATTTTTCACAATAAAATTAGCACTTAAATATTTATTGAAATTAAATCCGAATCTTAGGTCTATATTAAAATAATTCTTTTTTGCATTTTCAATTCTATAATTCCAATATCCTGGTAAAATTGTTTGGCTAAAAAATTGATAAAAAGCTATATCAGTAAGATTTACCGTTGCGGGATCTCTTTCGTCGCAGAACAGTCTGTCAACATTTTCCATAGCACTACGCCAAATAATATTTGCACCAAAAGTAATACGTTTAGTTTCTACTCCTATATCTGCTTTTATAGAATGTCTATTTCTATATTTTAAAATTGGCGATAGACTAGAAGCTGTAGTGTCTGCTCCAAATTTTGGTACTGGATAAGTATAAGTATATCCCACCATTCCCATAATCATATAATTGCCCACTTTACCAGCAATACTTGCCGACAAATCTGCTCCTGTAATTCTAACATCTCCATAATTTTGTGATTGAAAAGCAAATACTGGAATAACAGTATCTGTAGGTTGGAAAGGCATATATGTTACTGGATTAAACACACCGAAGGTAAATTCCATCATATTATTTATATCTTGATTAAATAAAGCTAAGTCGGCAAAACCTCGCCATTTACCAAATTTATATCCTTGCTTTATTCCTAATTCTGTACTCCAGCCTGTTTCTGGCAACAATCTTGGATTAGGCAAAACATTTACCATTCCTAATGATGTTGCAGTATATTTTTCTGCTATTGACGGGAAACGATAACCTTGTCCGAATGAAGCCCGTATAAAAGTTTGGTCTGTAACCGAATAGTTTACCCCTGTTCTAAATACTGGTCTAAATGGGATTTCTAAGCGTTCCTTACCAAGTTTTATATCAAACAAAGATTCGGTTTGAGTGGAATCCAAAACAAAGTACTCTCCTCTCAATCCACCCGAAAGTTTCAATCTTCCAAAAGTAACGTCAACATGTGTATATAGAGATAAATTATTGCTAAAATGGTCGCCAAACATATTGGAGTAAACATTTGAGTATGAATTTACAATTCCTGCTGCTAAATTCCATTTTTCAGCAAGTACTGTTTGATATTGAAACTCTCCATAATAAGTGTATCCTTTAGAGTTTTTCATTGTATCTGAAGGAATAACATTTTCGGTTAAAAAATAGCGTGTTCTCAAACTAAATTTATCTCCATTTGGTCTATAATAATTAACATAAGGGTCTAGATTCATTCTAAAACCTTGTGTTGGTGCAGTTGTTCCTAATCCTGGATTTGCTTGGTAAGCATTAGTATCTGCTTTCCACATAAAAAAGTCGCTTATATCAACCGCCATAAAGTTTGTATTTACTCCTACAGCCAATCCTTGAACTTTTTTAGCCCTATATCTTAAATTTGCATTAAATCGGCTACGGCGTTCGTATTCAGCTTCTCTATATCCTTCATCGATATGATGATTTCCACCTAATGATAAATCTAAATTGTCAAATTGTTGAGCATGATGAAAACTTAAACCCGCATACATAGGATTTCGCACAAAATAAAAAAGCTCTTCACGCAAAGGAATTTTTAAAGGAGAGTTGTTATTTGCAAAGAATTCTTTTCCCCACCATTTTTGGCGAAAATCTCTAGGATTTCCATAAATACCATTAAAGTAAGACACTTTAGTAACAGGTTTGTTTGTGGGATATGCAGATCTTACATTTATAACTCCTCCAAGAGCTGATGAGCCAAATAATGCTGAACTTGCACCTTTCACAACTTCAACTTGAGACACATTTTCTAAAGGTACATAATGCCATTTCACATCTCCAACATCAGCTGACATTATAGGTAAATCGTCCATTAAAACAATTACACGACTTCCTGCTCCATAACTCCAGCCTGTACTTGCTCTAATACTTGCCTGACCATCATTAACGTCAACACCAGGAACCATATTAAGAGCATGGTCTAAACGAGTGGTGTTATTACTTTCTATCATTTTTGGTTTTAAAACTTCCATAGAAACGGTAACGTCTGATAGTTTTTGTTCAAACTTACCAGCACTCACAACTACTTCATCAATAATTTCTGCTGTAGGCGATAAATTTATATCTAAAACTACTGGTTTCCCAACAAGTAATTCTACTTCTTTTGTTACTTCTTCAAATCCGATAAAAGCAAATTTAACAATATAATCGCCAGGATATAATGCAATTTTATAATTGCCGTCAAAATCTGTTGAAGTCCCTAATTGTTGCTTATTAGCAAGCAACTCTTCAGCATGATTAATTGTAATATTTACTCCAAAAAGTCCTTCATTATTTTCGGCATCAACAACTTTTCCAGATAATAAAACAGTTTGTGAAAACAGAGCAAAAGAAGTGGTAACAATAATAAAAACAATAAGTAAAACTTTTCTCATAATACTAAATAATTATTATTAATAAGTTGCGAAAATAGAAAAATAACTACCATTTTAAACTTTTTTGACAATAATTATATCAACAAGTTTAAAAAATGCGTATTTATACTTAGAGTTTAAATTTTTAAAAATAACAAAAAATTATCTTTTTTAATTTCTAAACCATATCTTTGCAACTATGAATAGTATTGATGAAATATTTATGCAAAGATGCCTTGACCTTGCTCAAAAAGGTTTAGGCTCAGTTTCGCCCAACCCAATGGTAGGAAGCGTAATAGTACACGAGGGCAAGATTATTGGAGAAGGCTATCACAGAAAATATGGCGAAGCTCATGCTGAAGTAAATGCGATTAATTCTGTAAGAGATAAATCTTTATTAAGCAAGTCAACTATTTATGTTTCTTTAGAGCCTTGTTCTCATGTTGGGAAAACTCCTGCTTGTGCAAATTTAATAGTAGAAAAAAATATTCCAAAAATTGTAATTGGCACTATCGACCCACATGAAAAAGTCGCTGGAAAAGGAATTGAAATTCTTAAAACTGCTAACAGAGAAATAATTACAGGTGTACTCGAAAACAAATGTATTGATTTGAATAAAAGATTTTTTACTTTTCATCAAAAAAAGCGACCTTATATAATTTTAAAATGGGCAGAAACAAAAGATGGCTATATTGATTTTGTAAGAACGCCTTCCGACAAAGCCAAAGCATTTTGGATAACAAATGATGAATGTAAAACTCTTGTTCATAAATGGCGAACAGAAGAAGATGCGTTTTTAGTTGGCACAAATACAGTTTTATTAGACAATCCACAACTTACTAGCAGGCTGTGGAAAGGGAAAAATCCAACACGCATAAGCATTGATAAAAATCTAACATTATCTAAAGATTTCAATATTTTTAATAAAGAAGCCGAAACAATTATTTTCAACTCCCACACAACCTTGATTATCAACAATATTACTTACTTGAAAATTGATTTTTCTAAAAATATAATACCTCAAATTTTAGAAAATTTATATGATTTTAACATTTTGTCGCTTGTTGTTGAAGGTGGCACACAAACCTTACAATCATTTATTGATTTGAATATATGGGACGAAGCAAGGGTGTTTGTTGGCGATCATATTTTTGAAAAAGGCGTGCCTGCTCCTATTTTTGAAAAATTGGAATTTAAAACTGAAACTTTTGGAAATAGTATTTTAAAATGGTTTTACAACAAATATTAAATTTTAATAATAAATTTGCATTTTAAATCAAATTGCTTTTAATGAAAAGATTTAATTTAATATCATTTATTTTTGCAATATACATTATTTTAACAATTGCTTCTTGTGCCAAGCAAATAGCAATTTCTGGTGGACCTAAAGACACCAGCCCACCAAAATTTGTAAAATCAGAACCCCAAAACGGCTCAACAAATTTTAATTCTGACAAAATTCTTATTCAATTTGATGAATATATCAGGTTAAATAATGTAAATCAAAAATTAATTGTTTCACCACCAATGCCAACAAAACCTGTAGTTACAATTAAAAGAAAAGGAGTTTTAATAAAGCTAAAATCTAATGAGTTAGAAGAAAACACAACTTACACTTTAAATTTTAATGATGCCATTGCCGATAATAATGAAAATAATGTGCTTAATTCTTTTGTTTTTGCATTTTCAACTGGAGATAAGATAGACTCTTTGTTATGTGGCGGTGTAGTTTTAGATGCTTTCGACAGAAAACCTGTAAAAGATGCTTGGGTTTCATTATATTCTGATTTAAGTGACTCTGCAATAATAAAATCTCAACCTTCGTATATCACAAAAACTGACCAAAATGGAAAATTTTTAATCCCTTTTGTCAAGGAAAACGAATATAAAATTTATGCACTAATCGACAATAATTACAATTACCTCTTCGACCTTCCTGAAGAAAGCATTGCATTTTTAGACACAACAATACAACCTAGTGTTAAATTAATTGCAAAAACAGATACTACAGCTGCCAAAACAATTAATAAACCAACAAATTTAGAACTTTTAATTTTTAAAGAAGATAATCAAACTCAATTTATAAAATCAAGCAAAAGAATTAATCCAAGATTGGTAGAAATTGTTTTTAACAAACCACAACACGACAATTTTGAAATCAATGTAATAGGCGATGAAAATGCAATTTTAAAAATGAGTAAAAGTCTTGACACCTTACAAGTTTTTTTAACAAAAAAAGAAATAATTGATTCATCAAGAATGCAGATAATTTGCAATTATCCTGATTTTGAATCATCTATCAATATTGTTACCGACAGTTTATTTTTAAGATCTGTTGACAAAAAATTAGAAGACAATATTGTTAAACTTTCCATACCAAAGACTAAAGAGCCTCATTTAGATTTAGAAATTAAAACAGAATTTCCAATTAGTGAATTTGACCCAAGCAAACTAAAATTAGAACTAATTTCAGAAAACGAATATATTAAAACAGATTTTAAATTAGAAAAAGACAGCATAAATCCGCTAATTTTAGCACTAAAATCCGATTTATTAGAAAAGTCTGAATATAGATTATTAGCAGATTCGGCATTTCTTAAAAATATTTATAATGAACCTAACCTTGTTGACACTTTGAAGTTTCAAACTGCTTCGAGTAGTGAATATGGTAATTTTAAAATAATATTTCCCGAAGCCAATACAAACTATCTTGTGCAAATGATACAAAACGAAAAAGTAGTTGCTGAAAGTTCAGAAGAGAATAAAGAAGTTGTTTTTGAATTTTTAAAAGCAGGGAAATATAAGGTAAAAGTAATTTTAGACTCAAATCAAAACGGCAGATGGGACACTGGGAATTATATTAAAAACCAACATGCAGAAAAAGTTTATTTTTTGCCTTCAGAATATGAAATCAGAGCAAACTGGAGTCATGAAATTGAGTGGGATCCAATATCGAACAAATTTATAGAATAAAAACTTTTATTTATATTTTTTTCGATTTTATAGATTATTAATTATTTTTGTAAAAAATATGAAACAGGATTATTTCGCACACGAAACGGCAGTAATTGATGAAGGCTGCATTATAGGAAAAGGCACTAAAATATGGCATTTTTCGCATATTATGTCAAATTGTAGAATTGGAGAAAACTGCAATATTGGTCAAAATGTTGTGGTTTCGCCAGATGTAGTTTTAGGCAATAATGTAAAAGTGCAAAACAATGTTTCTATTTACACAGGAGTTAGTTGCGAAGACGATGTTTTTTTAGGTCCTTCAATGGTTTTTACAAATATAATAAATCCAAGAAGTGCAATTGTTAGAAGAGATTCCTACTTAAAAACTAAGGTAAAAAAAGGAGCAAGTATTGGTGCAAATGCCACAATAGTTTGCGGACACGATATTGGTAGATATGCTTTTATTGGAGCTGGTGCGGTAGTTACAAAAGCAGTTCCTGACTATGCTTTAGTTGTTGGAAATCCTGCTCGACAAACTGGTTGGATGAGTGAATATGGACATAAACTAAATTTCGACAAAAATGGCTTTGCAACTTGCCCTGAAAGTGGTGAGAAGTATCAACTTATTAACAATTCCGTAAAAAAATTATAATCAATATGTCAAATTTGAATTTCGCATTAGTTGGTGTTGGAGGTTATATTGCAATAAGACACGTAAAAGCAATAAAAGAAACTGGAAACGAACTTGTTGCATGTTTAGACCCTTTTGATAGTGTTGGCTTTTTAGATGCACATTTTCCTAATGCAGATTTTTTTCATGAATTTGAGCGTTTCGACAGGCACGTTTACAAACTATCCCGTACAGATAAAAAAATTGACTATGTAAGTATTTGTTCTCCAAATTATTTGCACGACTCCCATATTAGATTTGCTTTAAGAAACCAAGCCCATGCTATTTGTGAAAAACCTTTGGTTTTAAACCCTTGGAATATTGATGCCTTAGCTGAAATTGAAAAAGAATCTGGCAAAAAAATTTACAACATTCTTCAATTAAGATTACATCAGTCAATAAAAAATCTTAAAGAAAAGATAGAAAATGGTCCAAAAGATAAAATTTACGATATTGATTTGGCTTACATTACAAGTCGTGGAAAATGGTATCATTATTCGTGGAAAGGCGATATTCAAAAATCTGGTGGTATAGCAACAAATATTGGAATTCATTTCTTCGATATGCTTTCATGGATTTTTGGAGAAGTTAAATCAAGTGTAGTACATGTAAGTGAAAAAGATAAAGCTGCTGGCTATCTCGAATTAGAAAGAGCAAGAGTAAGATGGGTGCTTTCTATTGATGAAAACATGTTGCCAGACGAAATTAAATCTAAAGGACAACGTACTTATCGTTCTATTAAAATGGAAAACGAAGAAATAGAATTTTCTGATGGTTTTACAGATTTACATACAGAAAGTTATCGTCATATTTTAAGTGGTAAAGGATTTGGTCTTAAAGAAGCCAAGCCTTCAATTCAAACAGTATTTAATATTAGGAATGCTACACCCATAGGAATTACTGGTGATTACCATCCATTGTTAAAGAAATAAACTTATTAAAAATATAATAATAAAGGAATTTTATTATGTACAAATCAATTTTAAAAAAAGAGAAAAAAATATCAGTTATTGGCTTAGGCTATGTTGGCTTACCAATTGCACTTGAATTTGCTAAGTTCGTTAAAGTTGTTGGTTATGATATTAAACCAGAACGCATAGAACTGATGAAAAACAAAATCGACCCATCTAATGAGTTAGATAAAGAGGCTTTTGAAAATGCTGATATTTTATTTACAGCCAACCCAGAGGATTTAAGAGAGTGTCATTTTCACATTGTTGCTGTTCCTACACCTATTGATGAGCACAAACTACCTGATTTACGTCCTATTTTAAGTGCATCTAAAACAGTAGGCAAAATTTTAAAAAAAGGAGATTATGTTGTTTTTGAGTCAACTGTTTATCCTGGTTGCATAGAAGAAGATTGTGTACCTATTTTAGAAGAAATGTCGGGATTAAAGTTTAAAAAAGATTTTAAAGTTGGCTTTTCTCCAGAAAGAATTAACCCAGGCGACAAACAACACACACTTCCAAATATCGTAAAAATCACTTCAGGTTGCGATGCCGAGTCTGCCGAAGAAATTGCAAAAGTGTATGAAATAATTATTAAAGCTGGTGTTCACAGAGCTAGCTCTATAAAAGTTGCTGAAGCTGCTAAAATTATTGAAAATACTCAACGAGATGTAAACATTGCTTTAATGAACGAATTATCAATAATATTTGATAAAATTGGAATTAATACTTTTGAAGTGTTAGAAGCTGCTAAAACTAAATGGAATTTCTTAAACTTTACTCCTGGATTAGTTGGTGGACATTGTATTGGAGTAGATCCTTATTATTTGTTACATAAAGCCAAACAGTTAGGGTATCATGCAGAAATGATAGATTCAGGACGATCTTTAAATGATAGCATGGGACCATATGTTGCTGATAAAGCCGTAAAACTAATTATTGCTAACAAAAAAGAAATTACTACTGCAAAAATTTTACTAATGGGTATAACATTTAAAGAAAATGTTAGCGATATAAGAAATTCAAGAGTAATAGATATTATTGAAGAACTACAAAAATATAATATTACAGTTGATGTCGTTGATGCATTTGCAAAACCTAAAGAAGTGAAACATGAGTACAATGTTGATATGATAAAGGAACCTAAAGGCAAATATACTGCTGTAATAGTTGCAGTAAATCACAAACCATATTTAAACTTAGAAGAAAAAGATTTTGCTAATCTTTTAGTTGACAATGGCGTTTTAATTGATATTAAAGGTATTTATAGAAATAAAATTAAAAATTTAACCTACTGGAGTTTATAGTTTTCAATCCTGTATAATGTCATAAAAAACTATAGCTTTTTTATTTTTTAATTTGTAAGTTTGTACTCTAAAAGAACAAGTAGTAAACAATTTTGTTACTAGTATAATAGTTAATTTTAAATATGAAAAGAAATAAAGAAAACATTGAACAAGTTCTAACAACGGTATTACACCCCGAAACAGGGAAAGACATTGTTAGTTCAGGCATTTTAGAAGGGATAGAATTAACTGACAATTCGGTTGATTTAACAATAAGTTTTTTTAAATCTACAGATCCATTTATAAACTCCATTAAAAGAGCTATAAAATCTGCTTTAGAAGCTGAATTTGGAACAGATTTAATTGTAAATATCACAACAAAGGTAAAGAAAAAAGTAAAAGATCCTTCTAGCATTTCAGCTGGATTATCAGAAGTTAAAAATATTATTGCTATTGCCAGTGGTAAAGGTGGCGTTGGTAAATCTACAGTTGCTGTAAACTTAGCAATTGCTTTAGCTCAAAAAGGTTTTAAAGTTGCTGTTTTAGATGCTGATATTTTTGGACCAAGTATTCCAAAAATGTTTGGTGCCGAAGATGCAAGACCTAGTGGATATGAAGAAGACGGTAAAGAATATATTATTCCAATCGAAAAATATGGAATTAAATTATTGTCGATAGGATTTTTTGTAAGCCCAAAAGAAGCAACTATTTGGCGTGGACCTATGGCAGGTGGTGCTTTAAAACAAATGATTGAGCAAACAAAATGGGGCGAATTAGATTATTTATTGTTTGATCTTCCTCCCGGAACTAGCGATATTCATTTAACTCTTGTACAATCAGTTGCAGTTACAGGTGCTGTAATTGTAAGTACTCCTCAAGAAGTTGCTATTGCCGATGCTCGCAAAGGTGTTGCAATGTTTAATGCAAGTGCTATAGAAGTTCCAGTTCTTGGTTTAGTTGAAAATATGGCTTGGTTTACTCCTGCCGAACTTCCTGAAAATAAATATTATATTTTTGGAAAAGGCGGTGTAGAAAAACTTGCTAAAGAAGTAAATAGTGAAATGCTTGGACAAATTCCTTTAGTTCAATCAGTATGCGAAAGTGGTGATAAAGGTACTCCTGCAGCTTTAGAGTTTAGCTCTGTTATTGGTAAAGCTTTTGCAAATTTAGCAGACAATTTTGTAAAAGCTGTTGAAAAAAGAAATGCAGACTTACCACCCACTCAACAAGTAATAATGAATAATTAAAAAATAAAATATCATGGACGAAATTATCAAAAAAATAGAAAAATCAATAGACGAAGTTAGACCATATTTACAAGCAGACGGTGGCGACATTAGTTTAATTGAAGTTACACCAGATTATATTGTTAAAGTAAAACTATTGGGTGCTTGTGGCTCTTGCCCATTTAGTATTCAAACTCTAAAACTTGGTGTTGAAGATAAACTTAAAAAAGACGTTCCGCAAGTTAAGGAAGTAGTTTCGGTATAAGTCAAACAAAATCTATTGTTTGTCATTTTTTGCAAATCTAAATTCTGCTATTACAGGATAGTGGTCGGATAGATTTTTTTCTATAAGCTTGTGAGAACAGCACTTAAAATCTTTGCTATACAAAATATAATCTATTCTTAATTTAAGTTTTGAATTTACCCAAGTATATCCAGGATAGCGTCCACATGCGCTAAAGCTGTCTTTTAAGTTTTTTGCAAGTTTCAAATAAGAATAACTAATAGGAATATCATTAAAATCGCCACAAACAAGTATTGGATAATGACAATCATTCATTGTCCCCCTAACAATTTCGGCTTGTTTTATGCGAATTTTTATTGATTTTAAATATTTCTTTAATATAGTTTTTACCCCAAGATCATTTATCCCTTCTGAAATATTTTCTATAACAGTATAATCTCTTTGATTAAACTCCAAAGACTGAAGATGTACATTATAAACTCTAACAGTATCGGCATCTATCAAAATATCAGAATAAGTAAATCCATTATAAGAATTGTCAAATTTTTCTGAATAAGAATTTAAAATTGGAAACTTTGAAATTGTTACAAGCCCAAAATTTTGTCCACCTTTTGCAGTTGTCATAGTAGCTTTGTGAACATATTTAGTGTTTAAGTTTTCTAAAATTATTTTTAAAGTTTTAAAATTACTATTAGAATTATTCCAATAAGCTTCTTGCAAGCATAAAACATCTGGGTTTTCATCAGAGATAAGTTGAATCATATCAGTTCTAATATTTGTATTTTCCCAATCGTACAAGCCAAAAATCATTACATTATAAGTCATTACTTTAAAGTCGGCTTCCTTAGATTTTGAGCTAAAAAAAGATTGAATAGGATAAATTAAAGCTACATATTTAATTACTAACAAAATACTTATTAAAGAAATTAAAGAATATTTCCATCTCACAAAAATCCAAATCAAAACAAATATTATGTTTACAATTAAAATAATTGTAAATAAAAATGGAAGTAGAGAAAGAAACAAAAATTTTGATGGAGGGATAAATTCTATTCCATAAATAGCAAGTAATAATATGCTTGCTAGTATATTTATTATTAGTAATGCTTTATTTGCTTTCTTTTTTTTCATTTGCTTTGTTTAAAAAGTTTTTCTTTTTCACTTGCTGTTAATGCTTCGTAACCAGATTTTGCAATTTTATCAAGTATTTTATCTATTTCTTCTTGTTCTGCTTTTTTTCTTGCATTATAGTCCCAGTCGCTTTCTCGTTTTGTTGATGTTGATTTTGTTTTTGACTTAGATTTTTTATATTTAATTCTCATATTTTTTTGGGGACTAAATAAGTTTTTTATCCAATAAAGAAATTTAGTGAGAAAACTAGTAATATCAACTCCTTTGCGATAAAATAGAGCGAACATTACTCCAAAAAAAGCTCCTCCTAAATGTGCAATATGACCACCTGCATTATCTGTTGGAATACTTAAAATATCTAATATAACAACAAACAAAGCAAGGTATTTTAATTTAAAATTTCCTAAAAAAGCCAAACGTATTTCTTGGTTAGGTGCAAGCATTGCAACTGTAAAAACAATAGCCATAACCGAAGCAGATGCTCCTATTGCAATAGAAATTTCTTTAATTTCGTTAAAAACAGGAAAAATATTAAATGCTAAAATATAAAAAACTGCACCTAATATTCCTCCTAAAATATAAACGCCAAGTAATTGTTTTTGAGACAAATACTGCAAAAAAAGTTTTCCAAACCAATAAAAGGCTAATAGATTAAACAAAATATGCAAAAAACTTTCATGGGTAAACATATAAGTAATTATTGTCCATGGATAAGTTTTTAAATTATTAATATTTGCAGGGACAGCTAAGTAGTATAAAAACTCTTGACTTGTTTTAGCGTTGAGAAACAAAAAAACTTTAAATAACTGAATAAAAAGAAAAACAATTAAATTAATATAAATAAGAATATTAAAATTGTTTTTAGCTTTAAAGCTATATTTCAATTCATCTAAAAAACTCATTGATCCCAGCGATTAAATTGTTTTTTTCTCCAAACTAAAATAAATATAAGTCCGAACAACATTCCGCCTAAATGTGCAAAGTGAGCGACATTATCACCACTTCTATTTAAGAAACCTAAAACCAACTCAATTGCAACAAAAATCATAACTAAATATTTTGCTTTTATTGGGATAGCAGCATAAAGATATAAAATTGCATTGGGAAACATCATTCCAAAAGCTAAAAGCAAACCGTAAATAGCTCCAGAAGCTCCTACTGTTGGGGTGTTTATCATTAAATTTAAGTCTCTCATTTGAATATCTACAAAATTCTTACCTTGCATTAAAGCCTCACTACCTTCGTCAAGAACATATTTTACTTGCTGAGGATCCATTTTCGCGATAAGTGAATTGATTTCTATATTCATTACTATTAAATGCAAAAAAGCTGCTCCTAAACCTGTGAAAAAATAATAAATAAAAAATCTTTTCGAACCCCATACTTCTTCCAAAATCCTACCAAACATATATAATGCAAACATATTAAAGAACAAATGCCAAAAATTGCCGTGCATAAACATGTGAGTAATCAGCTGGTATGGTCTAAAGAAATCAGATTTAAAACTAAAAACAGCCAAATGCATTATTGAATCTGGTACAAGAAACCTCAATGCAAAAAGAGCAATATTTATTATTAATAAAGTCTTTACTACTGGTGGTAAATTAAAAAAACCTCCTCTTTGAAAATTCATAATAAATTAATTCAATTTTTGTTCTATTTCTTCAATTTTAATTACCTCTAATATTTTTTTTCCTTCTGGCGTATAGTTATGGTCTGAGCAAAGCATAAGTTTTTGAAAAATCTCTTGCATTTCGAGTTCTGTTAAAGGCTTAGCTACTCTTATTGATGATGTTTTTGCTAAAGCTAAGGCAATTTTTTCGTTCAGCACAACTTTTGCAGAGCCTTGTAATTCAGCAATTGCATAAACTATTTCATCAATTAATTTTTTGGGGTCTATATCTGTTAAATCGCCTGGCACAGCTCTAAGTTCAAATTTTTCTTTACCAACAAGAACAATTTCAAAGCCTATATTGTTTAAGTCTGTAATTATTTCTAAGATAACTGCTCTTTCGGTTGGAGAAGGCTCTATTATTACGGGAAATAGTGTTCTTTGGCTAACTCCTTTTCGAGTTTCTAAAAGCTTTAAAAAGTTTTCGTACAAAATTCTTTCATGTGCTCTTTTCTGGTCTATAACAACCATTCCAGATTTTACCGAAGTTATAATATACTTATTTTTTAGTTGAAAAAACAATGATTTGTTAAAACTAGTTGATTGAGTTTCATCTCGCGAAAGCAAATTTTGTGTTTCTTCAATATTTTCTTGTTGTGGTAAAACAAAATCTTCTCTATTCTTGTTTTGGCTTTGCTCGTATAAACTGCTCCAGTTGCGTGGTACATAATTAGATTGTCCACCTTTATGTTGTGTATGAGACTTAAATGGGTTATAATCTGGATTTATATTAATTGTTGGTGGTTTAAAACTTGTATTTGAAGTTAAATGAACATCTCTTGTTATATTTTCTTCGAAATCTAATCCTGGAACTATATTAAATTTTCCCAAAGCTTCTTTTACGCTTGCTTTCAGAATTTGGAAAATAGATTGTTCTTCTTCAAATTTAATTTCAGTTTTTGTTGGGTGAATATTAATATCAATAGTTGATGGGTCTATTTCGAGATAAACAAAAAAACTTGGAAATTCTCCTTCGGGAATAAGTTTTTCATAAGCTATACTAATTGCTTTTCGAAAATAAGGATGAATCATAAAGCGTTTGTTTACAAAGAAAAATTGCTCATTAGTTGTTTTGCGTGTTCGTTCGGGTTTTGCAACAAAGCCAGAAATTTTTACTATTGATGTTTCTGTGTTTAGACTTACAAGATGTTGATTTATACTTTTTCCAAACACATTAACAATTCTTTGTTTATGATTTTCGGGATTTAATGTTAAAACAATTTTATTGTCTAACATAAATTGAAAAGCTATTTCGGGATTTGCTAAAACTATTCTATGAATTTCTGTTGTTATATGTCGATTTTCTACTGGGTCGCTTTTCAAAAATTTTCGTCTTGCAGGAACATTGTAAAATAAGTTTTTTACAATAAAATTTGCTCCTTTAGGGCAATTTACCACTTCTTGAGATTCTACTTTTGAGCCAGAAATATTTATACAAGTTCCTAAATCCTGTCCTTCGGTTTTTGTTCTTAGTTCAACCGAAGCAACAGCAGCAATAGAAGCAAGGGCTTCGCCTCTAAACCCCATACTACGAATAGCAAACAAGTCGTCGGCACTAGAAATTTTTGAAGTAGCATGACGTTCGAAAGCAGTTCTAGCATCTTGTGGGCTCATTCCTTTTCCGTTGTCTGAAACTTGAATTAAAGTTCGTCCTGCATCAATAATTGCTATTTTTATTTCTGTTGCACCTGCATCAATAGCATTTTCGACAAGCTCTTTAACAACAGAAGCTGGTCTTTGTATAACTTCGCCTGCGGCTATTTGATTTGCAACCGAATCGGATAAAAGTTTAATAATATCTGCCATTATTTCATGAACAGTTTAACAATTGGAGTAAGGTCAGCTATTAATATTAAATAAACTATAAAAGCTAAAATACAAGCTATTACGAGAACTCTTATAGTAGAATTTCCTTTACTATAAGCTGTTCGTTTCATAGGGCGTTTAAAGCTACCTTTTATCTTAGCTCCGGGTTTATTACTGTCCATACCAACAGGCTCTTTCCCTTGAGCAATTCTCATCTCATTTAACAACTCCCGTCTTCTTTCTTTTTCGGGGTCATAATAGCGTGGTTTATAATCAAACACATTATGTTGTGGTACTTTAAAAAAACTTCCGAAACCCATAATTATAAATTTTTACAAATTTAATGTTTTTAATTGAATTATTTCACTAACCCGACAACACTTTGTTTATTTTGCGCTTTTTTGAGATAATTTTTTAAGCTTATAAACTATATTTTTCATTGAAGAATTAAGTTCTGGATAAACTTTTGTTAATAAAACAGGCACAAAAAACACTATTACTAAAACAAGACTTCTAACACAAATATCTAAAATAAAATGCATTTGTGGAATAAACACATTAATAATTAAAGCAACAAGTCCAGCAATTAATATGATAATATGTTTTAGTTTATAGGGATTAAGTTTAAATTTCCAATAAATAAAAAATTGCCTAGAAACTAAGTAAATTAAAAATGCAAGAGCCAAGGCAATGCTAGCTCCGACTATTCCCCATTTAGGTAGTAAAATAATATTAAAGATAATTATAGAAATTATTAAAATTATCATTAGGACTGCAAACTCTCGATAATACTTGCTAGAATAAATAATTTCGCTACTTACGCTTGCAATCATTTGAAGAAGATGAGCTAGTGCAATAAAAAATATAACATAACGTCCAATTCCAAACTCTGGTGGTAAAATTGTCATAATATTATTTATATTTCCCCATATTAAAACAAAAAGAGCCATGCCAACCACCGACATACTTGTTGTACTTCTTTTATAAATTTCGTTTACATCTTTCCAGTTTTCTTTTTGAATTGCTTCTGTAATTAATGTGCTTGAAATTCTAATTAAAGATCTTCCTGGCAATAGAATTATGGTACCAAAAAAGAAAACAGTAGAATATATTCCAGTTGCACTTAAATCGCAATAATGATTAATTAAATATCTATCTATTTGCAAAACTGCCATTCCACTAAAACTTGAAATCAAGCCAAAAACAGCAACAGAAATCACTTCTTTTGTAAATGATTTAGTGAAAAGTTTAAATGAAGGTTTTAGAGAATATTGTTTTTTACAAATTAATAATATACAAATTAGAATAACAGGAACAGCATAAGAAATAGTATAGAGAATAATAAATTGATGAAAGTCTATAAGTTCTAACCAGAACAAGACTATTGTAATAAAGTTTAACAACCTTAAAAGCAATTCTTTAGCAAATGCTCCAAACGAAGCATTAAACAAAAGACGATTATAGGTATCTATTATGAAATAAAAAATTGTAATAAAAACAAATGGCAACAACAAATAAACATATTCTGCAAACAGAGGCGACTGGTCTATATTTGTTCTTATTACATAACCTTTTGTTAAATAATAAAAAATCGTGTACAGCACAAAACCTAAGCTACCAACAGCTAAAGCAAAGAACAAAAAGCCATTGTGATTATTTTTTTCATCTCTAAAATAAGGGAATTGCCTAATAGTAACATTTACCATTCCTAAAGTTCCCAATTGCCCAAAAATTGTAGATAAAGCCACTAAAATATTGACAAGACCGATTTGGTCTGTAGCAAACAATCTTGGCATAAGCAAGGCGACATTTACAAAGCCTATAAATGCACCCAAGTAGGAATAAATGGAACCTTTAATTGTTTGTCGAGATACTATTCCCATTTTAAAAAAGTAATTTTTCCTTAGACTTAATTCGTGATAAATCTAAATTAAAAACGGCAGAAACTGAACTTATTGCTTTTATTTCTGAAATTATTTTCTCCAAATAAGCATCGTCATGACTATCAAACACTTGCAAAAAATAATCTATATTTTTTAATTCATCAACAATATAACCTATATTGGTTTTGTTAACAACCAATCTCAAGTTTAATGAAAGATTTGAAGGCTGACATTTATATGAAACAAATTTTTGAGTTTCTGTATATTTATTATCTTTAATTTCTATGTCTTCTTGTTTTATAAATTCTGCTTTAAAAATTTTTCCCAACTTCCACGAAAGCCTGTAATCATCTTCAGATGAAGAAATTCCTATAAGCTTAAAGTTATATTCTGCTTCGTATTTTATTTTTTTAGTTTTCATCAATACAAATGTAGTTATTTTTTTTGTATAGTATAACTTTGTTTAAGAGTTTGCTTAAATTATTTGCATTATTTTAAATTTAGTTCAATCTCAAATGACTGAGCTTTTGCAATGCTTGTTTGGAGGCTTTTTGTTCTGCTTCTTTTTTTGTCCATGCTTTTCCTTCAGCCAAAAATCTATCATCTAAACATAGTTCGCACAAAAAATGTTGATTCTTTTCATTACTTTCCATATTTTCATAAGTATTAAAAGTAATATTCAATTTAAACTTTTGAATTAGTTGCAATAGTTTAGATTTATAATCTTTATTTTGTTCTAAAAGTTTTTCTAAATCAAAGTTTTCATAAACTAATTTTTCAACAAATTTTTTGGCACTATGGTAGCCTCTGTCAAAATATATAGCTCCAACCATTGCCTCTAAGGCATTTCCCGACAAGTTTTTTATTTCATTTCCTGAAGTATTTTTATAATCAACCAATTGATCTAATCCTAGGTTTTCGCCCAATACATTTAAAGACTGTCTGCTTACTATGCTTGCTCTGAGTATAGAAAGTCTTCCCTCATCTGCTTTTGGAAATTTATTGTACAAAATATCAGTAATTATCAGCCCCATTACAGAGTCTCCGACAAACTCTAATCTTTCATTGTTTTTGGTGTTTCTTCCTACAGATGCGTGTGTAAAAACAACTTTATATAATTCTAGATTTTTAGGTTTAAAATCTAATATTAGCTTTAAATTCTTTAATAATTTTTTTTCTTCTTCGCTAAACCTTTTAAAAAAGAAGAAGCCCATTAAGATTATTCAGCTTTTTTAAAAATCACACAAGTATTGTGTCCACCGAAACCAAAAGTATTGCTCATTGCATAAGTAAGTTCTCTTTTTTGAGCTTTATGCAGAGTTAAATTAAATCTTGGGTCTATATTTTCGTCTGCTTTTTGGTGATTTATTGTTGGTGGAATTATTTGATCAACCAAAGCCATAACAGCAAATGAAGCTTCCATTGCTCCTGCAGCACCTAGTAGGTGTCCTACAATAGATTTAGTTGAGCTAATATTTAATTTGAATGCGTGATCTCCGAAGACTTGCATAACTGCTTTAAGTTCTGCAATATCTCCAAGAGGTGTAGCAGTTCCGTGTACATTTATATATCCGATATCTTCTGGTTTTAGCTTAGCATCTTGCAGAGCATTTCTCATCACATAATTAGCTCCCAATCCTTCTGGGTGAGGTGCTGTTAAGTGATATGCATCTGCTGATAAACCAACTCCTACTACTTCGGCATAAATTTTAGCACCTCTAGCTTTAGCGTGCTCATATTCTTCTAGAATAAGACCTGCACCACCTTCGCCCATTACAAATCCATCGCGTGTTGCACAAAATGGACGAGACGCTGTTTTATACTCTTCATTATTAGTAGATATTGCCATCATGGATTGAAATCCGCCCATTCCCACTTCGTTTAGTGAGGCTTCGCTCCCGCCAGTAACCATATAATCTACCATTCCTAATCTAATTAGATTAAAGGAATCTATAATAGCATTTGACGAAGAAGCACAAGCTGACACAGTACAATAGTTTGGACCCATAAGTCCATGTTTCATTGATATATGTCCTGCTGCAATATCGGAAATAATTTTCGGAATGAAAAAAGGGCTAAAACGAGGGATATAATTTCCCTCGATAAATCCCTTAATTTCTTCTAAAAAAGTTTCAACACCGCCAATACCTGATGACCATATAACTCCAGCTCGGGATTTATCCATTGATTCGAAATCAATTGCACTATCCTTAATAGCCTCGTCGGAAGCGATAATAGCAAATTGTGTAAATTTGTCTATTCTTCTAAGTTCTTTACGGTCAAAATATTGAAGCGGGTCGTAATTTTTTACTTCGCAAGCAAATTTTGTTTTAAAATTCGTAGTATCATAATGTGTTATCAAGTCGATTCCACAAACGCCGTTAACAACATTTCTCCATGTCTCTTCTGCGTTAGCGCCTACCGGAGAAATGCTCCCGATGCCGGTAACTACAACTCGCTTTAATGTCATACTGTGAATTTTTTAGTTATTCAAAATTTACTTTACGTTAGCTTCCATGTAGCTAATTGCATCACCTACTGTGGCAATTTTTTCAGCATCTTGGTCTGAAATAGAAATACCAAATTCTTTTTCAAATTCCATGATAAGTTCAACTGTGTCCAAAGAATCTGCACCTAAATCAGCGGTGAAACTAGCTTCTGGAACTACTTCTGATTCGTCAATACCTAATTTATTAACGATAATACTTTTTACTCTTGATGTAATGTCTGACATAATTAATAATTTAAGATTAATAAAATTAATTAGTTTTGCAGGTGCAAAGAAACAAAAATCATTCGTTAACTCAAATTTTTTAATGAATATTTTATTAACAATTTGCACAATACGCTGATTATCAGCAATATAAACATGGTAAATTATTAGAAATAAAATGAAAACCATCAATTTAACCCTATTTGCCTCTGGCTCAGGCACTAACGTAGAAAATATAGCAAATTATTTTGCTAAAAATCCTCAAATTAATATCTCATGTGTTCTTTGCAATAAGCCTGACGCTTATGTAATTGAAAGGGCAAAAAAACTAAAACTTGATTTTTTGGTATTTAACAAGGCAGATTTTCAAAAAAACGGCAAAGTTGAATGCTATTTATTGGAAAAAAACGTCAATTTTATCATACTCGCTGGTTTTTTATGGTTAATTCCCGAATGGTTAATTGAAAAATATCCTAATAAAATTGTAAATATTCACCCTGCATTATTACCAAAATATGGGGGAAAAGGAATGTATGGCGACAACGTTCATAAAGCTGTATTGGAGAATAAAGAAAAAGAAACTGGAATAAGTATTCATTATGTGAATAAAAATTACGATGAAGGAGACATTATTTTTCAAGCAAAAACAACTATAGACGAAACCGACAACATTGAAAGCATTGCACAAAAAGTACACGAACTAGAATATAAATTTTATCCTCAAGTAATAGAAAATATTTTACTAACTTTGTTGCCTAATATTTTTGTTTTATGAAAAAATTTTTCAAACCTATACTTGCCTTTTTCTTACCTATTATTATAAGCATTAATTCTTTTGCTCAAATTCCTGATGGTTATTATGATGGTGTTCAAGGTTTAACAGGCGAGAGTTTGCGTTCTGCATTACACGACATTATTGATGGACACTCAGTAATTTCATATAACGGATTATGGACAGCTTTTAAATATACTGATAATTTAGGAAATAACAAAGTTTGGGATATGTACTCAAATTGTAATTTTACTTTTGGAACAGACCAATGTGGAAATTACCAAAATATTTGCGACTGCTATAATCGTGAACATAGTTTCCCCAAAAGCTGGTTTAACGATGCCTCACCTATGTATTCAGATTTATTTCATTTAGTACCAACCGATGGAAAAGTAAACGGATATAGATCAAATTATCCGTTTGGAGAATGTTCCTCTGGCACAACATATGGAACAGGCAAATTAGGAATATGCACTTTTCCCGGATATACACAAACAGTTTTTGAGCCTGCAAATGAATATAAAGGAGACTTTGCCAGAATTTATTTTTATATGTTAACAAGATATATGGATAAAATTTCATCTTGGAGCAGTCCAGCACTTAGTGGAAATAATTTTTCTGAATGGACAAGAAAATTATTACTTAAATGGCACAGACAAGACCCAGTATCTCAAAAAGAAATTGATAGAAATAATGTTATATACAACGATTATCAGCACAATAGAAATCCTTTTGTTGACAATCCCGAATGGGCAGATATGATTTGGGATCCCAACTACACTCCTTCTTTTGTTGAAAGTTCTAAAATATATTTTGATATTTTTCCAAACCCAGCTAATGATTTTATAAATATTTCATTTACTCAAAATTTCAACTTCAATTATACTATAAATATAAGCGATAATTCTGGTCGAGTAATAAAATCTTACACTCTAAACTCTAACCACGAAAATATCGATATTAGCGAACTTTCGGCTGGCTCATATTTTATTGTTCTAAATTCTGAAAACATTACTTTCGTTAGACAGTTTTTTGTTGTGGAGTGAATTAGATATTTAAAAATTATATGAGAGCAAAGATTTTTTTAATAATTCTAATGAGCCTTTATATTGACAACTCACTATTTTCACAATCAAACGATTGCTTAAAAGATTTTGATTATTTGGTTAAAAAAATTCAGGCAGACTATCCTGGTTATTTGGAATTATTAGATTAAGGAAAATAATAGAGAAATAAATAACAAAAAAAATTATATTTGTACACTAAACACAAGGTTTTATAATGAAAGAAAAACTGACAATAGCTAAGTTAAAAGCTTTTTGTATTGCAGAGTCAAAAATTCAAAATAAATTTCTATTTGGAGTAACTGACGGGAAAGCTGTAGGTACACATATCGAACATAAGTTTCAAGAACAATTAAACTCAAAATACAAAACAACTATTGGTTCTTCTGCAAGTGGAATTGATTTGCCATCAAAAGATATTTTAACAGATATTAAAGTTACATCAATAAAGCAACCACAATCATCTTGCCCATTTAAAGATGCTAAGCAAAAGATTTTTGGACTTGGATACAACTTACTTATTTTTGTTTATGACAAAATAGATGATCCCAAAACTAGAACTGCTAAACTTGATTTTGTTAGTTGTTTATTTATTTCAAAAGAACGAACAGCAGATTACACAACAACTTATCGTTTGCGTGAAATGGTTAAAGATAAGGCTAATATTGAAGATATTGTTGCTTACCTAAGCGACAAAAATATTCCTGCAGATGAAATAACTCTAAATCAGTTAGCAAAACAAATTCTAAAAACGCCTCCTGTTCAAGGATATTTAACCATTTCAAATGCTTTACAATGGCGACTTCAATACCAAAGAGTTGTTACACTTGACAAAAATGTGCAGGGAATTAGTAAAGTAATTGATAAAGCCAGCAAGTAATGAAAATATTTGAAGCAAATATTTCGTTACAAGTTTGTGAGTTTTTAAAAGATTTTTTTAACAATACTTCGTCTTTTGAAATTGCCAATCAAAAAATATTGGATTTCTTTGGCATCAATGATTTTTTTGAAAATGATAATGATTTTAAAGAATTAAAAAAATCTGTTTCTATTGTTTCCATAAATTCGGTTGCAGAACCTGACCGTGCTGAATATGGTGATTTTCAAACTAATAAAGATTTGGCAAACAAACTTGCAAAAAGTCTATCCAAAAACAACATATTACCCGAAATTATTATTGAGCCGACATGCGGAAAAGGAAATTTTATCATTGCTTCTTTATCCAATTTTAAAACTGTTAAAAAAGTATTTGGAATAGAAATTTACAAACCTTACATTTGGGAAACTAAATTTAGTATTCTCGATTATTTTCTTTCAAACCCCAACGACAATAAACCAGAAATCACAATTAAACATTGTAACATTTTTGATTTTGATTTTAAAAATATTTCTAAACAATACCCAAACGAAAAATTATTAATAATTGGAAATCCTCCTTGGGTAACAAACTCAAAATTAGGAAGCCTTAACTCAACTAATCTTCCAAAAAAATCAAATTTCAAAAATCAAAATGGCTTAGACGCAATGACAGGCAAAGGAAATTTTGATATTGCCGAATATATAACTTTAATGCTTTTAGATGTTTTTCAAACTCATAACGGACATTTAGCATTATTAGTAAAAAACTCAGTGATAAAAAATATTATTTTCGATCAAAAAGATGCAAAATATAAAATTGGAAAAATTGAAAAATATTGTATTGATAGTAAAAAAGAGTTTAACGTTTCGGTTGAAGCCTCTTTGTTTTATTGCCAATTAAATTCAACTCCAAGTTTTCAATGCAATGAGCTTGATTTTTATAGTTTAGAAAAAAAATCAAGTTTTGGCTGGCTTAATGCAAAGTTTGTTTCTAATCTTGCTAATTACAATGAAACTAAAGAAATTGATGGGCAATGTCCTTTTGAGTGGAGACAAGGAATAAAACACGATTGTTCAAATGTGATGGAACTTGAAAGAGAAAACGAGTGTTTTATAAATAAACTTTCACAAAAAATCAAACTTGAAGAAGATTTAATTTATGGGTTTTTAAAAAGTTCTGATTTAAAAAATACTGTAATTCAAAACACGAGAAAACAAGTTATTATAACCCAAACAAAAGTTGGACAAGACACTTCATATATTCAACATTTGTATCCAAAAACTTACAATTATTTAAAATCAAACATTACATATTTTCAAGCAAGGAAGTCAAGTATTTACAAAGGGAAACCACATTTCTCAATTTTTGGAATTGGAGATTATTCTTTTAAGTCTTACAAAGTTGCAATTTCGGGATTGTATAAAACATATCATTTCACATTGGTATTACCACAAGACAACAAACCTATAATGCTTGACGACACTTGCTATTTTATTGGGTTTGATAAAATTGAATTTGCAGTTTATACACTAATACTTCTCAACCATAGCAAGACAGAGGAATTTTTGAAATCAATAACATTTTCCGATGCTAAAAGAGTCTTTACTAAAGATATTTTAATGCGTTTGGATTTATTAAATATCACTAAAACCATCTCACAAAAAGAAATTGAAGAACAAATAAATTTCTTAAATAACAAATATGACCTAAGCATTAATCTTTCTCATTGGAATAGTTTTATCAACACAATAACACCCCAAAAAGCAAAACAATTGACAATATTCTGATAAAAAAGGACTTTGACAATGATACTAATTATTTTAATCAAACACATTTTTCACTAATAACTATTTTTACATGCAAAATAAATTATCTTTGTGGTAATTAATTAAAAGTAAAGCAAATGGCACTTTTTAACATTAACAACCAAAACAAACTTGAACTTATAAAAGAGTTACCTTTCAAACTTGAAAAAGATATTCAAAACTTAACAGAACAAAATATGAAGTCCATTTTTGGACTAGAGTTTGTTCGTTCTGAATTTTCTCTCAATAATTTTAGGATTGACACTTTGGCATTTGATAGAGAAGCATCAAGTTTTGTAATTATTGAGTATAAAAGAGATAAAAACTTTAGTATCATTGACCAAGGTTATGCTTATTTGTCTTTAATGCTAAACAATAAAGCTGATTTTATACTTGAGTTTAATGAAAACAGCAAAGAAGCTTTAAAGCGAAACGATATTGATTGGTCGCAGTCAAGAGTAATTTTCATTTCTCCAAATTTTACGACTTACCAAAAAGAAGCAATTAATTTTAAAGACTTGCCAATTGAACTTTGGGAAGTTAAACGTTATAATAACAAGACAATCAGCTATAATAAAATCCAAACCTCTGGTTCGCAAGAAAGCATAAAAACTATAAGTCGTCAAGATGAAGCAATTGAAAAAGTAACAAAAGAAATAAGGGTTTTTACAGAACAAGAACATTTAGAAAAAGCCTCTGAAGGGATAAAAGAACTTTACGAAAAACTAAAAAATGCTATCCTTAATCTTGATAGCTTAGAAGTAAAACCTAAAAAACTATACATTGCATTTGTTGCCTCATCTAATGTTGTTGATGTCCATATTCAGCGAAACCAAATTAAAATGTGGTTGAATTTACAAAAAGGCGAACTTGATGACCCAAAAGGAATTTGTAGAGATGTGTCTCAAACAGGACACTGGGGAAATGGAGATTATGAAATTGCAATTCAAACAGACGAAGATTTAGAATATATTTTGAGTTTAATAAAACAAGCTATAAAGAAGAATAGAAAATGAAAATAACTCGCATTAACAGAAAGACATATCAGTTAACCAAAAACGAGCAAGTATTAGGACAACTTACTTATAAAAACTCACTTTCTAACAAAGCTGAAATCACATTAATAGATTCTGCCATTTATCAAATTAAGCCAGCAGGTTTTTTTAAATCACATGTTATCGTTACAAAAAATGAAATAGAAATTGCCAAATTTAAAATGAATTGGAAAGGGCAATTAGTTATTAGTTTGCAATTTGAAAGGGAATTTTTCCTTAAATCAAAGGGGTTTTTCCACAGTAAATATATAATTGAAAATAAAGATGGAGAAAAAATAATTCAACTTGAACCAAAATTTAACTGGTCTAAGTTCTGTTACAATTATAATATTTCATATAATAATCAATCACAAGACAAGTTTTTTATTTTACTTGCAGTTTATTGTATAAACCATTATAGGGCATTAGTAAGTTGATAACAAAACACAGATATTCATAAGCCACAGTACTGCACACAAGCACTAAGCAATGCGATAAAACTAGCGAAAATCACTTTCAAAGCACATTTTTCTCTAAAAATCATCTCATATATAAAAAAAAACTCGTATATTTGTCTATTACAAAAATTATTTTGTTATGAAAAATACTAAATCTTTACTTTCACTTAGCGTAATTATATGTTTTTTTAGCTTATCAATTAAAGCACAAAACTGGTCAGAAACCATAAAGATAGTACCTTCTGACAGAAGTAAAAATAGTTATTTTGGTCAATCAGTTGATGTTTATGGAAATTTTGCTGTTGTGGGAGCATATTTCGATAAATTAGGAGTAAACTCTGGAGATCCCAGCTTAACTAATTGCGGTTCGGCTTATATTTTAGAAAATGTTGATGGCAACTGGCAAATAATACAAAAAATTTGTGCTAACGATAGAGCTGAACAAAGCAAATTTGGAGCTTCTGTCGCAATTTGGGAAGATTATATTGCTGTTGGAGCAATAGGTAAATCTGAAGCTCCTAACACAAATTTAGGTGTTGTGTATGTTTTTAAAAACAATGCAGGAGCTTGGACACAAATAAACAAACTACTTCCATCAGACCCCGAAAACGACTGTGGCTTTGGCAACTCTATTGATATAGAAAACAACACATTAATTGTTGGAGCAGAAAGTAAGAAAAATGGCACTGCTTATAATGTCGGAGCTGTATATATTTACGAACTTGTCAACAATTCATGGAGTTTTTCACAAAAGCTAATGGCTTCCGACTGTTCGGCAGGTGATTTTTTTGGTTGCTCAGTTGCAATTTCAGGAGAATATATAATTGCAGGTGCTTATGCTCAAGATAAAAATGCTACTGGAAGCGGAACTTTAACAGATGCTGGAGCTGCTTACATTTTTAAATATAATGCAGGAACTTGGACGCAAACACAAAAAATAGATGCTAACGATAGAGCCCAAGAGAATTATTTTGGGCGTGCTGTAGATATTGATGGCGACTATGCAGTTATAAGTGCCACTTATGATTCTAGAAACTCATTAGGTGTTGCAGATACAACAAGAACAGGTTCTGCTTATGTTTTTAAAAATAACGCAGGAACCTGGACGCAAACACAAAAAATTCTGGCTAATGATAGAAGCAATTATGACGAATTTGGAAATGCTGTATCGATTTTTAATGATAAACTGATAATTGGTGTCTCACAACAAGACTTTGATAGTAACGGAGAAAACTCTATTTTCAATGCAGGAGCTGTTTATGTTTATGAAAACGTTTCAAGCAACTGGAATTTTACACAAAAACTTACAGCCAGCAACAGACAATCTAATGACTATTTTGGAAATGCCGTGGCTATTTACAATGGGCAATTATTAATAGGAGCAAATCAAAATAAATATGACGCAAACGAAAACAATTATTTACCAGGTGCTGGAGCTGTTTATGTTTTTAATAATTCACCAAAAATTGAAATTTTCCAAGAAGAAACATTAATTGCCAATGGAGGTAGTTTCGATTTTGGAGAAGTTGGTTATAGTGGCGATGGCTTAGATTTAATTTTTAAAATAAAAAATTCTGGAGGCACTACTCTAAACCTAACAGGAAACCCAATTATAGAACTTGTAAGTGGAGACGCAAATATTTTCGTAATAAATCAGAATAGTGTTCAGCCTTCAGTACTACCAAATCAAGAAACTAATTTTACAATTAAATTCAAGCCTACAAGTTTAGGCAGTTTTTCAGCTCAAATTTCAATAGCTAGCGACTGTCCTTCAGACAACCCATACATTATTAGTCTTCAGGGAGTTGGAGGCAAAAGTTCTCAAACCATCACTGGTTTTGCAGATATTCCAACTAAAACTTATGGAGACGCTAGTTTTCAAGTTTCGGCAGTTGCAAGTTCTGGTTTAGATGTAGTTTTTACAAGTTCTAATAATAATGTTGCTACTTGTAGTGGAACTAATGGAAGCACCATTACAATAGTTGGAGCTGGAGTATGTCAAATTTATGCAAATCAAGCAGGAAACGCTAATTACTATCCTGCTCCTCAAGTTGCAAAAACTCTTAATGTTAACAAAAGAGTAATTAATGTAACTGCCGATGCTCTTAGTAAACACTACGGAAATACTGACCCTGCATTAACATACAGCTATACTCCACAATTGGTTGATGGCGACAGTTTTTCTGGAAACCTCCAAAGAGTTACAGGAGAGGCGGTAGGAACTTATGCCATAAATCAAGGTAATTTAGGATTGGGTAATAATTATACTTTAAATTACACAGGTAATAATTTGCAAATTCTAAAACGTCCTATTACTGTTACTGTTGTTCCAGGACAATCAAAAGTTTATAAAGCTGCCGAACCAGCATCTTTTACATACACATATAGCGGTGGTTTAATTGGTAGTGATAATTTTACAGGAGCTTTATCTAGAGAACCTGGAGACACTGTTGGCACATACAATATTTTGCAAAATAATCTTGCTTTAACAAACAATTATCAAATAACATTTATTTCAAATGTCTTCACAATCAATCCCAGACACATTACCATTACCGCTAATTCTGGTCAAAATAAAACTTACGGACAAGCAGACCCTGCTAGCTTTACTTATACATTAAGCGAAGTTTTATATTCTGGAAATAGCGTTAGTGGAGCTTTAGATAGAGTTGAAGGCGAAGATGCTGGCGAATATGAAATTACTGTAGGAACACTAGCTATTACGCCAAACTACACATTTACTTATCAATCTGCTAATTTTGAAATTTTTCCAAAAGACATAACAGTTATTGCACATCAAAATCAATCAAAACTTTATGGCGATCCTGACCCTGTCTTAACTTATCAACTAATAGGAAGTTTAATTGCTGGAGATACTATCTCGGGAGCTTTATCTCGTGAAGAAGGTGAAGCTCTAGGAAACTATCCTATTACTATAGGAACTTTAAGTGCAGGAGATAATTATACTATCCTATTTACATCAAAAAACTTTGAAATTAAAAAGAAAAATGTTTTAGTAACACCAAATTCAAATCAATCAAAACAATATGGATTTCCTGATCCAGAATTAGAATTTACTTGTAGTCCAGCAATTGCTCCTTGGGATAATTTTGAAGGAGAATTAACTCGAGAAGAAGGAGAACTTGTGGATACTTACACTATCACAAAAGGAACTTTATCTCTTAATTCAAATTATACTTTGTTTTTTACACCTGGAGTTACATTTGAAATTACTCCACGAACAATTAACGTAACTATAAATCCAAATCAAAGTAAAACTTATGGAGAATCAGATCCACAACAATTAACATATTCTTACACACCTGATTTAGTTGGTTATGATTCTTTCCAAGGATATTTATACAGAGCTACTGGAGAAAATGTTGGGGAATATCAAATTTATCATGATAACCTACAATTAACTTATAACTATATTATAAATGTTGTTGAAACTAACAAATTCAATATTTTACCTCGCGAAATTACAGTTAACGCTAATGCAGCAAGTAAAACTTACGGAAACAATGATCCTTTTGAATTTACTTATTCTACAAATGGTAGCTTAGCTTTTAGCGATTATTTTACTGGAGAATTAGAACGTGAACAAGGCGAAGATGTTGGAATATATGAAATTTTAGGAAGCAATTTTAGCATTAATAATATTTCAAATTATAATTTAATTTACAATTCTGCTAACTTTACAATTTTACCACGCCAAATTACAGTTAAAGCAACAGAAGGCTTATCTAAAACTTTTGGAGAAAACGACCCTGAATTTACCTATTCTGTAACTTCTGGCACTATTGTAAACAATGACGAGTTCTCCGGAGAACTTACACGCGAGCAAGGCGAAGATGTTGGATTTTACGAAATTCAACAAGGCGAACTTAGTTTAGGAACAAACTATAATATAAACTATCAGCCTGCACAATTTGAGATTTTACCTATTATGCTAACTGTAATTGCCGACCAAGGATTAACAAAAATTTATGGAGAAGATGACCCAGAATTTACTTATACTGTTCAAGGAAATACAGAGCCTGTAAATTTCTCAGGCGAACTTAATAGAACTCAAGGCGAAAATGTTGGTACATATGAAATAAATGAAGGCAATCTACAAGCTCCAACAAATTTTGATTTCAACTTTGTTCCAGCAAATTTTGAAATTTTAAAAGCTACACCCGAAATTTATTGGGAAAATCCGGCAGACATTTACACCAACCAAGCTCTTAGCGAAGTTCAGCTAAACGCTAGTGCCAATACTGAAGGTAATTTCACTTACACTCCTGATTTTGGGACATATCTACCAGAAGGCGACAATCAAGAATTACATGTTTTATTTAACCCAACAGACGATCACAATTACAATCAAGCTAATAAAACAGTTTTAATTAATGTATTACTATGGACTAATTTAGCTGAAAACATAAAATCTCAACTTTCTGTTTATCCAAATCCAACTAAGGGAATGATTTACTTTAATAAAGAAAGTAAAGATGATATTTATCTAAAAATTTATGATTCAAATACTAAATTAATTTACGACAATTATTATAAGGAAAACTATTTTGATTTATCTAATTTTGTTTCTGGCACATACGTTTTAGAAATAACTCAAAATGGCAAAACATATATTGAAAAAGTAATTTTGTTTTAAGAAAAAAATATTGTCAATGTTTTTTAAGTTTTGATGCAACGAAATAGCTAAATAAACTGTCTTATATATAATTGATTGTTTAACTTAAAGCTGCACAGTTATGAAAAACATCTATATATTTTTACTTAGCGTATTGTTTGGGCTTTTATTTTCTCAAAATATAGAGGCTCAGAATTGGACAGAAATAACAAAACTTTGTGCCTCAGAAAGGAATGCTGGTGCAAATCTTGGCTTTTCCGTTGATATTCATGGAGATTATGCAATAGTTGGCGCTCCTTATGATTTTATTATAGACGATAGAAATCAAATAGTAGATAGTGCTGGAGCTGCTTATATTTATAAATATGACGGTACAAATTGGCAATTCCAACAAAAATTATCTATAGAAGACGGAAACACGTATGATGGTTTTGGATATGCTGTTGCTTTACATGGTGATTGGGCAATAATTGGTAGTCTAGGTAGAAAAATAAATATTAACCGTCACCAAGGAGAAGCTTTTATTTTTAAAAACAATAATGATGTATGGGAACTTCATCAAAACTTAATAGCACCTGATGGAGATTCTTTGGATATATTTGGAAGTAGTGTAGCTATCAATGAAAACTTTATTTTAGTAGGAGCGAGAGGAGCAAGTGGCACACATGGAAAAGTTTATGTTTATGAGAAACCAACAACTACATGGAATTTAAAGCAAATTTTAAATCCAACAGTAACAAATATTTATCGCCATTTTGGTTATTCAATTTCAATTTTTAATGATTATATAGCTGTTGGTTGTAGAAGTAATTTTGATGCTAACGAAGAAAATGAGGTGCCGGGTGCAGGTGCAGTTTATATTTTTAAATATAATTCTGGAACTTGGGAACAAAGTCAAAAAATAGTGGCAAACGATAGATACCAATCTTGTTTTTTTGGTTCTAGCGTTGATATGTATGGTAATTATTTAATAGCTGGGGCTCCCAACGACCCTCGCAATGCACAAGGAGAAGTTACTCCTTCAACAACAAATACTGGTTCAGCTTACATTTTTAAACTAGAAAATGAAATCTGGACTCAAGTAAAAAAAATATACGAGCCATATATGCCGTATTTCAACTTGCACACTCAATTTGGTTATGCTGTTTCAATTTATGAAAATACTATTGCAGTAGCAACACATCGACATGGCTGGGACCCCAACGAACAAAACTTTGCTTCTCACGCTGGAGCGTTTTATATGTATAAAAACATTTATGATGAATGGGAATATACCCAAAAAATTGTTGCCTCTGATAGAGACACTGCGGATAATTTTGCGTTTTCAGTTGTAATTTATGAAAACAACATAATAGCAGGTGCTATACATCAAGATTTTGATGAAAATAGCGAAAATCATCTAAAAAGTGCTGGTGCGGCTTATATTTTTGAAAATTTTGCTGAAATTGTTGTTACTCAAGATTCTTTATTTGTTAAAAACGGTAACACCTACGATTTTGGCGAAATAACAGTTGGTAGCTCAAGTGATACTGTGAATTTCTATATCTCAAATATGGGAGGGGCAACATTATATTTAACTGAAAATCCATTAATTCAATTTGGAGAAAATGGAGACAATAACTGTTTTACTCTGCTCCAAAACAACACCGAGAATTATGTTATGCCAGGTAATAACACATATTTTTCTCTTATATTTAATCCAATTTTGTACGGAGATATAAGTGCTCAAATCGTAATAAATTCTAACGACATTAATAATAATCCTTATTTTATAAATATTGTTGGAATAGGAAGAAAGCATGAGCAAGTGATTACTGATTTCGCCAATTTTGAAATCAAGACTTATGGCGACCCAGATTTTGTAGTTTCAGCAAATGCAAGTTCTAATTTAGATGTTGTTTTTACTAGTTCTGACCCAAATATTGCCACTTGTTCTGGCATAAATGGAAGTACAATCTCAATTATTAATGCAGGAGAATGTGAAATTTATGCAAATCAAGCAGGAAATGATGAATATTTTCCAGCCCCACAAGTTGCAAGAACTTTGATAGTTAATAAAAAAGAAATTGATGTTTATGCCGAAGATAACAGCAAAATTTATGGAGAAAATGACCCAGAGTTAACTTACGGATATACACCAACTTTGGTTGGAGATGATGATTTTACTGGAGAACTTATTCGCATTACTGGTGAAAATGTTGGCACTTACACAATAAATCAAGGAACTTTGCTATTAAACGATAATTATATTTTAAATTATAATTCCGCTGATTTCGAAATTTTAAAACGTCCTATCACAGTTACTGTTGACGCTGGACAAACAAAAGTTTATACAGGCTCTGACCCAACGCCTTTTACATACACGTTTAGCGGAGGTTTAATAGGCAATGATAGTTTTACAGGATTTTTAAATAGAGAAGTTGGCGAAGATGTTGGCGAATATGAAATTTTGCAAAACAGTCTTGCTTTATCAAATAATTATGAAATAGAATTTATTTCAAATATTTTTACAATTACTCCAAAACAAATTACAATTACTGCTAATTCTGGTCAAAATAAAATTTATGGATTTGATGATCCTGTATATTTTACTTATACATTAAGTGAATATTTATATTCTGGAAATAGTGTTACTGGTAATTTAGAAAGAGTTGAGGGCGAAGACGTTGGCGAATATGAAATTACTGTAGGAACTCTAGCTATTTCGTCTAATTACACTTTTATTTATCAATCTGCTAATTTTGAAATTCTACCCAGAAATATAACAGTAAAAGCAAATCCAAATCAGTCAAAATTATACGGCGACCAAGATCCTGTCTTAACTTATCAAGTAATAGGAAATTTTGTTGGAGAAGATGGTCTTAGTGGAGATTTATCTCGCGAAGAGGGCGAAGCCTTAGGAACTTACCCTATTACTCAAGGAACTTTAAGTGCAGGAGATAATTATTCTATTGAATTTATTTCACAAGATTTTGAAATTAAAAAGAAACATATCTTAATAACTGCTAACCCAAATCAATCAAAAGAATATGGAGATACCGACCCAGTTTTAACATTTACTTATAGTCCAGAACTTGCAGCTGGGGATAGTTTCTCTGGAGCTTTATCTCGAGAAAGTGGAGAAATGATTGGTTTTTACTATATTTTACAAGGTAATCTATCACTCAATTCCAATTACAGCTTAACAATAATGCCTAACGCACAATTTGAAATAACACAAAAAGCTATTAGTGTAACAATAGAGCCAAATCAAAGTAAAATTTACGGCGAACCCGATCCTATCTTAACATACTCATACTCAGGAACTCTTGTTGATGGAGATTCTTTTAGTGGATTTTTATATCGTACTGCAGGAGAAAATGTTGGAGAATATCAAATTTTTTATAACGATTTGCAAATAAATCCAAATTACAATATAACTTATTTAGGCACAGACAACTATTTTGAAATTTTTCCACTCGAAATTACCATTACTGCCAACGATGCAAGCAAAACTTATGGGCACAGCGACCCTTATGAGTTTTCTTATTCTGTAGAAGAAGGACTAGCTTTCAACGATTATATGACTGGAGCATTAGAACGCGAAATTGAAGAAAATGTGGGTATATATGAAATTTTACTAGGCAATTTAAGTCCCACAAATGGTTCAAATTATATAATAAATTACAACTCCGCTAATTTCTCAATTTTACCACGCAATATCATTGTAAAAGCTACAGAAGGACAATCAAAAACTTATGGTGAAGAAGACCCTCAATATGCTTATTCTGTTATTTCTGGTAGTGTGATAAACAATGATACATTTTCTGGACAGCTTACACGAGAATTTGGCGAAGATGTTGGATATTACGAAATTTTACAAGGCAATCTTAGCTTAGGAGAAAATTATAATATAACCTATCAGTCTTCACAATTTGAAATTACACCTGCTAACATAACAGTGATTGCACATCAAGGACAATCAAAAGTTTATGGACAAGAAGACCCTGAATTTACATATTATGTTCAAGGGAATATTGTGGAAAATGATGAATTTACTGGACAGCTTACACGAGAACAAGGTGAAGATGTTGGACATTATATAATTCAACAAGGAGACCTCAGCATAGGAGAAAATTATAATATGACTTATCATCCTGCCCAATTTGAAATTACGCCTATTATATTAACTGTAATTGCCGACCAAGGATTAACAAAAATTTATGGTGAAGATGACCCTGAATTTACTTATACTATTGAAGGAAATGTAGATCAAGTAAGTTTCACAGGAGAGTTAAGCAGGCTTCAAGGCGAAGATGCAGGAATTTATGAAATAAATGCTGGTAGCTTACAGGTTGAAATAAACTATGATTTTACTTTTGTGCCAGCAAATTTTGAAATTTTAAAAGCTACACCAGAAATTTATTGGGAAAATCCAGCAGATATGTATAATGACGAAGCTCTTAGTGAAGTTCAATTAAATGCTAGTGCCAATATTAATGGTTATTTTAATTACAATCCTAATTTTGGAACATATCTTCCAATTGGCGACAACCAAGAACTACATGTTTTATTTACACCAGCAAACAGTCAAAATTATAACCAAGCCGAAAAAACGGTTTATGTAAATGTAATACTTAGAGATAATGTAGATGAAAATATAATGTCTCAACTTTCTGTTTATCCAAACCCAGCAAAAGATTATATAAACTTGCATCTCAATGGCGCTATCGCAGATAAGTATGAAGTTTACGACATTACAGGCAAATTACTTACAACAGATATAATCAACTCAGATACTACTGAAATTTTTATAGACAAACTAAATCCTGGAGTTTATTTGTTAAAAGTTTACAATAACAATCAAAATATTGCAATTTTAAGAATTGTGAAAAATTAAGAATATTCTATAAGTTTTATTTTTCGTAAAGTTTATTGAACTTTTTTCAATTCTTTTTTAGCTTCTTCGTGTCCTAATTCTGCAGCTCTTGAATATAAGCTACTTGCTTTTGCTTTATCTTTTTGAACGCCTAGTCCTTTTGCGTAGCAATTTCCTAAATTGTAGAAAGCATCTGCATTTCCTTGATTGGTGGCAAACTCAAGCCAAATAATTGCTTTTTTATAATCTCTATCCACACCTGTTCCATTGATGTAGTATGTTGCCAACAAGTTTTGAGCAGGAGCATATTCTGCTTGAGCAGCTTTAAACAATAATTGTGTTGATGTTCTCATATTAAATTTAACACCTTGTCCTTTTGAATAGCAAACTGCTTGATTATATAATGCTTCTGGCATTTCATCTTTTGAAGCTTTTACATAATTTGCGAAAGCCTTTTTATAATCGCGAGTTGTTCCATGTCCGTTATAGTAGCAATTACCTAAATTATTGTATGCTTCTAAGTTTGCTGCATCGGCAGCTTTTGAGAACCAAGAAAAAGCCTCATCATAATTTTGAGTTGTACCTATGCCTTTATAGTAACATTCTCCAAGTTTATTTTGAGCTGGGATATTTCCTTTTTCGGCTGCTTTTAAATACCACTGAAATGCAGAATTATAACTTTGTCCAACACCATCGCCTTTTTCATAACAAGTTGCTAAAAAATATGCAGCATCTTTGTCGCCTTCGTTAGCAATAAGAGTGTATAATTCCACTGCTTTTGCCGTATTTTGTGCAACTCCTTTTCCAACTTTATAAGCATTTGCTTGTGCTATTCTAGCTTGTGCATGTCCTTTTTCAGCTGCTTTTTCAAAATACTCAAGCGATTTGGCTTCGTTTTTTAAAATACCTTCGCCAGTATCATAACAAGTTGCTAGTAAATATAATGACTCTACGTCTTTTTCATCTTCTATAGCTTTTTTCAACCATTTAACAGCTTCCTTTTTATTTTTTGTTACACCTTCTCCAAAGTAATACATTCTGCCAAGATATTTATATGCTTGCTCATAATTTAGTTGAGCAGCAACTGACATATGGTCAAAAGCTTTAGAATATTTTTTGGGAGTACCAATACCTTCGTAATGACATTTTCCCACATAAAAATTTGAGAAAGCATCGCCAGATTTTGAAGCATTATTCAGTAATTTGAAAGCTTCTTTGTCGTTTTTTTCAACATTGGTTCCAGTAAGATAACAATATCCTAATTTTCCCATTGCCTCATGGCTTCCTTGTTTAACCATTTCTTTCAAAGTCTCAATATCTTCAGAGATATTTTCTTGTTGAGCAAAACCATATACACCAATACTTAACAAGACTAAAATAAATGCTAGTTTTTTCATATCTAAGGACTTAAAATTTCAACAAATATATTAAAAATAATTTAATTCAAAACATTATTTTTTTTAACTATATATTTTTATAAATATATTTCAAGATTTATGCCGAACAAAGTGTGTCGTCAACAATTATTAGTTTCCAATTTTTGTTTACTAAAATAAAATAAAATGCACGCGGACTATTATATTTATTTGGTAAATAAACAAGCATAATTTTTGAGCTTGGATACATTGGCATAAGTGATGATATTTCGAAAGTTTCTGGGTCAACAAGATTTGGTAAATCACTTACAAAATCATAACATACAATTTTTCCATTTTTGTCTTCAAAGTCAAAATTACATGGCAAATCGTAATTTTCTTTGCACATAGTAAGAGTATATTTACCTTTAAATGTAGTTTCAAAGTCGGTATAGTTATCATAACCAAAATTTTCGTTTCTTTTTGCAAATCTTGGAATTGTTCCGGGCGCATGAAGTCGAGCTATTCCTAAATCTTTGTCTATATATTTGTTTAAAATTGCTGAATTATCTCTAAGTAAAGCGTCAAAATTTTTCCCTATCCAACAATCTTTTAAAAATCCATTAATAAAATTTTCGACATCATGATTTTCACCTCCATCACAATCAAACGAAGCGACTATTGTATCTACAATTGGAGAAAAGAACCTTGCCTCTGCATCTGGAAATTGGAAATACAATACATAATAATTCATATTGCGGAAATATGTGTATTTTGAAAAAAGAGTATTTTTATCAATATGTCCACTCACATAATAATTATCTTGTCTTTTTTCATTGTACTCAACATTTTCTTGATTTACGTCTTGCTCGTAAGCCTCATCAAAACTTGGAGCATCGTCAAAAGTTGCATTCATTTTAAAATCGACATAAGCCCAAAATTGAAATTTTTCATCTTCTGAAATAAATCTTTGTCCATCTCCATTTCCAGATTCTCCTTGCGGAATTAGAAAATCGGGATAAGACACTGAAAAGTCGAACCTAGAGTTTTCATAACTTGCCCACTCAAATTTTATTTCTTCTTTTTTTTGTTGTTCTTGTGTTTCGGGTTGAGCTGAATTTTTACAAGCAAATGCAATAAAAGCAATAAAAGTTAACATTAAAATTTTCTTCATATCAATAGTGTTTTAATTTTCCACGAATATAAATATTTTTGCTTAAATTTTCTAATTTTAATAAATATTTTTTATCTAGCCTTGCTAAATGTGATGTTATGGGCTAAAAAATCAATTTATTTAAAAAAAAATTTTGTAAAGCAAATGATATTATTACTTTTGTAAAAAAAAATAAAATTATGGCAACAACAGCAGATATTAAAAATGGATTAACCATTGAGTTTAATGGCAAACCTTATCAAATTACATATTTTCAACACGTTAAACCTGGCAAAGGAGCAGCTTTTGTACGTACTAAAATGAAAAGTTTAGAAAACGGCAGAGTAATAGAAAACACTTTTCCTTCAGGTGCAAAAATTGATATAATTAGAATTGAACGCCGTCCTTATCAATTTTTATATAATGATGATTTAGGTTACCATTTTATGCACTTAGAAACTTTTGAACAAGTTTGTTTATCCGAAGACTTGATTGAAGGTATTGAATTTTTGAAAGAAGGACAAGAAGTTGAAGTTATTTTCCACGCTGAGAATGAGGCTGCTTTAACTTGCGAATTGCCAGCTTTTATTATTAGCGAAGTTACTTATACTGAACCAGGATTAAAAGGCGATACTACAACCAATGCTTTAAAACCTGCAACTATTGATACTGGCGCATCAATTATGGTTCCTCTTTTTATAAACATTGGCGAAAAAATTAAAGTTGACACAAGAACCAAAGAGTACGTAGAAAGAGCAAAATAAATTAAAACTTGTAATTTCCGGGTTCTATAGAGGTTCTAAACGATTTTAGTTCTTTATTTAATTCTTTAGATTTTCCATTTGTCAATAAATTTAAAAGATTGTGGAATTTTTCTCCATGATTTTTATGTAAAATATGGCAAAGTTCGTGTAAAATAACATAATCTATAAGTCTGTCGGGCAAAAGCATTAAATATGCTGACAGAATAATATTGTTTTTTGAATCACAAGAACCTAATCGTGTGCTTGCTGTTCCTATTTTACAATTTTTAAATTTTAATCCTGTTTTTTGAGACAATTCGTTTAATCTTGGAATTAAATAAATATTTGCTTCTTGCTGCAAGCATTTTAATATGAATTTTTTAATAAACTCTTGAACATCATCTGCTTCAAAATCGTTAAATCCAGTTTGGTATAAAATTTTTATTTTTTTATTTTCAAAATATGCCGAAAGCATATTTTGAAAGTTTCCTTCAACAAATTCTAAACTTAAATTACGTGTGATAAATTCTTCTCCAGGTTTAAATATTTTTAAGTTTTGTTGACGAATTTCTCTTTCTTTTAGTTTTGACTTTATCCAATCTATATTTTTTAAGACAAAGTTTTCTCCTTCTTTAAAATTACCAAATCTAGGAATAGTAAGAAGTACACCCTTTTGAGGATGTACTCTTAATCTATAGTTTTTTGCATTAGTTTTTTTTGTTACAACAATATTTCCAATTTCGGGAATATTAATTAGCCTTTGCATTTTTCTTAGCTAATTCACTTAGTTTTTCTAAACTTTCATTTGTTACTTCAAACATCTCCTTAACTACTTGATTATAAGCAGACTTAACTTCGTGGCGAGTCATTTTTGAAGTAGGTTTATTAATTCTTGATATAAGTTCATTTCTTTTAGTTATTACAGAATTAATTATATCTACTACATGTTCTTTGTTTTTGTTTTTGTTAAATTCCCAATAAATTAAACAATCAGAAACGACTTCTTCGGTAAGCCAATTAATGTCTTTTTTTAATTCTCTTCTATTTGCCATAATATTAAATTTATTTTTTCACAAAAATACAATAATGATTTTAATAATCTAAAACATAAAGCAAAGAGTTTTCAAACATAGTATTAACAAAAATCACTATCTCAAAAATAAAGGTAGAGCATCAAGCACAGTTGAATATATTCCGTATAGCAAAGGGATTCCTACTGCTGTCCAGGCAAATATAAGTTTCCATGTAGCTTTTGCTGAACCCACTTCACTCAAGTCCACATTAGTGTTTCCGTTTTTTTCTTCTTTAGTTGTTGCAAGTCTAAGTTTTGCTAGTTCTTCTTCGCTCATATGGTATTTTTTATTTACTGGTCTAACGAGGAAGTTTGCTATCATGCCTATTATCAAAAGTCCTGCTAAAATATAAAAAGTGGTATTATAAACTTGTTGAACAGGCACTCCTCTATTTAATTGGAATTCTCTAATGTAATTAACCAAAACAGGTCCTAAGATACCAGCAGTTGACCAAGCAGTTAAAAGTCTTCCGTGAATTGCTCCAACCATTTGTGTGCCAAACAAATCTGCAAGATATGCAGGAATTGTTGCGAAGCCTCCTCCATACATTGAAATTATGATACAAAATGCGACTACGAAAAGAGCTACAGTACCAGCTAGTCCGAGGTGAGGTGCTAAGACATATAAAATAAATCCGAGAATAAAAAATATTGCGAAAGTAGTTTTTCTTCCTATTACATCTGAAAGTGATGCCCAGACGAAACGTCCTCCAATATTAAATAAAGATAATAACCCAGTAAAACCAGCTGCTACCAATGCAATTTTTGCTAATTCTGCTTCATTTAATTCTGAAAACACTTTATCTATTCCTATTAACTTTCCTCCAAAGACTTCTTGCAGTAGTGGTGAAGCCATTCCAATTACTCCAATACCTGCCGAAACATTTAAACATAGCACTAGCCACAACATCCAAAACTGAGGAGTTTTCCAAGCTTTATTTACATGCACATGATGTTGTGTAATCAGAGATTTTCGCTTTTTTTCTTTAGGTTTCCATCCTTTTGGTTGCCAACCTGTTGGAGGTATTCTATAAGACAAAGCTCCAATTATCATATAAATAAAATAAATTATTGCTAAGGTTACAAATGTTTCCCATACTCCTACACTAGTATCAGTGGCGTAGAAGTTCATAAGTTTTTGTGCTAAAGGAGCTCCTATCATTGCTCCTCCTCCAAATCCCATTATTGCCATTCCAGTAGCCATTCCTCTTTTGTCGGGAAACCATTTTACTAAAGTAGAAACTGGCGAAATATATCCTAAGCCCAATCCTATTCCACCAATAACTCCTGAGCCTAGCCATAGCATCCAAATTTGGTGTAAGACAACTCCAAGAGCTGATATTAGCAGTCCGCCCGACCATAATATTGCAGAAATAAATCCTACTTTACGAGGACCTACTTTTTCTAACCAACCGCCCCACATGGCTGCCGACAAACCCAAAAACACAAAAAACAAAGTATATAACCACCCAAGCATTGAGATGGGCCAATCATAAGCAGTAGAAAAAACTCTTTCAATAAAACTAATCCCTTCAGGAGCTAAAACTGCTTCGGTTATGCCTATAGATTTTGATAATGGTAGCCAAAAAACAGAGAATCCATATGCCATTCCAATGCTCAAATGAATAGCCAAAGCCGCTGGCGGAACTAACCAACGATTAAATTTAGGACCGGCTATTGTGTTTTCTTTTCGTAAAAATTTAAACATATGCAAAATTTTTTTTTTATAAATATAATATAAATATCTTTTTCTTCAAAACTATTTGTTTCAAAGATTTATAATATATAATTTTATTCTATCATAATTTTCAAACTGTCTCCAACTCGCAAGATATAATTGTCGTCTAGATTATTCCACTGATAGATTTCAGGAATAGTACAAGCATATCTTTGAGATATTCTAAATAAATTATCTCCACGTTCTACATTATGATAGATAATATTTTCGCGTACAGGTTTTTGCATAAACGGTGGTTGAGTTAATACAGTGTCGTTTTTAACATTATTTTTCAAAGCAACAATTTCTTGCTCTTTTTGATAATATTTATGAACAACATCAAAAGGTAAAACCAAACAATGCTTGTCTCCATCCATTGGAATATAAGCATAAGTATAAACTGGATTTAAATTTTTGAGCAATTCATAGTCTGTTCCAACAAGTTCTGCAATATTTTTTAAATGTACATATCCGTTAACATACAAAGTATCAGTTTTTACACTTTCGATAAAAACATCGTTTGGAAAAATATTGTGTTCGGCATGATATTCCATTAAATAGTTCATTGCAATAAACGCAGGCACATAATTTCTCATTTGCTCGGTAAAATAAGGACGCAAATCCCAATAATTTGTTTTTCCACCACTTTGTGCTATTGCTTTTTTTACAGTTCTAGGACCACCATTATAAGCAGCAAGTGCAAGTTGCCAATCTCCAAAAGTTTCGTATAAATATTTAAGATACCTACACGCCGCATCTGTTGATTTATATACATCTCTACGCTCATCAATATATGAAGTAACTTTAACGTCCAATAAATCTGATGTTGGTTTCATAAACTGCCATAAACCTACTGCTCCAGATTTTGAAACTGCTCTAGCATCAAGTGCTGATTCTACAGCTGCAAGATATTTTAACTCTAAAGGTAAGCCATATTTATCTAAATATTCTTCGAAAATTGGAAAATAATATGCCGATTTAGAAATTATAGATTGTAATTTGGGACGATTTTTAACACCATAAGCCTCAATATATTTCAAAACATGTTCGTTATACTCTAACTTAATTGGCGTTTTTTCATCTAAATCTGCAATTCTACTATTGTAAACATATTCTGGATAATATGGGCAATTTACTTTTCGCAAACTATCAGAAATAACAGATTGACTAGCCCACCAAATGTTTGTTGAATCATAAAAAGATGATAAGGAACTATTTACTCTATCAATATAACTAACTGATTCACAAGCACTCACACGACTTGCTCCATCACCGTCTATATTGCAAAATAAAGCCTTGCTAAAAATAAATAAACTAACAAAAATGATAATTTTTGCCATAAAATTTTAAACTATATTACGAATAATATTTTTTTTGCTAATATCACACAAAAAATTTAATAAAACAATTTGAAATAATAGTTTTTTTAACCTCAGTATGTTAATTTGTTTTCATTTATGAGGTTGTTTTAATGGTGGCATTATATTATTTTTACCGAGTAATTAGTTTTACTATGAAAAAAAGAGTTTTAATAATTTCTATCATTGTTGTTTTATGCGGACTTTTAGTGTTTGCTGTATTATTTTTCTTAAAATCTTCAGAAAAAACTTCAAAAGCACTTGATGCTGTTCCTGGCAATCCAGCCTTGATAATAGAAACAAATAGTTTTAATTCATTTTTTGAAAAATTATCTTTGGATTATGTAATCTCATATGAAATTCAAAAGTTTTTTCAAGTCAATTCATCAAACTCTCTTGCCCATTGTTTTGATAGCATTAGTAAATCAGATTTTTTTAAAGAAGTTAAAAATAGAAAAAGTTTGTTTTTAATTGACAATTCATTAAGTAGCTTATCTCAAACTTTATATGTTGAGATTGATGAAAAAGCAAAAACCAAACAATTTCAAACAAACCTAAACAACGAACTTAAACAATTTTCAAATATTAACGAAAGAGATTATAACGGCAATAAAATCTTTGATTGTAGTTTACAAAATGGCAAAAAGTTTTTTTATTCGATTAGCAATCACATTCTTATAATTTCCAATTCTGCTGTAGTAGTCGAAAAGTCTATTGATGCTTTAGCTAGCAACAATTCTATTATCAAAAGAGATAGTGAATTTGCAGCATTGTATGAATCTGCAGGCAAAAAAGAACTAGCCAATGTTTATATAAATTTACCACAACTAAAATCGATTTTAAAACAAAACTTAGCCGAAGATTTTGATTCAAAACATGAGTTTGCCAACTGGATAGAAATGGATTTAAACATAAATACAGGCAAACTTAGCATGAATGGTTTTATTGAAAACAAAGATAGCTTACCAGCATTATCAAATATATTAAAGCAACAATCGCCTTGTTATCAAAGCTGTTTAGACATTTTACCAGACAATGCGTGTTACTACACAATTTTAGCATTTACTGATTCTGAAAATTATAACAATAGTTTAAACAGTTATTTAAAATCAATTGGCGAACTTGATAAAAGAGAAGAAGCTATTAATGAACTTAAAACAACCTACAACATTGAATTTAAAGATTTTTACAAATTAATTGAAAATGAAATTTGTATTTCGGCTATAGTAGAAAACAACAAACTTGATTTTTATACTATTTTAAATTTGAACTCACAATCTGTTGGCATATTTGAGCTGGAGAACATTATTCAAAATTATGCTAGCAAACTCAATAAAAATATAAAGGATTTTAAATCAGACCTAAAAGTTGATGAGCATACAAACTTAGCATGCTATAAACTTCCTGCTGACAATTTACCTTTAATACTTTTTGGTCCACTTTTTACAAAATCCAATTCTAGTTATGTTTGTTTTATTAAAAACTTTATGGTATTTGCTGAAACCAAAGAAGGTTTGAGAAATTTTGCAAAAACTGCATTTTTAAATAAAACAATGACAACCAATATAGAACACAACAAGTTTTTAGAAAACTTTTCAAACAAATCGCTTCTCTTTACATATTTTTCATTAACAAATGGCTTTCCTCTAATCAAAGATTACTTAAACTCAGATTTACAAAACTTAGCTCAAAGTAAATTTACTGAGCTACAAAAGTTTAGTTTTTGGGCTTACCAAATTAACAATGCTAGCGACAGGCTATACAACAATATGATTTTGCAATATGCCGACAATATTTCAGAAAAACCAAAAACTGCGTGGGAAAGCAGAATTGATGCTCCGGTAAGTTCCAAACCTTTTATTGTAACTAACCATGATGATAATAGTACAGAAATTTTAGTCCAAGATGAAAACAATAATTTATATTTGATTAACAGCAGTGGTTTAGAAATTTGGAAAATCCAACTCGACGAAAGTATTTTTGGTAACGTTTACCAAATAGATGCTTTTAAAAATGGGAAACTCCAATATTTATTTTCTACAAAATCAAAGATTTACCTTCTTGATAGACTTGGTAATAACGTTAAGAATTTTCCCATCACTCTTAGGTCAAAAGCCAGTTCTCCTCTTTCGGTTTTCGATTATGAAAACAATCGAAACTATAGAATAGCTATTGCTTGTGAGGATAAAAAAATATATTTATACGACGAGACTGGAAAAATTGTCAAAGGCTGGAATTTTAATAACAGCGAAAACCTTGTTAGTTCTGAAATATCACATTATACTATCGACAATAAAGATTACTTAGTATTTCATGATGATTTTAAATTCTATAGTTTAAACAGACGAGGCGAACCAAGAAATACATATTTTACAAATTTTAAATTTTCAAAAAACAACAAAGTTTATTTGGATAAAAACAAAGGCAAATCTCAGTTCGTATGCACCGATGCTAAAGGCAATGTTAGATATTTTTCACCACAAGGGCAACAAGATTCACTATTTATAAAAGAATTTAGTGAAAACCACTATTTTGTAGTAGCAGACATAGATTATGATGGAAACTCTGACTATATTTTTGCAGATAGCACTAAATTAGAAGTATATAATTACAATAAAAAACTTTTATTTGAGTTAAATTTTAATGATAAAATATCTTTCGAACCTAGTATTTATAAATTTTCTAATAATCAAATAAAAATTGGAATAGTTTGTAGAGAAAGTGAAAAGATTTATTTAATAAACGAGAATGGCAGCATTTTTGAGGGGTTTCCTTTGATAGGAAAAAGTCCTTTTAGTATAGGTTTTTTTAATGCTAATGATGAAAAAATGTCTTTAACTGTTGGTGGTTTGGAAAATTTATTGTATAATTACAAATTAATTAAACGCTAAAAATATGAAAACTAGAATTTGTTATTTGCTCATATTCTTTATTCTATTTTTATCTTTTTCTTCGTGTATAAAAGATAATTTTGATTTTGACAAATGGGATAAAGAAATTAATTATGAGGCAGGATTTGCAGCTCCTGCTGTTTGGGGTAACCTAAGTTTTACTGATGCCTTAGAAAGATTTGACTCAACGGGCTTATTAATAAAAAACGACGAAGGTTATGTTTCAATGCAGTATAAAACTAGAGTTAGCTCAGCTGCTGTGCAAGAAATTATTTACTTAAACGACCAAACAGCTAGTGGAAGCATACCTAGTGTAATATTTAATTTTAGTGGGTTTGACCAATCTGGAGACACCATTAGTCATACGATTAGTCAAAATGTGCCATTTACTATGTTTAATCCAGAAGCAGAAATAGATTCTATTTTATTAAAATCTGGTATTGCGGACATTAGAACCACATCTACTTATGGGCATTCTGCAAAATTATATGTTACTTTCCCAAGTATAACAAAAAACGGACAGGCTTTTACTAGAACATTTACTTATGTTCCAGGAGGTGGATCTGTGCATGACTTAGGAAATGACTTTGCCGGATATAAAATTGATTTAACTCAAACTGCTGCTAATTTTAATGAAATTCCTATAGAACTTAAACTAACCTTATTCTTTTCGGGAAATGACGCTCCAAACACAGGAAGCATAGACTTTTCAATAGACATGAAAGACATGACGTATAAAACTATGCATGGTTATTTTGGATTAAATACTTTATTTTTTGAAAGTGATACCATTAACATATCGTTATTTAACACTGACGATTGGACAATTGAGAGATATAGATTTGAAGATCCAAAATTAGAAGTTTTCTACACAAATTCTTATGGTGTACCTTCACAATTTTATTTTACCCACATGATGGCGGCTTCGGCTGTTGACGGAACTGAATATAGTATTATCGACTATGGCGTTGGACTTCCTATTGGAGAATCAAACCCTTATGATATTTCTTATTCTACCAATTATGGAGATGTTATGATTGATTCTTTAAAACTAAGCCGCAACAATTCAAACATAAACGATATTGTTAACAAAAGACCTAAGTGGATACAGTTTAAAGCTAAAGCTACTACTAATCCTGCAGGAAATAGTCATAATAACTTTGTTGCCGACAATTCAAAAATTGATGTTGAAGTAGTTATGGAATTCCCACTTTGGGGATATATTTATAATTTTGACCTCAGAGACACTTTAGATATTGATTTAACAGACTTGTTTAGTGAAGACAACCCTATAACAAGAGCTCTTTTAAGAACAGAATTTAATAATGGATTCCCTGTAGAAGCTATAAGTCAAATTTATATTACAGACAAATATTATAATATTTTAGATTCAGTGTTCACAGCAGGTCCTGAGCAACTTATTGGTCCTGCCAAAGTTGATGCAAATGGAAAAGTTACAGATTTTACTCAAAAAATAACAAAAATAGAATACGACCTCGATAGATTAGAAAAAGTTAGAGGAGGAAAATATATAATACTTCGTGTTCATGGTTATACCACTGATGCTGCAAACGATAAAGTTGTAAAAATATATACCGATTACCAAATCAAATTTGATATAGGATTTGAGGTTGATGTTAAATACGATGGACCTATAGACTCTATTGGTAAATAAGTTTAAATTTAAAAAAGAATGAAAATGAAAAAACATTTAATCATATTAGCATTTGTTAGTCTATTTAGTTCTGTAAACGCTCAACAGGCTCTCACTTTTTATAATATGGACAGAGTTATGCAATCACAATTTGTAAACCCTGCAGCTGAGATAGACTATAAATTTCAAATGGGCGGACTTATACTTCCTTTATTTGGAGAAATGCCACCAGCAATGTATTTCAATTATGCCAACAACTCGATTTATTATAATCATATTTTTCACAAAGGAGAAGGTAGCAAAGCCGACAGTTTGGTTTTAGACCTTCCACTAATGATGAAAAAGTTAAATAAAACAACTCATTTTAGATTTGATACTCAATTTGAACTTTTAAACTTAGGTATAAGTTTACAAAATATGTATTTAACTATTTCTCTAACAGAAAAACTTAAATATGGATTTTCGCTACCTTACGATTTATTTGAGTTTGCGATTAATGGTAACATTCCATACATGAAAGAAGGTAAACCACATGATTTTAAAGGATTTGGTTTAAATTTTACACATTATAGAGAATTTGCTGTAGGAATGTCGATGAAGGCAAATGAGGAATTAAGATTGGGAGGACGCATGAAAATTTTATTTGGTCAATCTAATTTTAATACAGATATTAAAAAACTATCTATTCATACTGATCCAGAAAATTATATGATGACCTGGGTAACAGATATGAAAATCCAAACTTCATCGCCTTTAAACTATGAATATATAATGACACCTGACTCAATTCATTTGGGTATTGACGAAGAAGAATTTGATAAACTACAAAATCAAGGTGCAGGTGCGATGGCTTCAGCATTTTTGTTAAATATGAAAAATATTGGTATAGGCTTTGACTTAGGAGCAAATTACAAAATAAATCCAGAAATAGAAGTTTACGGTTCATTAAATGATTTTGGTTTCATAAACTGGAGCAACAATCCACATAATTTTATGAGCGAAGGAGAATACGATTTTAGAGGTATAGAATTTAAGATTTTTGACAAGAATGAAAATAAATTTGATGAATCTGTTGATAATCTTATGGACACATTAATTAATACTTTTAAATTTGATTTACTTGAAACAAGCTATATAACTTGGTTGCCTTCTAATCTATATCTTGGTGGAAAATATAAGTTCCATGAGAAACTACACTTTAATGTACTTTATAGAGGAGAGTTTTACAGAAAATCATATTTACAATCACTTACTATTGGAGCTAGTTCTAATATAACCAACTGGTTAGCTGCATATTTAACTTGGTCTTATGCCAACAATTCTATAAATAATATTGGATTCGGACTAAATGTAAGAGCTGCTATCTTTAATTGGTATATAGTAACAGACAGTTTTACCAACATGATGTTTCCTCAAAAAGCTAAAAATTTCAATATTAGAATGGGTTGTAATATGACATTTGGCTATAAGAAAATTAGATCTAGCGCTTCTATGGAAATGTAAAACTAAGTTTTAGGGCTAGTGAGAGAGAAAATTCATAGATATATATATATATTCGGATTAGGCGTTATTGCTTTCTTTATGCCTATTTCCGAATTTCTTACCAATGCTTGTATTATAATGCTTTCAACTAATTATTTAATTGAAGCAAATTTTAAACAAAAGATAAAAACTATTTCAAAAAATAAAGAACTACTATTTTTTTTACTTTTATTTTTTATTCCTTTAATTTGGTTTTTCAATTCTCAAAACATGGAGTTTGCTCTCCGCGACATTAAAATTAGACTTCCACTTTTAGCTCTACCAATAATAATAGCAAGTTCAAAAGCACTAACAAATAAACAATTTAAAACCATTGTTTTTTTATTTATAGCTGGAGTGTTAACTAGCACATTAGCAGGTTTATTGGCATATTTGGGAATTTATTTCGAACTGAAATCTGATAATGTTAGACACTATTCGGTGTTTATAAGCCATATAACATTATCTGTTATGATGAGCCTCGCAATTTTATTATTGACATATTTTATTATAAAAAGGAAATTCTCAAAATTAATTTATTATCTAATTGCAATAGCAATAATTTTTTGGCTAATGCTCTTTTTTGCTCTTATTCAAGGTTTTACAGGACTTGGAGTTTTAATTGTAACGAGTATATGTGTTTTAGCTTACAAAATGTTTACTCACAAAAACAAGAAAATTAAAATTTTGAGTTTCTCTGTTCTTATTCTTTTAATAGGCAGTATAGCTATATATCTAAGTGTTCAAATTAAAGATTTTTACACGCCTTCCAACCCTGATATTCAATTAAAAGAATGTTCTATTTACGGTAATCCTTATGTATCTGACACCACAGTTTATTTATTAGAAAATGGAAATTTTATTTACTATAATGTTTGCGAAAAGGAATTAAGAGTAGCTTGGAACAATAGAAGTTTAATGAATTTTGATGGTTATGACGCTAAAGGACAGTTATTATTGCATACTATAGTAAGATATATGGCTTCAAAAGGTTTGGACAAAGATGCTGAAGGATTTAAAGAGCTAACGGATAAAGACATTGTAAATATTGAAGCAGGACATACCAACTATCGTTTTGTTGATAAAAGAGGAATAAGTCAAAGAGTTTATAATATAATTTGGCAGATTGATGTTTATTTAAAAGGTGTTCCTCCTGATGGACATTCCATAACTCAAAGATTTGAATTTCAAAAGTATGGTTTAATCTTAGCCAAGCGAAATTTATTATTAGGCACTGGCACTGGCGATTTAGATGATGAATATAAAGCAATTTATGAAGAATTTGATTCTAAAATAAACATACAAAACAGACATAGAGCACATAACCAATTTCTTACTTTTTACATAACTTTTGGTATTATTGGAGCTAGTTTTTGTATGTTGGCGTGGTTTTATCCAATTTTTACCAATTTTAGATCAAGATCTCCGTATTTTATATTATTTTTCTTAATTGCGAGTTTTTCTATGTTTGCAGACGACATGTTGGAGACATCTTCGGCTGTAGTATTTATTTCATTTTTCTACTCTTTATTTTTATGGGGTATAGAACAAGTTAAAGAAAAAAACTAAAAATATGACCAAAAAAGATTTTATGAAATTAGCAATTGATTTATCAATTGAAAATATAGATAAAGGTGGCGGACCTTTTGGTGCTGTGATTGTTAAAGATAATAAAGTTATTGCTGCATCTGGAAATAGTGTTACAAATGATTTAGACCCTACTGCACATGCAGAAGTAAATGCAATAAGAAAAGCTGCAAAGGTTTTGGGTAATTTCGACCTAAGTGGTTGCGAAATTTATGCATCTTGCGAACCTTGTCCAATGTGTTTAGGTGCAATATACTGGGCTAGAATTGACAAATTATATTTTGCCAATACAAAAGTAGATGCCGACAAAATTGGATTTAGCGACAAGTTTATTTACGATGAATTTGAGAAAAAAGTAAGCGAAAGAGACTTAAAAACTGAAAATTTTATGAGAGAAGATGCTCTTGAAGCTTTTAGAAAATGGGAAAATTCACAAACAAAAACAGAATATTAAAAGCTTTTTACAAAAATCATAATGGCTAATATTCTTAAAGCAGAATTTTTTAATCGTGATGTATTAGAAGTAGCTCCTGATTTAATAGGTAAAATTCTTGTTCGCAAATTTGATGACGGCAGTGAATTAAGACTAAAAATAAAAGAAACTGAAGCATACAAAGGAGAAGAAGATAAGGCTTGTCATGCTTCAAAAGGAAAAACTCCTCGCACAGAAACAATGTATCTAAAGGCTGGTACAATATACATTTATTTAATTTATGGAATGTATTATATGCTGAATTTTGTTACTTCCAAAGAAGATGTTCCTCAAGCTGTTTTAATAAGAGCTGCTGGCGATTATAATGGTCCAGGAAAATTAACAAAAGCACTTAAAATTGATAAAAACTTTAACAAACAAAACATTGCAACTTGTCCAAACTTATGGGTTGAAGATGATTCAAAAAAAATAAAACTTAAAACATCAACAAGAATTGGAATTGATTATGCTGGTGAATTTTGGGCAAACAAACAATGGCGTTGGATATTGGTGGAGTAAATGGATTAAATTTTCAAATATTTCACTCCACACTTTTCTTCCAAATCGACCGCAATGGGTTTAAAAATCTTTCTAATAAGCGAAGATCGTCGGTAACGGTCGAGTGTAGCAGTAGTAAGGGATTACGGGCTTCATCACTATCAACCTACACTAAACTTTATGCGAGGAAGAACGCTCGAATACCCTCTGAAACCCTTATTACTGCTACACTTTGTTATGCAATGTGCTTTATTTCTCAATTTCAAAGAATTTATAAGCATTGTTATCACAATTTGCTGTCCCATCAGGATTTTTTGGATTTCCAAGTTCCCATAATTTGTATTCATCAAGTTTTGTTCTATTCGTTTTAAATTTCTTATTCTTTGAACCATTTTCAGCAGTTATAGTACACATTTTATTTGTACTATACTTAATATCTGCAAAATCCTCAAATGCATATCTGGGAACTCCGTTATAGTCAACATACTCTTTACAGTAAAATTGTATCCAAGAACCATCAGTTTTTTTTAGTCTTACTTTGATTTGAAACTTTTTTATTTCGCTATTAAAACTTGAACTTGTCAACACTTTGTATTTGTAATCATTTAAACACAACATTAATAAATCAGGCAGATAGATACTGAAACCATTTGACCCCATTTGTTTTGCCATATTCAATTGTGCTTTAAACATAGATGGCAAATATTCAATTTGCTTCTGATGGTCATAATTCACTATCAATTGAATGTATCCTTGATTATTTTCGTATGTAATATTCAATGACATTGGAACCAAAGATTTATCTAAACTTGTTAACTTATTCAGTGTTTCTATAAATGAGCTAAAATTGTCATTAAAATATTTCTGATATTCAGGTGTTAACCCCTTGAATGTTTTAATCACATCAGAATTTGTAAAATTCTGACTAAATGCACAATGTGAAAACAATATGGCTAAAATAAAAAGCGATTTTTTCATATTTTTTAGTTTTTGTTAAATAAGTTACTGATTTCTTGAGATAGTTGTCTCATTATTTTTGAATTATTGTCTCGCCATTCTTTATTTCTCCTTACTATTTCAGGATGCGGCAGATGACAAATATTATAATCTGTTCCTAAAATCTTTGTTTGTTTAATTTGTCCATTTAAAAGCTCTCGGTTTTCTGTATTGAAATCACTTTTTATTACTCTTGCTACAACCTCTCCGAAAGTAATAATCAGTCTTGGTTTGCAAATTTCAACTTCCCTGTAAAACCATTCTTTACTTGCAATAGCAATTCTTTTTAAAAGTTTATGAGTATCAACGTATTTGATATTAGGATTGATTTGGATACAATTTTTAATATGTTTTTCAGGCATCAAATAAACTTTAACTAAGTCTGTTATCCAATGTTCGTCTGCGTTGATATTGAGATTTGAAAAAAACTCTTCTTCAAGTACTTCTCTTGATGCCTGTTTTCTAATTTGTTGACCATCAAAATACTCCTCTTTCCCAAATGGTGAAAGATTGTTTGCTGTTGGTATTAACAATCCGTTTCTGTTTTCAAACCTTGCAGAAGGAAAAGCACCAACAAACATTATTTTTTTCTTTTCCGTTTTTACAGGTAAAATTGGTAAAATTGGATTTCCGTCAGGGAAAAGATATTTCTCTGGGAACTCGATAATTTTTTCTTGAATGTCATTAAGGTAATGCTTAAAACATTCTTGTTGAAACTTTAATATGTCATTTGTCATCTTCATAGCATTTTGCATAACGTCAGTTTGTCTAATAAC
>DHVB01000019.1 GCA_002412425.1 Bacteroidales bacterium UBA5219 | reverse complement strand
AACATATAATTCAAATTGGTATTAGAAACATATTAATGCGTAAATTTAAAATACAAATATACGCAATAAGTTTTACATATGTATCTTAATACAAAAAAAAGAGAGGCTCTCACCTCTCTTTTTATAATATTAAACTTTAAAGTTTATTGAATAATTAATTTATGATTAGAAACTTGACCGTTGCTTTCTACTTTTACAACATATACACCAGCAGCTTGAGTGAAGCTTAGTGTTTCGTTTGCATTAGCATTATAAGTAGCAACAACTCTTCCGGCTAAATCAACGATTGTAATAACAGAAGTTTCGCTAACTTGAACGTTAACTATGCCGTTTGATGGGTTAGGATAAACTGAAACTAGATTAGTTACATTGTCGTTAACACTTGTTGCTAAATCAAGTACTACATTATCAACCATTGTCTGTGCTCCATCGCTACCATTGTAGTGGAAAGCAATTTTCACATCTGATTCACCAGCATATGCAGTAAATGCAACAAATACTGGATACCAAGTAAAGCTTTCAAAAGTTCCGTAATCTTCTTCGTTCCATAATTCAGTCCAAGTTGAACCACCATCGATAGACACTTTCAACATTAAATCAGCACCATCGTTAGGATCCACTAACCAATAGTAACTAGTCATAAAATCGAAAGAAACATATAAATCACCAGAAGCAGCTGACAAATCCATTGTTGGGCTAATGAGCCATTCGTCCATCATTTCAGCATCTTCGTAAACAACTTCTGCACCAAAGCCAGTTTCACTTGTACCTTCGTGCCAGTTAGCAGTTGGGTGAGTATTAATTACATTCCAGCAAGCAGGTGGGAATACTCCACTTTCAAAGTCTTCGGTAAATGGAAGAGCAGTAACTGCATCGCAGTAAAGTAGAGTTGTAAAAGCAGCTGGTCCAGCCCAACCACTAGTTTCAGCTCCACAAACAGCCTGAACATATACTTCGTAATCAGTATCATCCTCTAATCCAGTTAAAGTTGCAGTAGTAACATCAACATTCACTTGGTCACCTTCTGTCATTGGATCGAAACCTGCTGGACCATAAACAACAATCCATTGAGTAGCAATACCATTCTCTGTCCAAGCCACAGTTGCTTCATATTCTTCGATACCAGAAATAACAATATCAGAAGGATCATTACAAGCAACAGGATCAAGAGCTGTAGTAAACGACCATTCAACATCATAAGCAAGATCATCAGTACCGTCAGAAACAGCACCTGCAGGAACTAAAACAGTATATTCTGTATTGAAATCAAAATCATCGTGAGCTAAAGTTAAAACATTGTCAACAATAGAAGCAACAACATTGCCTGGATCTGGAGTAACAGTGATTCCAGTAAAATCAACTTCGGTAATATCAACATTAAAAGTAACAGAAACTGTTGCATCCAATGCAACAGTTGTATTGTTGCTTTCAGGCAAATGTGAGGTTGCAATAGGACCAACAGGAATGTTAGTTACTACAAAAGTAGCGTATTGATCACCAGCCATGTCGGCAATTGATGTAAATGCGCCAGTTGTAAGATCGTAATAACCGAATTCATAAACAGCTCCACATGTAATAGTATAAAGTCTCTGTGTAAAATAATCATAAGAAACATCTTGGCCATAATTGATATCAATACCCAAAGCACCAATCAAAGTTACTGCTCCTGTTGTAGGATCAATTTGATATAAGTTATCGCCAAGGTCTGGACCATATATAAATCCATCAATAGCGAAATCTATTCCTATTATCATACCTTCGGTTCCTGCACCAATTAATGTACAAACGCCAGTTAATAAATCAACTGTGCACAATTGTGGCAAATTAGACGCATCAAGGATAACAGTGTACATTACATCACTATCAAAATTATATGCCAACCCAGTTGGAGTACCTGCTACGCCAGTAAAAGTACCAACAGCTGAATAGCTACCCATTGGATCAATAATACCATAACTTAAATCATTATATACTCTCCAAATAACATTTCCGTCAAATTCTTCTGCCATTGGAAATGGATCATCACCGACAGTTCCTGAAGTTGTAAATAAGCCATCCACTAAATTAATTGTACCGTAAGTTAGGTCAGTGCTGTTTGAAGCATGAGCAGCGCTATATGAGCCCACAAAACATAAAACCGAGCTTTCATCATTTGTAGCATTTAAATCACCAGTAAGAGTTACTGTCGCAGTAATTGTGTAGTTACCATTTGCAGGGGTCCATAAATCTGGCATTGCAAATTCATCATCTGTACCAAATGCTAAACCAGCTCCTGTAACATTCAAGGTAGATGTATAAACATCTGTTGTACCATCGTTAATAACTACTTCTACATCAAAGTCGTCCAATGTTGTTGCTCCAAAATTTTCAACAGTAACAGATGGATAAGCACTTTCTCCTTCCATTACAAATTGAGGAGAAACACTAGTAATCCCAGCGTCATTACCAGCAGCCTCTGTTAAAACAATATTGCCAGCTAAAGAGTGTGGTTCTGCACCATACCCATCACCAACAACAGAGTATGCAATAGTTAAGTCTCCAGAAAATCCAGCATCAATAGTAATGTTAACTGTCCATTGTACATTTGCAGATATATCCCCAAAACCTGATCCACCTGCCATATCACCCCATGTTGTTTCTACACCATCTCCAGTTTCAGAGTTCCATGCAGCCTCACCAATATCAGTAGCAGAGTTTACAGTGACACCAGAAGGGAATGTTAATGAAATACCATCAACATATTCTAAATCAGCACTAACATGTACATAATCAATAGTTAGATCAAAAGTTGTTCCAGAAACGTAACTAGATGAAGGAGATGTTATCCCTCCTGTTAAAGCTTTTAATCCAGTTGTTTGTGATTGTGTTGGCATTTTGCCGAACGATTTTACGGCTTTTTGTGACATTGCGCTACCGGCAATAAAAACAAAAAGTGCTAACATTAGAGTAATTTTCTTCATAATTTATAAAATTTTAGTTAATAATTAATTTTAATTTAATTTTTCAAAGATAGTAATAATAATTTAATAATTCAAAATTTTTTTTAAATAAACCAGAAAAACACCTTATTTTATTAACAATTATCAAACTATCATAATTATAATAAACTTTTATATAATCATCTACTTCTCTTCAAAGTAGCTACTACAACTAAAAGGAAGAATAAAAAAACATCTAAAACCATTAAAACTAACAAATTAAATTGTCCTGTTTTGAGCGTAATATTACATAAACTTTTGCTCCCGACCATATATTTTTCATTTTCTATTTGCAAATTATTATTTGAGTAAATATTTTTAAAATTTCTACAAGTTTTTGCATTTTTTATTGCTATAAAATTTCCTTTATTCACATAATTCACAATATTGCTAATTGCTTGATTAGAATATTTCAACTTAGCCTCACTCCCATTTGGCATTGCTGTAATTATAGAATCTTCCTTTTGCAAACAATTTTGTTTAATTACCTTATAATACTGCTCAATGTTGCTTAAAGAATTATCTATGTTCACAAAATTTTCAATAAATTCTATTTGTTCATTTTTCAAAATTTCATATACTTGCAAAGAATCTGTTTTTTTAAGTTCCATCAATTCTGGCACATAAATATCGGCAAAATAACTAGCTTCGTACAATTCGCACCTATTTTCATAAAGTTTTGAATAATAAGGATTTTCAGCATACAAATTATAAATTACTCCTTCGGCTGCCCACCTCATAGGTATAAAACTTGCTACTACTGGAATTTCGCGTTCTGAGTTTTTGTTTTTATTAAATTCCGAAAACCTAATTAAAGCTCCTGAATAAACTAATTGTGGTATTATTATTAATGGTATTAATAAATAAACCATTAAATTAGTTTTTAATAAATAAGATAAAAGCAAGCCAAACAAACTACCCCAAACGCACATTAAAAAAGAAAATAAAAACATGTCGGCAAAATGAAAACCTGCACCAACAATAAATACCGAAGGTAGTACCAAAGCTAAAGTTTGAATAAAAGAGTAAATCACATATCTTAAACTCACAGCTAAAACATGAGGTAAATAATTTGGAGAAATTTTATACTTATTATTAATATACTTTCGCAAATAAATAAATTCATGTCCAGAACTTACTAAACCAACAAAAACTGCTATTGTTAAAACAATCAATAGCCATACAGGAATATTTGGATTGTAAAAATATTGATAAGTTTCTCCATATGAATATCTTGTTACTAACGACAACAACACTCCTGCAATCAGAGGAAGAACTAACATAAGAAGCAATCTTAGTTTATGCTTAAAATCTACAAAAAATCCAAAGCGGAGATAATATAAAAATGATCTCAAACCATTCAACCTATTTGTTTGTACATTAGTTTTTAAATCTAAATCTTCTAAGCTTTTATTCTCATTTATAAAAATTGAATATAGTTTATGTTTTAGACTTTCTTTATTATTTTTTGCTTTATTCTCTTTCAATAAATTCAGCAATATCGAAGGGCGTTTTGACAATGTAAAAACAGTTTTTCTATCAATTCTTTCATCAATTTTTCTTACATATTCGACAGCATCTTGTGGTTTTCCAAAATACACAGTATAACCGCCGTCATCAAAAACTAATATTTTATCAAACATTAAAAACAAATCCAATTCAGGTTGATGAATTGAGGCTATCACGAGTTTTCCTTGCTTTGTAAGTTGTTTCAATTTAGCCATTATATCATAAGCGTCTTCTGAAGAAAGTCCGCTTGTTGGTTCATCTAGAAGCAAAACACTTGGATTTACAAGCAATTCAGTAGCAATAGCCAAACGTTTTTGTTGTCCTCCCGAAATTTGATCTAAAGAAAAATCTGTTTTACAAACTAAATTATCTCTTTGTTCTGAAATATTTACAAATTCTAATATTTCGTTTATTTTTTCATGGGATTTTTGTTTATCGTATTGTAAAAATTTTGCTCTTTCATACAAATGCTCTTCAACGCTAAGTTTTGGTACAAAACTATTTTCTTGTTGCACAAAAGCAAGATTAAAATTTTTATCCACATCGCTTACAAAACCAACTTCGCCAGAATATTTTGTTTCAAAACCAGCCAAACATTTCAAAAAACTTGTTTTCCCACTCCCGCTATTCCCAACAATTCCAATTAATTGCGAACTATCAAATTTTACAGAAGTTTTTTGAACCAAAGTTTTATTCTTAATTTTATACTCTAAATTTTTTACAACTAAACTAAATTTTTCATTTTCCTCAGAATTTCCACACAATGCTCTAAATTCAGAAAAGAAGTAATTTTTACCTTCAAAATCAGTAACAATAGAATCTTTATCTAATACACATACTTCATTTTTGGCAAGTTTTTTACCATTATGTAAATACGTATCTATTGAAGGAAGAAATAATATTAGCTCGTCATGAACAAATAAAATAGAATCTGCAAGCTCCCGATTTTCCTCATTATTTTCAATAAAAGTTCTAATTTTTGTTTTTAAATCTTGTTCTATTTCAAAGCTATGTGCAACTTCATCTAAAAATGCTTCTGAATACTCAGTATATCCTGTTTTATTATTCAAAATAATCAAATGCAAAAACACAAAATATCTCTCACAACTTGATAGTGAAGATTTTAGTTTTTCAAGTTTAGCAATCAATTTAACAGAATTAAGACTGAGTTTCTTTAAATTGTCGCCTGTTGCACTTTCGGCTAAATTATCAGAAAAAAACTTTAATATATCTTTCACATAGCTTTCTTCAACCACAGAAGTTAAAAAATTTGTAAAAACATCAAGATATAGCTTATTGTCTATTTTTAAATTCTTATTTGCAACAATTGCAAACAATTCTGCCAAAGCTAATATAGAATCACGCTTCATATTTTAATATTCGAAACAATAAAATTAAAGTTTAAAATTAAGTATTTTTTTTTGCTTATTAACTATTTTTTAAGATGAAAATTAAATAATTTTAAATAAATTGCGTTCCATTAAAACAAAAATTGTAATATTAGTTAAAATTTTATAGTTTTGCCAACAAGTTATTTTAAGAAATACATGAGAAGATTACTTTTAATTTGTTTTACAATATTTTTACACTTTGGTCTTGTAGCTCAAGATGTAAGTTTTGTTGCAAGTGCACCATCAAAAGTTGGAGTACATCAAAATTTCCAAGTAAAATATACAGTAAATGCTAAAGGTTCAAACTTAAACTTAGGTAATTATAGTGGTTTAAAACTTGTAAATGGTCCTTTTTCATCAAGTAGTACAAGCACACAAATATATAATGGTCAAGTTACAACTAATGTTTCTTATACCTATACATATACTTTTCAAGCTAGCAATACAGGTAATTTCACAATTTCAGGTGCTAGTATAAATGTTGACGGACAGCAATACACATCAAATTCTGTAACTATTGAAGTACAAAAAGACCCTGTTCAAACTCAACAATCTAGGCAACAAACATATTACGACCCCTTTGAAGATTTTTTCAATCAAGGACGCTCTCGAACACAGCCTCAACAACCCAAAGAAATAACTAACGAAGATTTATTTATAAGAGTAATTCCTAATAAAACAAATGTATATAAAGGCGAAGCTCTTACAGTAAGCATTAAACTTTATACTAGAGTTGATTTAAGTGGCTTAACAGATTTAGAATTTCCTTCTTTCGATTCTTTTTATGTAGAAGAATTAGAGTCGGCAACAAGATTGCTCTTCAATAGAGAAAATTATAATGGAACAGTTTACGATGTTGCTTTAATAAAAACTTATTTGCTTTATCCACGAGTTACGGGCAAAGTTGTAATTGAATCTTGCAAAGCCGAATGTAATGTTAGACAATATGTTGGTGGTGGTTTTTTCGCAAGATATCAAGATATTCCTCGCAAACTACAATCGCCTGAGATTAGTGTAAATATTAAAAACCTTCCAAACCCTCCCGAAAACTTTACTGGAGCAATAGGCAATTTCAATATTGAACTTGTTCAAAGCGAAGACACTGTAAACGTTAACGATGCAGTAAGTTTTAAATTTGTTGTAAAAGGAACTGGAAATTTTAACATGCTTGAAGAACCAAAAATTGTTTGGCCCAAAGAATTTGAAATTTACGACCCTGTTGTTTCACAAAATTTAAAAGCCACAAATGCTGGAATGAATGGCTCTAAAACTTGGGAATATACTATTATTCCTCGTTATCCTGGAAAATTCAATTTAGGACAAATAAGTTTCGTATATTTTGATTTGAATTCGCACCAATACAAGATATTAAAAACTCAAGATATTAAATTAGCTGTTAGAAAAGATATATACGACACAAAATTTGAAAACGATTATAATTATTCTCAAAAAACAGTCGAATTTATTGATGATGACGATATTAGATTTGTTAAAAGAGGAAATTTAAACTTAGTAAAAAATTTTACACCCAGCGTTAAATCTTGTATTGTTTGGTTATTCTATTTGTTGCCTTTAGCTATATTTATTACAATTTCAATACTTTTACGAAAACGAATAAAAGAAAACGCTAATATAGCTGCACGAAAAGTAAAACTAGCTGGTAAAACCTCTAGAAAAAGATTGAAAAAAGCACGTAAATTTATACAGCAAAACAAGAAAAATGAATTTTTCAAAGAAATTATATCAGCTTTATGGGGCTACACCAGCGACAGGTTTGGAATTCCAATAGCAGAACTTACTAAAGATAAAGTTATTACAGTTTTGCAAGCCCTAAACATTGAAGAAGAGCTCATTAACAAATTTATTCATTTAATTGACAAATGCGAATATGCACACTTTGCTCCTTCTTCTGAAGAAACAAGCTTCTCAACAATTTATAGCGAAGCAGTTGAAGTAATTGAAAAATTAGAACAAAAAATCCGTTAGTATGAAAAAAATTGTTTTAATAAATATAGGCATTTTGTTGTGTACAGCTTTTTACGCAAATAATATAAATACATTACAAGATTCAGCACTCAACAATTATATTAATAAAGACTACGAAAAAGCTCTATATTTTTACGACTCTATATCAAAACTAGGCTATTCTTCAGCTGACTTACACTTTAATTTAGCCAACTGTTATTATAATTTAGGAAATATTGCAGAAGCAATTTACAACTACGAAAAGGCAAATGTTCTAGCTCCAAACGACAAAGATATTTCTCATAATTTGAATATAGCTAGAAAATCTGTTAGAACAAAAACAGAGCAAAAACCCGAAGTGTTTTATGTAAAATGGTTTAATTCAATCTTAGATTTATTTAGCTCAAACGCTTGGCTATACATATCAATCACAGCCTTTGTTATCAGCCTAATAATGACTGGCTTATACTTTTTTTCAACCAAACTTGGGCTAAGAAAAACAGGTTTTTATTTAGGAATATTATTATTAATTTTTAGCATAATATGCCTAATATTTTCAAGACTTCAAGCAAATAAAATTTTAAACAATAAATTTGCAATAGTTTTTGAAAGTTCTGTAATAAAATCCTCGCCTTCGGAAGAAGGAACTAATTTATTTGAAATTAGCGAAGGCATGAAAGTTGAAGTCTTAGACGAACTTCAAGAATGGAGCGAAATTAAATTAGACGATGGCAAAGAAGGCTGGTTACTAACCGAAAGTATTAGAAAATTATAAGCTCACAGTAAATTAAAAATACAAATGAAAAAGAATATTATAATCTATATCTTTTTGATTTTATTCATAAGTTCTTGTACATTAATAGACAAAAAACTTTGCAGAAATTTTTATACTACTGACGAATGTTTTAGAGCTAGTTCTGTTGCTACAAGCAGTGATAGACAATTATCATCAGAAAAAGCTCTATTAATTGCAAAAAAAGAAATTGCATTAGAGGTTGACACTTATATTTTGAGCAAATTTAGTCATCAAACTTTTTTAGCAGACCCAGAATTTGAAAATAAACTTACAGTTGCTCGAAAAACAATTTTAAATGACATTACAATAATCTGTTCTTTAACCACCCACAACAGAAGAAAGAATATATATAAAACAAGAATGAGTATTGAAATGTCAAAATCAAGCATAGATGAAACTGTGAGTAAAAATTTAAAAGCTACTGATATTAATTAATGGACATATTTCTTGTTATAATTGGTTTTATATGTATTTTGATTGGAATAATTGGTTGCATTGTGCCAGTTCTACCTGGTCCGCCACTTAGTTATGTTGGTTTACTATTATTACAATTTTCAAAATATGGAAATTTTACCACTGCCACTATGATTATTCTTGCTCTTGCTGTAATAATAATAACTATTCTAGATTATGTTGTTCCGAGCTGGGGAACTAAAAAAGCTGGTGGCACAAAATGGGGCGTTAGAGGCAGTGCAATAGGATTGATTATTGGTTTATTTTTCGCTCCCGCAGGAATTTTTATAGGACCTTTTGTAGGTGCTTTTTTAGGCGAAATATTATACCGACAATATCAAAACAAAAAATCTAAAGATAACTTTTCAAAATCACTAAAAGCTGCATTTGGCTCTTTTCTAGGATTAATTTTTGGAATTGCTTTAAAAATAGCAATATCATGCTTTATTGCTTTTCTATATATTAAGGAATTTATTATTAATTTATAAATTACCTGTTTCCCACTTTACAACATCTTAAAACACAAAATAAGAAATAAAAAAACGTTTTTATGTTTGGCTTTACTTTAAAAACTTTTAACTGAATTTATAGATCAAGTTTCAAAAAAACTAAAATGCACACTTCCGTAGTGTCGCATTTCCTTAAATTTTGATAGTTGAGAAAAATCGTAAATTCCAGAATGTTCTATTATTAGCAAAGAGTCTTCTTTTAGTAGTGATTTTTCATAAACTAAATTATAAATTTCTATAATATTTTTATCTTCATAAGGTGGGTCGGCAAAAATTATATCAAACTGACGTTTACAATTAGCTAAATATTTGAATGCATCAATTTTTATAACATTAGCTTGGTCTGCCTTTAAAACCTCAAACTGTTTCAAAATATAATTTACATGTTTTTGATTATTTTCTACAGCTGTAACTACTTTACTTCCACGACTTAAAAACTCATAAGAAATACTTCCTGTACCGCTAAACAAATCTAATACTTCTAAATTTTCAAAATTATAAATATTATTCAAAACATTAAATAAGGCTTCTTTTGCAAAATCGGTTGTTGGACGAGCTGCAAAATTTGTTGGTGGATTAAAAACTTTTCCTCTATATTTTCCTCCTATTATTCTCATGAGATATTTAAAAAATAAAAATAATAATGCGGTGCAATATCTTGAAACTTATAAAAGTAGTTATATTCAGTATTTCGCGCTTCGAAATAAACTATTTTTATAAATTTTTTAAGATTCAAAGCCAACAAGCTATTAGTTTCTACAAAACCTGATAGAATAAGCTCCGAATCGGTTTGAGAAATTTTTAATTGCTCATATAAATTAATTATATAATACAATAAATCATTTTGGCTTTTATAAGTAAAAGTGTTAAATAATCTAAGGTTATGATTTTGCAATAAAATCACTTCCATATAATTCTCATAAACTTGCACATAAACTCGCTCTAATTCAGGATTTTCGACTAGTTTATTTCTTTTAAGATTAAAATCTATAAATGAAGCTGAAGATGGAATTATAGTTTTTTTACCTCTATAATTATTAAATAGTGTTTCTATACTTTCATTAACGGAAAAAACAATAAAAGATTTTGCTCTATTCAAATAATGGTGCATTAGCTTTGTTTGCGACTGTGTTTCAAAGTTTAATTGCCAATATGTTTCAATATTATTTTCATCAAAAATTGCTTCTGGCACAATGGTTTGTTTATTATCAGCAACAACAAATCTAACTAAATCATAAGGATTTTCATCTTCAATTATTTCTGAGAGAATACTTGCTGCTTGGTTATAATAATCTTCATTTTTTTTAAATTCAAAAGATTTTAATCCAAGTATTTTATTTTCATCTCTATAGAATATAAAATAAGAAAGTCCATTCTCTGTGAAAAGAATGGACAATTCTAATTTTGCTTTTTCTAATACTTTTTCTGTATTATTATCAATAATATTAACACTAATCATTTACTTATTCCCAATTACCGGCATTGTTGTTAGCTTCTGTTAAGCTACCAACAGCCATTGAGCCATACCAGCCGTCTCCATAAGTATCTAATAGCTGAATAATATATTCGCCATCTTGTTCTAATGGTTTTGATTCCCAAGGTTTTAGAGGATTTGGATTATGCTCTTTTAATATATATTTTTTGTCTGGACCTATCAAATTCACTAAATTTTCATGAGACCAAGCACCTGAAGTATAGTTTATTGATAGTATATCACCTTTTTTTGCTTCAAATTTATAATTTAGAGGACCTTTACCATTAGTTAAGCTAAGATTGTCTTTTAAAATATTTCCATTCAAATATATATCCACATGCGCTCTTTGCAATTTAGCTGCATTATAGTTAACAATCAGTTGTTCATCTAAACCATCTAAGATATTCCAATAAGAACATCTTGCTTCAAAAACTTTAACATTAACACCTGAACCTGTTAGTACTGTTGCGGTATCCATTGTAAATTTTGCTTTATTCCCGCAAGGTATATAAACAATGTCTTTAACATCATACTTAATATGTTTAAACAAAGAATCTTTAACAGGAACAAGAATTGTGTCCCTAGTTATATCACCATCTTTTAATGCTTGAGATTCTGTTTTATCTTCTGGCACTTCACCTTCTGAATAAATAACACGCAAATGCCCATGATTAATAAAGTTGATTAAACTATCAAACGAAGGAGTAAATTCTCCATACCATGCTCTATATGCTACTTGAGCCGTTCTAATATCGATTAAACGCTGTTTTGTCATTTCAAAACGTCTTTCTCTTTCTGATTCAAAATCAATAGGTTTCTTTATTCCAGCAACGATGTAATAACCTAAAACAATACAAAGGGCAAGTAATACCACTTTTAAAATAATTCCAACAATTTTATTCATTATTAAAAATTTTAATTTTAGTTTTGCAAAAATAAATTATTTTTTTTAAAATAAAAATAGAAATCAATCTAATTTTTAAAAATGAGAGAAAAGTTTTTCAACAAACAAGTTTCAGAATATATTAAACATAATCCAACAACTGACCAATCAACTGCAATTGAGGAAATAAACAAATTTTTAAACGACAAAGAAAAATATTGTGTTTTTTTATTAACAGGCTATGCTGGAACAGGGAAAACAACTTTAATTTCAGCTCTTATTAACACATTAAACGACTATAAAGTTAAAACAGTTTTAATGGCTCCAACAGGCAGAGCTGCAAAGGTATTAACTAACTATTCGGGTAAGCCAGCATATACTATACATAAATGTATTTATCGCAAAAAATCTAATAAATCAAACGAAAGTAAATTCAATTTAAACTTTAATAATCACAAAGACACTATTTTTATTATAGACGAAGCCTCAATGATTAGTAATCAAGATTTTTCAGAATCAATTTTTGGAAGTGGCAAACTTTTAGAAGATTTACTTAGTTTTGTCTATAATGATAATAATTGCAGACTTATTCTTGTTGGAGATTCTGCTCAACTACCACCTATTGGAACAAATTTAAGCCCAGCACTTGACGATAAATATTTATATTCATACGGTATGAAAGTTTATAAATCCGAATTATGTGAAGTTGTGCGTCAAGACCAAGATTCGGGAATTTTAAAAAACGCTACAGATTTACGACTAAATTTGCAAAACCAAAATATAAGTTTACCAAAATTTCAAACCACATTTCCTGATGTAGAATATATTACAGGTGCTGATCTTTTGGAAGAATTAGAATCCTGCTACTCAAAATATGGTGAAGACGAAACTAAAGTAGTTTGTCGTTCAAATAAAACGGCATCACAATATAATTTAGGTATAAGAAACCGAATTTTGTGGAAAGAAGAAGAAATTTCGCATGGCGATAAAATTATGGTTGTGAAAAATAATTACTCTTGGTTACCCGAAAATGAAAAAATCGATTTTATTGCTAATGGCGATATTTTAGAAGTAAAACGAATTGGCAGAACACAAGAAATTTATGGATATAGATATATTGATTTAAGCTTACAATTTGTTGATTATCCAGAATTAGAAATCGATGTTAAAGCAATTTTAGACTGTCTATCCTCCGAAAAACCTGCTATGGACGATAATTACTACAAAAATCTTTACCAACTACTACAAGAAGATTATCAAGATATTACAGACAGTCAAAAACGACACGAAAAAATATTAGAAGATCCGTTTTTCAATGCTCTTCAAATAAAATTTGCTTATGCCCTAACCTGCCACAAAGCTCAAGGAGGACAATGGAAGTCTGTATTTATTGACCACGGCTATATAAATTTTAATGAACTTAGCGAAGAAGGAGTTCATTCACTAAATCGCTGGTTTTACACTGGAATTACAAGAGCAACCGAAAAAGTTTATTTAGTAAATTTTGCAAAAATACTTTTAGAAAAATATGAATAGATAAAAAATTATTAAATTAATTAATAAGTATAATTTTCTTTTTTTAGTTAGTAAATCTTTTAAATTTATGAAATTCAGCCATTTTACAGAGGATTTATCAATTTTTCTAATTTTGTTTCATTATAAATAAGCAAAAAAACTCTTAAAACTGTCAATAAACATTTTGTAAAATAAAAAATAATTCTAACTTTGAAGAAATTTTAATATTATTTAATAATTATAAATATAAATAGATATGGCAAAAATTAGAGGAGCCGTAGTAGTAGATATTGAAGGATGTAAAGGCTGTGGTGTTTGCACTGTAGCTTGTCCTGCAAAAGTACTAGCTTTGGCTAAAGAAGTTAATGGTAAGGGTTACAATTACGCTTACATGCAAAACCCCGAAGCCTGTATAGGCTGTGAGAGTTGTGCTATTGTATGTCCAGATGGTGTAATTACTGTTTATAAGGTAAAGGTGGACTAATTTATTACTAAAAATTTTTAAAGATGAAAAAAGAATTAAGGTTAATGAAAGGTAACGAAGCGGTAGCAGAAGCTGCTATACGCTCAGGGGCAGATGCATACTTTGGCTATCCTATTACTCCACAATCTGAAGTGTTAGAATATTTAATGGCTGAAAAACCATATGAAAGAACTGGCATGGTAGTTTTACAAGCAGAAAGCGAAGTTTCTGCTATCAATATGGTTTACGGTGCTGCTGGTTGTGGTAGAATGGTTATGACATCATCATCTAGTCCTGGAATTAGTTTAAAACAAGAAGGAATTTCGTACATGACAGGTGCCGAACTTCCTTGTTTAATTTTAAATGTAGTTAGAGGTGGACCCGGTTTAGGAACTATTCAACCATCTCAATCAGATTATTTTCAAGCAACAAAAGGCGGTGGACACGGTGATTATCGCATGATAGTTTTAGCTCCAGCTTCTGTTCAAGAAATGTACGACTTTGTAGAGCTTGCTTTCGACTTAGCTTTTAAATATCGTACTCCAACAATGATTTTATCAGACGGAATTATTGGACAAATGATGGAAAAACTAGAAATTGGTCCACAAAAACCAAGACGCACACCCGAAGAAATTGCAAAACAATGTCCTTGGGCTACTGTAGGTAAACCAAAAAATAGAGAACGTAATATTATCACATCTCTAGACTTATCTGCAGTTCGTCAAGAAGAAAAAAATCTAAAACTACAAGCTAAATACAAAGAAATAAGAGAAAAAGAAGTAAGATACGAACTTATAAATTGCGAAGACGCTGACTATATACTTGTTGCTTACGGTTCTTCGGCTCGTTTAAGTATGAAAGCTATGGATATTTTAAGAGCTAAAGGCGTGAAAGTTGGAATCTTACGTTTAATTACTCTTTTCCCATTCCCAACAAAAATTATTAAAGAAATTACTCCAAAAGTAAAAGGATTCTTAGCTGTAGAAATGAGTTGTGGACAAATGGTTGAAGACTTACGTTTAGCAGTTGAATTTAAAAAACCAGTTGAACATTTTGGAAGAGTTGGTGGAATGATACCATCACCAGAAGAAATTGTTGAAGCTTTAGAACAAAAAATTATAGGAGGTTAAGTCATGGCTGAAATCACATTAAAAGATATTATAAAAGAAGAAAATCTTGTTTATAAAAGAAGCGAGATAATGACAGGAAAAACCTTGTCATATTGTCCAGGTTGCGGTCATGGTACTGCTCATCAAATTATTGCTCATACAATACAAGACATGGGAATACAAGAACAAACTATTGGTATTTCACCTGTAGGTTGCTCAGTGTTAATGTATGACTTTCTTGATTTGGACATTCAACAAGCTGCACACGGACGTGCTCCAGCACTTGCTACTGCAATTAAAAGAGTAATGCCTGAAAAGTTTGTGTTTACTTACCAAGGAGACGGCGACTTAGCTGCAATTGGTACTGCAGAAACAATTCATGCGTGCAATAGAGGCGAAAATATTACAATCATTTTTATCAATAATGGTATTTATGGTATGACTGGCGGACAAATGGCTCCTACTACTCTAGAAGGAATGCCTACTGCAACATGCCCTTATGGACGCGATACCTCAATAATGGGTAATCCACTAAAAATTACCGAATTGTTAGCTTTGCTTCCAGGAACTTATTATGTAACTCGTCAATCAGTTCATACTCCTCGTGCAGTACGCCAAACTAAAAAAGCAATTCGTACAGCTTTTGAAAATCAAAAATTAAACCGTGGCGTTTCTTTTGTTGAAATAGTTTCTAACTGTAACTCTGGTTGGAAATTACCTCCAGTAAAAGCAAACGAATGGATGGTTGAAAACATGTTCCCTTTCTATCCAATTGGAGATATGAAAGTTGACGGTAAAATTGTTAATAAATAAAAATTAAAATTATGACTGAAGAAATTATTATAGCAGGTTTTGGCGGACAAGGAGTTCTTTCAATGGGTAAAATTCTTGGATATTCAGGAATTAGCCAAGGACAAGAAGTTTCGTGGATGCCCTCTTACGGACCAGAAATGCGTGGTGGTACTTCTAATGTTACCGTTATTATTAGCGACGAGAGAATTAGTTCTCCTATATTAGCAAAATATGACACAGCTATCATTCTTAACCAACAATCAATGGATAAGTTTGAAGCAACTGTGAAACCAGGCGGTACTTTATTATACGACCCAAACGGTATTTCTACTCCACCAACTCGTACAGACATCAACATTTATAAAGTTGATGCAACTAACATAGCATCTGAATTAGGTAATGCTAAAGTGTTTAATATGATTATGCTTGGTGCATATCTAAAAATTAAACCTATAGTAAAAATGGAAAACGTTATAGCTGGATTAAAATTATCAATCCCAGAACGTAACCACCACCTATTACCTCTAAATCAACAAGCTATTGATAAAGGTATGGAAGCTGTGAAAAAAGCATAACTTTTTAAAAACTTTTAAACAAAAATAAAAAAGCACCGTAATTGGTGCTTTTTTTTAATGTTTAATTCTACCACGCTCGGATTTGTATAGTTAAGAGAGGCTGTCTCAAAAGCAAAAACAGCCTCTTTTTTTTCACC